>NZ_CAKQVD010000001.1 GCF_934277605.1 uncultured Anaerotignum sp.
GTATCCACCAAAACCTCATGCCTGCCCCTGCCTGCCGCCTGCGTATAAAACGGCTCCTTGACAGCCTCCTCACAATCCTCTCGGACAGTCGGAAATTTATTCGGGAACACGCGCATTTGCCATGCACCGTCCGGTCCATCCTGATAAATGGCATCGGGCGTCCAAGCCTCATGGCCGCCGCAAAAGGGACAGCCCTCACTGCTTGTATGCTTTCTTTTTGTATTATGGACAAATTCATAGGGACGGTTCCTTCTGTTTTCCGCATAAAGTGACATCTCCTCTGTAAAAGGATTGATTCTGATTTCAGACATCCTTATTCCCCCTTCTGATACGTCCATGCTTCAATCCCACGGAACACATTGCTTTCCACAGGATGAACCTCTCCTCCGACATTTTTCGAGGCAAACACAGCCTTGTTGCGATATGCAATGCTGATATACGGCAATTCCTCCGCCAATTTTTTTTGCAAACTGCTATAAGCCAAAAGCGTCTGTCCTTCGCCGACAGCCTTCCTTGCACCCTCAAGCAGTGCATCCACATCCGCATCGCTGTAACCGATATAATTCAAGCTGCCTCCGGTGCTGAAAAACGGCGTCAAATCCGTTATTTCAGAGCATTTCCAGCCGCCCACAACCAAATCAAATTGTCCGTTCTCCAATTTCTGCCGATAGGTTTCAAAATCCACCTTATCCACAGTAACCTCAAAGCCGATGGCTGTCAGCTCCTCCTTCATTTTGGAGGCAATCTGCACCCGCCCCGTATTCTCCTGGTTTACCAAAATGGTTGCCTGCAGGCTTTGCTTTATGCCGTTCCTTTCATTTTCCAGCCTGCCGTTCTTATCCGCATCCGTCCAACCGCTGTTTTTCAAGAAGGTTGTTGCCATCGTGGGATTATATTCATAGGTCGCCACATTTTCCTCATAAAGCCAGCTTTTCGGGTTGATGGGGGTGTTTGTCATGGCGGCATAATTCAAATAAACGCTTTCCTTCAGGTTCTCCCGCGGCAGCGCATAGGCAACCGCCTGCCGCACCGCCTTATCCCGCCACACCTCCTTGCGGAAGTTAAAGCCGATAAAATCATATTGATTGGAGGTAAACTGATAAATACCGGAAACGCTTTCATCTGCATATTTCCCTGCCTCCATGGCATTTGTCACAAGCACATCCGTCATTCCCTGCTCAAAGGCGTTGATATCCGTCTCCTCTCCTGCGGTCATTTTAACCCGAATTTCAGAAATCTTCGGCTCCCCGTTGTAATAGGAGGGGTTTGCGGAAAGCTTCAGCTCCGATGCCTGCCGATAGCTTTTTATCTGATAGGGGCCATCGCCAATCGGTGTCTTATCCGCCTCGCCCTGCCCTGCGGCACAAATCACGGGAAAGCGCAAGGCATTGATATTCGAGCTGAACGTATCACGGAAGCTAACCACAACCGAATATTCGCCCGTTTTGCTGCAGCCGCTCACATAATTCATTGCCTGCTTATAGACCGCATCCTCCGGCGCACTGCGCAGTGTGTTGACGGAATACACCACATCATCCGCCGTAACCGGACTGCCGTTTTGCCATTTCAGATTGCTGTTTAAATTGATGGAAAGACTGCCGCCGTCTGCGGAAAATTCCCAATCCTGCGCAACTGCGGGGGAGGGCTTTCCGCTCTCATCAAAATCAATCAATGGCAGATACAGCAGCTTAAGGATACGGTCAACCGTTTCCTCCCTGTTCAAAAGCGGATTTAAGGTTTCGGGAATCCGCATGGAAAGCGTCAGCATTGCCTCCTTCGATGTTATGGATTCCTCCGTATCGGAAACATTTTTCTTTATCTGCTCCTCCTTTTTGCCGCAGCCGCCTAACCCAAGGCAAAAAATCAGCAAAAGGAGCCAAATCCTTTTTTTCATCATTCTTCATTTCCTTCCAAAAACGCTTGCAGACGGAACCGCAAACGATATGCCTGCTCTGCCAGCTTCACTCTTTTCACATAGCTTTTCGTTTCCCCATAGGGAATTTCATCCAAGGTTATGCCGTCCCAGCTCATTTCTTCATCCGCAAGCCAACGGGCAACACTGCCATGCCCCGCATTATAGCCTGCCAAAACCGTTTCCGAAACACCGCCGAATTTCTCATTCAGCCAGCTTAAATACCAACAGCCGATATGAATATTCGTATCGGGATCGGTCAAATCAACGGTATCGGGGTTCATCCCAAGCTGTGCCGCCGCCCATTTGCCCGTTTCCTCCGTCACCTGCATCAGCCCGATGGCACCCGCAGGGGAAACAGCCGCCTGCTCAAAGTGGCTTTCACAAAAGATTACCCCATAGACCAATGCCTCCTCCAACCGATATTGCTCGGCATAGGTCTCAACAATATTCTGATATTTCAATGGCAGCACCCTCGGCAACACCACTGAATACCCAAACGCCGCCAGCAGCACCAAGACCACAGCCAGCGTAAACAATCTTTTTATGAATCGAATCATTCTTCCATGCTTCCTTTTATATCGTTTTCAAAATTTTATCCAACTGCCCCTGCAAATACGCAATGTCCCTGCTGTTATCAATCACAACCGATGCCGCCTGCTTATATTCCTCCCAGCTTTTCTGGTTGGCAATGCGTGCCTTTGCAAGCGCATAGCTGACACCATCCCGCTCCATCACACGCTTCGCACGCACCTCAGGCTCGGCATAGACCACCCAAACCGCATCACAGCGGCTTTCCAGCCCTGCCTCCAGCAAAAGCGGCGCATCCAAAACAATCTCCTTTGCGACAGCCGCCTGCTTGGCCGCAGCAATTTGTCTGTCCACCTCCGCACAGATATACTTATGGGTACACTGATTAAGAAATGCCAGCTTTTTCGCATCATGGAACACAATTTCTCCCAGTTTTTTGCGGATGATGTTCCCCTCCGCATCCAGAATTTCCGTTCCGTAAAAATTGACAATTTCCGTATATGCAGGCTCGCCCTTCAAAATAATTTCATGTGCAATCCTATCCGCATCTATCACCACTGCACCGGCAGCCGCAAGGCTTTTGCTAACCACGCTTTTGCCACTGCCTGTGCCGCCTGTCAAACCGATTACCTTCATTTCGTTTCCCCTCTTTTTTATTTCGCCTCAAACCAAGATGCACCCTCATGCACCTCCACATCCAAGGGAACCAACAAATCTGCCGCCTGCTCCATGTTTTCCTTCAAAATTTTTGCAACGGCATCCTTCTCCGTCTGTTCCGTTTCAATCAAAAGCTCATCATGCACCTGCAAAATCAAGCGGGAACGATAGCCGCCCTCCCGCAGCGCACGATGCACCTTTATCATGGCAAGCTTAATAATATCTGCGGCAGTGCCCTGAATGGGCATATTCATTGCCGCACGCTCGCCTGCCGCCCTCTGCATGAAATTACTGCTTTGCAGCTCAGGCATATTTCTGCGGCGGTTCCAAAGCGTTGAAACATATCCGTTTTTCGTTCCGTTTTGAATGGTGCTGTCCATAAAGGTCTTGATTTTGGGATATCTTGCGAAGTAAGCATTGATGTACTCCTCCGCCTCCTTGCGGCTGATGCCCAAATCCTGCCCCAAGGAGAAGGCCCCCTTGCCGTAGATGATGCCGAAATTGACCGCCTTTGCATTGCTTCTTTGCAGCTCCGTCACCTCATCAAAGGGCACATGGAACACCTGCGAGGCTGTCATGCGGTGGATATCCTGATTGCTTTTGAACGCTGCAATCAGGCTTTCATCCCCGGAGATATGCGCCAGCACACGCAGCTCAATCTGCGAATAATCGGCATCCAAAAAGCAAAAATCCGCACTTTCGGGAATAAAAATCTTCCGCAGCTCTCTGCCCAGCTCCAAGCGGACAGGGATATTTTGCAAATTCGGCTCTGTGGAGGAAATTCTGCCTGTTGCCGTAATGGTTTGGTTAAAGGTGGAATAAATCTTCTCCGTTTCGGGATTCATCACAGCCAAAAGCCCATCCGCATAGGTGCTTTTCAGCTTTGCAAGCTGTCTGTAATGCAAAATATGCTCCACAATGGGATGCTCCGTCCGCAGCTTTTCCAAAACATCTGCCGCTGTGGAATAGCCCGTTTTGGTCTTTTTACCGCCCTTCAGCCCCAGCTTTTCAAAAAGAATGACACCCAGCTGCTTGGGGGAGTTGATGTTAAAGCGTTCCTCCGCCAAAGCATAGATTTCCTCCTCCATGCCCTCCAGGCTTTCGCCCAGCCGCTTTTGATACGCCAGCAGTGCCGCCCGATCCACCTTAATGCCGTATTTTTCCATATCCGCCAAAACAGCAATCAGCGGCATTTCCATGTCATAAAACAGCTCTGTCTGCTCGTTTTCCTTCAGCTTTTCATCCATCACCGCTCTTGCATGGAAGAAAATCTCCGCCTGCCTTGCGGCAAAGGCTGTCCGCTCCTGCTCCGGCAACACCGCAAATGCCTTTTTCGCTCTGCCCTTGCCGAATACCTCCTCCTGCGAAGGATAGGTTTCATTCAGAAAGGCTGCCGCAATGTCATCATATTCATAGGAGCTGCCTGTCGCATTGAGGATATATGCCCCAATGGCAGTATCAAATTCCGCCGTAAAGCCATCATAGCCATAGCTGCGCAGAAAGCGAATATCCCTTTTCACATCATGCCCGATTTTGCGATACGCCTCATCCGTAAAAAAGGGCTGAAACAGCTCCAAAATTTCCTGCATCAAAAGCTGCATGGAGGCCTCAATCCAGACACCGCCCAGCCTTTGCTGATAAAGCGCCAAGCCAAGCCCCTCCTCATTTTCATAAAGGAACGCATAGCCGACCTCGCCCTGCTCCAAGGAGGAAAGCACCTCCCTTGCCCCCGCCTTGTCCGTAACCAAACGATAGACCTTCTCTGCCTGCATGGGCGCAGACACCGCCCCTTCAAAACGGCTGAGCATGCTCTTAAATTCCAAGCGTTTTACCAGCTCATACGCCGTTTGGTTAAACATATCGCCGATTTTCAAGCCATCCTTATTCCATTCCAAAGGCATATCCCGCACAATCGTTGCCAAAAATTTGCTCAGTCGTGCCTGCTCCTGATAGGCCGCCAGGTTTTCCGATGCCTTCTTGGGCTTGATTTCCGCAGCGTGTGCAATCGCCGTTTCAATGTCATGGTATTGCCCGATAATCTTCGCCGCCGTTTTTTCGCCAATGCCAGGCACACCGGGGATATTGTCGGAGGCATCCCCCATCAGCGCCTTCATATCAATAAATTCTGTCGGTGTCACACCATATTTTTCCTGCACATCTGCCGCATAATAGTCCTCGGTTTCTGTCCGTCCGCCCTTTGTTTTGGGAATCCGCACCTTCAGCCTCTCCCCCGCAAGCTGCAACAAGTCTCTGTCGCCGGAAACCACCACAGGCACCACGCCGTTTTTCTCCGCCAAGGCAGAAAGCGTCCCCAGAATATCATCCGCCTCAAAGCCCTCCTGCTCAAAAATAGGGATGTGCATGGTTTGCAGCACCTCCTTCAGCAGAGGCATTTGCTCCCGCAGCTCATCGGGCATACCCTTTCTGGTTCCCTTATAGCCATCAAAGGTTTTGTGGCGGAAGGTGGGTGCGTGCAGGTCAAACGCAACCGCCAGATAATCGGGCTTTTCCTCATCCAAAAGCTTAAACAAAATATTCAAAAAACCATATACCCCGTTGGTATAGCGGCCTTCGCCGTTCGTCAGCAGCGGAACCCCGTAAAATGCACGGTTCACAATGCTGTTGCCGTCAATCAACATGATTTTTTCAGCCATAAAAACAGTCTCCCATCATTCCAAAATTTATCTGCAAGGCTTCATAAGCCTAATTCTCCATACTAAGAAAGATTATACTACAAAATCCAAAAAAAATATATCCGCCACAGAAAAAAATACACGCCACAGAAAAAAATACAGGACAGCATACATTTTTCTTCCCCTCGGCATATAGTGAAACAGAATCATTCACTTGGGAGGAACTATTTATGAAAAAGAAAATTTGCTTGGCTGCGCTTTTGTGCCTATCCATCGGGGTTGGCTGCGGTGCAAAGCCATCCGAGGAGGCGCTGACACCCATCCGCTTGAATGAGGTGGTTCATTCCGTTTTTTATGCTCCGCAGTATGTGGCGCAGGAATTGGGCTTTTTTGAAAAGGAAGGGCTTGCGGTCAGCGTTTCCGTCGGCAACGGTGCGGATAAATCCATGACTGCCCTGCTTTCCGATTCCGCAGATATTGCACTGCTCGGCACAGAGGCAGGGCTTTATGTCTATGCAGAGGGAAAAAGCGACTACCCCAAGGCCTTCGCACAGCTCACGCAGCGGGCAGGAAACTTCTTGGTTTCCAGAGAAAAGCAGCCGCAGTTTCAATGGAAGGATTTGAAAGGAAAATCTGTCATCGGCGGCAGATTGGGCGGTATGCCGGAAATGGTTCTGGAATATGTCATCAAGGAAAACGGCATGACCATCGGTAAGGATATGGAAATCATCAACAACATTGATTTTACCTCCACCGCAGGCGCGTTTCTGGGGGATGTGGGCGATTATACCGTTGAATTTGAGCCTGCCGCAACCACGCTTGAGCAGAGCGGCAAGGGGCATATTGTCGCATCCTTGGGGGAAGCAAGCGGCTATGTGCCTTATACCGTTTATATGGCGCAGGATGCCTTTTTGCAGGCACATCCCGAAGCAGTGGAGGCATTTACCAGAGCCATCTATCAGGCGCAGAAATGGGTAAACAGCCACACCGCACAAGAAATTGCCAAGGTCATTCAGCCGCAGTTTGCCGAAACCGACCTTGCAACGCTGACCACCATCGTGGAACGCTATCAAAAGCAGGACACATGGAAAACAGAGCCATCCGTTTCCCCCGAGGGCTTTGCGCTCATCCAGAAAATTATGATAGAGGGCAATGAGCTGAAGCAGGCTGTCCCCTATGCAGATATCGTCGTGACCGATTTCGCCGAAAAGGCAATGAACAAATCCTAATTTTCCGCACGAAATAAAACTCCTATCGCAAGCTGTTCGCAATAGGAGTTTTTCTATGTCATCCGATTTCCTCGGTTCGTTGTTTTTATTTGTTTTTATCTGCAATGCTGATTTGCAGGGTTTTGTTTTCCTTGTTATCCCGCACAATCGTCATTTCCACCTTCTGCCCAACGCTCAGCCCGTCAATTGCGTTCATCAAGCTGTCCATATCCTTGATATCCTTGCCGTTGAAAACCGTAATGATATCGCCGGACTGCAGGCCTGCCTTTGCCGCAGGGCCATTCTCCACAACCTCCAGAACCAATGCACCGACAGGCAGGTTATACAAAGAAGCATTTGTCCCCGTAATGCCGATATAGGGCTTCGGCTGTGTGCCTGTTTCCAAAAGCTGCTCCACAGTGGGCTTAATCTGATTGCTGGGGATTGCATAGCCCATGCCCTCCGCCATGGAGGAATTATATTTTGCGGTGTTGATGCCGATAACCTCGCCCTTGCTGTTTACCAAAGCACCGCCGCTGTTGCCGCTGTTGATTGCCGCACTCGTCTGCATTACGGTTAAGGAATTGCCGTCCACATTGATGGTCTGCTCCTTCATGCTGACAATGCCGTCTGTTGCAGAAAGCCCCATGCCCATCGCATTCCCGATTGCGATAACACATTCCCCGACCTCCAGCTTATCGGAATCGCCGAAGGTTGCGGTTGTTACCTTTTCAACGCCCGCCTTCTTCAAGTCACTCCAAGAAACAGACAATACCGCCAAGTCGGATTCGCTCTTTGTGCCGACCACCTTTGCGGCTACGCTCTTTCCGCCATCCAAGGTAACATAAATGGAGCTTGCGCCCTCAATAACGTGGTTGTTGGTTGCAATGGCAATCTTGTCATCATCCGAATAGAAGATAACGCCGCTGCCTGCGCCCTCTGCCTCATAGGGTACGGTAAAATGCCCCATATACTGCGTTACGCCTGTGGTCGTGGTGGATACACTGACAACCGAGGGCTTAACCTTTTTCACGATATCCACCGTAGAAAGCCCGTCTGTCAGATAGGATACGCTTTCGGTGTTGCTTGTGGATGTATTCTGCACGCCGTTTTCCTTCTGATAGTGATTCTGCATTGCACTATACCCGACACCGATGGATGAGCCGCCCGCAATGCTGACAATCAGGCAGGCCGCAATCAGCTTTGCCCAGCCGTTGCCTCTTGCCTTTCTTTTCGGCTTTTTCACCTTTTCCTCATAATGATATTCTCTCACACGGGGGCCGTTGTATTCCTGCTCCTCCTCGTTCTGCTCGGAAAAGGCCTCGGCTTTCTCGCCCTCCTCTGCATAGGCGCCTTCCTCTCCGGAAATGACCTCCGCCTCCATTTCGATGGATTCCCCATCCACATGCGGCTCTGCCTCCTCTGCATAGGCCTCCATTTCATCAAGCTCCATTTCCTCCATGGCTTCTTCCATGCGTTCCAATTCTTCCTGCTCTTTTTTTGAATTTCTTTCGTCCTTTTCGTACATATTCTATACCTCCATATCTTTCATGGCTTTGTTTTATCTTATGCCGTTATTATACTGTTTGAATTTGAACGAAGTATGAACGCCAAGTAAATAATCCATGTTTTTCCTTAGAGGACAATTAAGAAAGGTCTGTCTGTGATTGCAGGCTAAAAAATATTTTAAAATTTTCAAAAATTTCTCTTGCAATCTTCAGAAAGCTATGATATTATATCTAAGCAGTTGATTTTGCGGCTGTGGCGGAACTGGCAGACGCATCAGACTCAAAATCTGACGCTGGTGACAGCGTGTGGGTTCGAGTCCCACCAGCCGCACTTTTTTACGAAACCCCCTTGAATTTTCAAGGGGTTTTTTGTTGTTCCATTCTTTTTTCTCTTTTTTCCATTCAAAAAGGAGCCGCAAAATAAATCCCTTTCAGATTCATTTTGCAGCCCCTCAATCCTTTTGCTTAAACCTTGCTTAAACAATGATGTAAATTACCGCAATGGTTAAGCCGATACCGATTAACAGTATACTTTGTGCAAAGCCCTCACGATACATTTCATGGTCATTTTCATAATCCGTATATGCGGAGAAATATTTATCCTCCGGAGGAATAATGCGTCCGTTATCATTATTAAAGATAAAGATACGCAAAACCGCAATGATGTTGTCCAGCAAATCGCCTGCGATACGGGCGAAGAAGCCGCCCACATAGGGCAGAACCGTCAACAGCACGGGACGATATACCTTTTCCTCCAGGTTGCACCACTGCGGCCAGCAATCCACATAAACCACATTGCCGTTTGCATCCTTGCGCATCAGCACCTTGCGGATGAACAGGAAATACACCACAGCACCAACGCAGATGGAAACCACAGCACCCTTCAGGTTTACCCATGCGAAATAATGAATCACATGGTCGGGGGTGTGTGCGTTCATGAAATGTGCGCCCATTGCCGCCAGAACATCCTGTGTCTGATGAGGCAGAATACCCAAAACAGGCAGGCAAAGTGCAAGCACAGCCAAAATCACAGCCATCAGCTTGCTGATATACGGGCCGCTCTTAACTGCCTTCGGTGCGCCATACGGGTTATCCTCCATGAAAATGCACACAAAAATCTTTGTCATATATGCCAAGGTCAGCCCGCCGGAGAACAGGAACAGCATTTCCGCCCCCTTCATAAAGGCGATGGACCGCCCTGCCTCATGCAGCACCTCGATATATTCCACCATGCTTTCATGAATCAATGTCTTGGAGATATAGCCGTTCCACAGAGGGATACCGCCGATACCCAAAATCGGCATCAGGAAAATCAGCTTCAGCAGCGGCTTATCCTTGCCATAGCCACGAATCTTGTTCAAATCCAATTCTCTCAGGTTCATAAAGATGACACCTGCGCCCACAAACAGCAGCAGCTTAAACAGAGAGTGGTTCAAGAAGTGCAGCAGTGTGCCGCTTGCCGCCAAGGCATTATGCTCGCCCAAAAGCCCCTGCATCCCGACGGCGATGATGATAAAGCCAATCTGAGACATAGAGGAGCAAGCCAGTGTGCGCTTCAGGTTGACGGAGAACACCGCCAAAACTGCGCCAAGCACCATTGTGATAATGCCCAAAATCAGTATAAACTGTCCCCAAGCCGCATCATGCAGGAACAGCTTGCAGCTTACGATAATCGTGCCGAATACACCTGTTTTTGTCAGCAGGCAGCTCAGCAGTGCGCTGGAGGGTGCCGGTGCAACGGTGTACGCATTCGGCAGCCAGATATGCAGCGGGAACAGGCCCGCCTTCGCCGCAAAGCCAAACAGAATCAGCACGCCAATCGCATAAAAATCAGCCGGGTTTTCTTGGCTCTGCATGAATGCGGTCAGCTCTGCCATGTTCAAGGTGCCTGCCTTCTGATACATCATAAACAGGCCCATCAGCGTAACCAGACCACCCAGCACCGCTACCGCCAGATAGGTCTTTGCGGATCGAACCGTAAACGCCTCCTCATCGTGCATAACCAGCACAAAAGAGGTAAAGGACATAATTTCAAAAAAGATAAAGGTGGTAAACAAATCAGCGGAAAGGAAAATCCCCATCGTTGCGCCTAATGTGAGGAACACAAAGAAATAGTAACGATTTCGATTTCTTTCTGCCGCCATATATTCCTTGGAAAACAGCGTGGTAATCAGCCAAATTGCCGCCGTCAGCACCGCAAGGATAACCCCGAAGCCATCCGCCGCAAAGCTCAGGCCCATGCCGCAAAAGCCCTGCAGGCGATAAACCGTTTCCTTGCCAATGAGCATCAGGCTTGCAGCAAATACAGCTGCGGATAAAATCCAACACCAGATATCCCTTGCACCCTTATTGCTGCGCCCGATGATATAGCTAATCACTGCGCCGAGGAAAGGAAAGAACACCAGAAACGGCAACACCAAGCTCGTTGTTTCTACAATAGATTCCATTCTTTCTCCCCTCCTTTACAGCACGCCCATAATGGCGTCATTCATAATTCCCAATAAGGCTGCAGGCATTAAGCCCATGATAATCGAAACGATAGCCAGCACAATCAAAGGCACCGTCATATACTTATTGGGATCGGATACATGGTCATAATACCCCGCAGGATATTCCTTCTCTCTCGGGAAATAAGCCCGAATGATGATGGAGAAGATATACAGTGCGGTCAGCAATGCGGACAAAATCAATGCAACGATACCGATATAGGTAATCGGATTTTCGCTTGCCGTTGCGGCAGTTGCCAAGGCCCATTTACTGTGGAAGCCCGCAAACGGCGGCACACCCACCAAGCCAAGCCCCGTAATCGCCATGGTTGCAAAGGTAATCGGCATCAGCTTGCCGAAGCCCTCCACCTCATAGAGATATTCTCTGTGTGTTTTATACAAAATCGCACCGGCGGTAAAGAACAGTGTAATCTTGATTACCGCATGATAAATCATGTGCAGCATACCCGCCGTCAAGCCTGTCGGTGTCATAATGGCAACGCCGAAAATGATATAGGACAGATTGGAAATGGTGGAATATGCAAATCTTCTTTTGATGTGCGGTGTTCTCAGCGCTACCGTCGAGCCAAACACAATCGTGATAGATGCCGCAATCAGCATGACATACTGCGCCCAAGTGCCAATCAAAAATTCGGTACCGAATGCGTAATAGGTCAAGCGAATAATCGCAAATACACCGGATTTTACGACTGCCACGGCATGCAGCAGGGCCGTAACGGGTGTGGGGGCAACGGATGCCTTCGGCAGCCAACGATAAAACGGGAATATCGCAGCCTTAACACCAAAGCCGAAGAAGGCCAGCACAAACACCAAGCGCAGCATTTGTTCATTGCCCACAATCAAATCGGGATCCAAAACGCCGCCATAAACAAAATCTATGGTTGTGCCGTAGAATACCACGAAAACGAACCCGATAAATGCCAGGGATGCACCGAACATCATGTAGAGGATATATGTTTTCCCTGCGTGACGTGCCTTGTTGTCAAACTGGTGCATAACAATAGGCAGTGTTACCAATGTCAAAAATTCATAGAACAAATACATCGTCAGGAAGTTCGATGCAAAGGCAATCCCGATTACCACACCAAAGGTCATGGTAAAGAAGGAGAAGAATCTATCCTCATGCCCCTCATGCGTCATGTACTCAAAGGCATAAATCGTTGTGGGAATCCAAAGCAGAGATACCATCGTACCAAAGATTTTGGATAAGCCGTCAACGTGCAGCCCCAAGGATAATCGGTTGCTGAAGCGGAACAATGTGATTGCACTGCCATCCGCAATGAAAATTGCATACAGCGCAAAAATTGCATTCAGCACGATAATCGGAAGCACAACCCTCTGGCGTGCCTTTCTGTCATTAAATTTTACCGGCAGCAGGCAAGCACCTGCAATGATCGGAAAGATCACCGGTAACAAAAGCGCAAATGCGTTCATAATGTTTCCTCCCTTTCCCTTAGAAAATCATTCCACTGATACTGCGAATTGCCTGCATTAAGGGCTCCGGCATGATACCAAAGCCAACCACGGCAATGCTCAACAAAATCAGCGGCACCGTCATCAAATAATTCGGCTCCTTCTTCTGCAAGGAGGCATAATCAAAATCCTTGCCGGGGAAGAACCCGTTTACAACAATACTCATCAAATAGCCTGCCGTCAGCAATGCACTGACCATCAGCACAACCACGCCGACCAAGCCCAATGCGCCGGATTGCGGAAGCAGACCGCCCTGCGCCAGATACCACTTGCTCACAAAGCCGCCGGTGGGCGGAATCCCAATCAGCGAAAGCGCCGCAAGTGCAAATGTCCACATCACAATCGGCATTTCCTTGCCAATGCCCTTCAAATCGGAAACATAGGTCTTATGCGTCTTATAGATGATTGCACCTGCGCAAAGGAAGAGGATGTTCTTTGCAACCGCATGGAAAGCCACCTGCAGCAAAGCCCCCATAAAGCCGACAGGACACATCAGCATTAGCCCAAACACAACGTAGGATACGTTGGAAACCGTCGAATACGCCAATCTCTTTTTGAGCAGCTTTTCCTTATAGGCAAGCATAGAGCCCATGAAGATTGTCACAATGGAAAGCACCAGCAGAGCCGTCTGCGCCCATGTGCCACGCAGGAAATCCACGCCGAACAAATAATAGGTCACACGAATGATGGCAATGATGCCACCCTTTGTGATGATACCGGAAAGCACTGCGGATGCAGGGGAGGGTGCAACCGGATGCGCCGTCGGCAGCCAAGCGTGCAGGGGGAACATACCCGCCTTACAGCCAAAGCCCAAAGCCATCAGGAAGAACACCAGCAGCAGCAGGTTTTCATTCCCTGCCACCATAGCCATATCCAAGGTGCCGCCGGGCATAAAGATGGTCGTTCTGCAATAGGTGTTCAGGAAGAAGAACCCAAGCAGACCTAAGCCCGCACCAAAGAAGGAATAGCCCAGATATTTAAAGCCGGCACGGGTTGCCTCCGGTGTACCGGTATGAATAACCAAGGGCGCTGTCAGAATTGTCATAAATTCATAGGACAGATACATGGTCATCATGTTTTCGGAGAAGCAAAGGCTCATCAATGCCGCCAAGGAGAAGGTATAAAACATGAAAAACCTTGCAGGCTTATGCTCATGCTTCATGTACTCCATGGAGAACACTGCCGCAATCAGCCAAATTGCGCTGATCAGGCAGGCAAAGAATTTCGCCAGTCCGTCCGTTTTGTAAACAAGTGCCAATCGGTCTGTCATCCGCCAAAGCACGAAGGAACGCATTTCCCCGCTGCAAAGATACCAAACCAAAACCGCTTCCACAGCCATAGCGACAAATACCCAAATATTCCGCCGCCTTTCATCCTTTTGGAAACCAATGATGAGACCAAAAATGAAGGGCAAAATCATCGGGAGCAGCAAAAGTACAGATCCGTTCATTTTTTTCACCTCATTCTCTCATCACAATGCAAGCTGAATCAGCTCAATGCCCATCTTCATAATTTCAATGACGGGGCGATAGCCGATGCCCAGTGCCAAGTTTACCACGATAAACAATACCATTGCCATTGCAAACAGCGGAGAGTTCTGCACTCTGACTGTTTTTTCCTTTTCCTCGGAGCGAGACCAAATCGCAATCACAGAGGGCAGGAAATACATCGCATTCAAAATCATGGAAATTGCCAGTGCCGCCAAAACCAAAACCAAGCGCATTCCTGTCATTTCCAGTGCAGCCGCCGCAAAATACAGCTTGGAAATAAAGCCCGCAAACAGCGGCACACCAATCATGGACATTGCGCCGACAATGAAGGCAACTCCGGCCAGAGGGTTTCTGTAAGCCGCCCCCTTCAGATTTTCCAGCTGCTCCTTGCCGCCGGCCTCCTCAATGAAGGTGCCACAGCAAAGGAAAAGCATGGATTTTGTAACTGCGTGCGCTAACACATGGAAGCAGGCCGCAAGCATCCCCGCCTCAGAGCCTAAGCCAATCCCCATGAAGATATAGCCAATCTGCGCCACAGAGGAATATGCCAGCATACGCTTCAGGCGGCTTTCCCGCACTGCGTAGAAGGAGCCCATAATCATGCCCAAAACGCCCAGAGCGAACAAAACGTCCGCAATTTTCAGTTCCACCAATGTATCAATGGTAAATACCTCGAACACCAGCTTGATTGCCAAAATGATATATGCCTTCAAAACCAAGCCGGACAAAATGCCGTTTGAGGTTGTCATGGTTGAGCCATAGGCCGTTGGCAATGCAGAATGGAACGGGAACAAGCCGCTCTTGATGCCCAAGCCCACAAACATCAGGCTGACCACAATCATCAACGGGAAGCGATACTGTCCGGTTGCCATCAGCATTGCAATCGTTTCCTTCATCTGCGGGAACAAAAGCTGCCCTGTGATACCGTACAGAATACAAACGCCGAGCAGGAACAGGCCGGAGCCCATGCAGCCGAACACCAGATAATGTGTTGTGCCGACAATCGCCTGCTTTTTTCCTCTTGCCAAAATCAATGTGCAGGATGCAATCGTCAAAATTTCGATGAAAACGTATGCCGTAAACATATCGTTTGTATATGTCATCGCCAGCATTGCGCCATAGGTTGCATTCAGCATGATGAAATAGAATTTCTGTTTTTCGGGAACGATTTCCTTAAAAATCTGTTCGCTGCCTGCCATAATGGTTAAAAACATAACCACACTGACCAAAACCGCCAGCAATGCCTCCAGAGGCCCGATTCTTAATTCGTTGCCCCAAGGCGCAGGAAAATGCCCCATCATAAAGGTAAACGCCTCTCCGTTTTTGACTACATTCACAAGAAGAATTACAGAAAGGATACCGACAAGCCCCACCATAAAGCCATGCAGGCGGCGTGCCGTGCGTCCGTTTTTGAACAGCGGTGTGATAATGCCGCAAAACATTGCAAAAAAGACGCTGAAGAAAGGTATATTATGTACTAAATTAACATGATGCTCCATATTATTCCCCTTCCTCCTCTCTCATCATTCTCAGGATTTCATCCATATCCAGTGAGCCGTAATGCTTATACAGC
Source organism: uncultured Anaerotignum sp. (assembly GCF_934277605.1). GTDB lineage: Bacteria > Bacillota > Clostridia > Lachnospirales > Anaerotignaceae > Anaerotignum_A. Next base: position 15,493 of record NZ_CAKQVD010000001.1, read on the forward strand.
CGCAGAACCAGAGCAAGAGAGAACGCTGTTACAGATACAGATACAACGATACCCGTCAAAACCAGGCCGGCAGGAATCGGGTTGATATAATACTCTGCATCAATAATGCCGTTTGTCAAAATCGGGGCTGTTCTGCCCAACACATAGCCCTTTGCCGCCAAGAACAGATAGGTAGCTGTATCCATGATATTTAAACCAATGAATTTTTTAATTAGATTTGTTTGCAGAAGCAGGTTCATGAATCCAATGCCGAAAAGAATAACAGAAGCTGCTTCGTAATAATTTGTCAACAGATGACTCATAATCAGACTTCTCCTTTTGTAAATAACGCATAGAACCCATACATCGTACAAGCAACGACCAAACCGACACAAATATTCAAGGGCAGGATAAAGCCCGAGCTTAAAATTGCACCGGGTATCCCCTTCGGAACCTCCCAGCCGACATGGTTTGCACCTGTAAAGAAGGAATAGCTCTTACAGCCGCAATAGGTCAGAAGGCAGGCTGCCGTTGTCAAGGTCAAGGTCTTGATGGTAAAGAAGGTTTGCATCTTCTTATGTCCGTATGCCGCAGAATACAAAATCAGGCCTGCGCCGATAATAGAACCGCCGGAGAAACCGCCGCCGGGAGAAAGATGACCGTTCAAAACAACATAAATCCCGTAAAGAATAACCACAGGAGCCAAGCACTTTGCGCCCTTTTTCAGAATCAGCTTGGAATCCTGCTCCTGCAGCATTTCATCCTCTGCCATTTCCTGATCCTCTGCCGCATCAATGTTGTTTTTGTCTCTTTGCAGCAGCATCAGCACCGCAATGACCGCCATAAACAGCACATTGGATTCCCCAAAGGTATCAAAGGCACGATAATCCAAAATCATACCTGCCACAAAGTTGATTGCACCCGTTTCCGCAATCCCCTGCTCCAGATATCTTGCCGCAACCTCGTTGTTGGTAATGCTGTTGGGATCGCCAAACATCGGCAAATTCGCAACAACGTGCAGCATAACCGCAATGAATACCACCGTCACAATCACGGAAAGTACCCAATATAACGCCCCATTGGAGCGAATATGCTCCACAGGGTAAAGAAATTCGCCCCATGTTCTTTCCTTCTTTTCTCTGCTTGCGATAATTTCATCCGCATCAATGAGAATTTCGTCCCCATCAATCCAGCGCTTCAATTTCGCCCAAAAAGATTTTTCTTCCTTCATTTCATCATCCCTCCCTTGTGCCCTTCAGTGCGTGTACCTTCTTCAAGGTCAGGAAAAAAAGCACTGTATCAATACCGGCACCGACAGCCGCCTCTGTGATCGCCAAATCGGGAGATTCTAAGAAAAGCCATACAATTGCCATCACGGAGCTATACCCCATGAAAACGATAACCGCCATAAAGAGATTTCTTGTCACAGATACCCCAATGGCACTGGCAATAAGGAAAAGCACCAGAATCCACTGAATGATAACGCTAAACTCGCTCATCTGTTCTTCATCCTTTCTTCGTAGTCCTTGTTGGTCAAAATCTCTACCTTTGCAATCATGTGCGTCGCAATGGGGCTGGATAACCAGAAAAACAGAATGATAAGGACATATTTCGCCATGTGGAAAATATCCTGTCCCAAAATCAAAAGGCCTAATGTGACAAAGAAAATACCCATGGTATCCCCTAATGCCGCTGCGTGCATACGATTCATTACATATTTAAAACGATAAACTCCTAAAATAGAGCAAAGGAACACAAAAAGACCGATAATAATGCAGATTGCCGCAGCAATTTCTCTTACTGACATTTTTCCTTCGCCTCCTTTTCCTTCCTATTTAAGAACAGCAGACGTCCCTTGTGGTGCAGGGTAACAACGTGACACATTACAACCACCGCCAAGAAGCTCAGCAATGTGTAAACCAAGGAAACATCCACCAAGGCCGTTTCGCCCAGATAAGCGGAAAGAATCCCAATCATCACCGTTGTCATTGTGCCAATCATATTGATTGCAACAATACGGTCTGTGAAACGAGGCCCTTTTACCGCACGAATAAACGCCAAAATCATGCCGCAGGCCAATATGCACATGGCAACCTCCAAAATAAAGTGCATTGTTTCGCTCATACGCTCATCCCTCCAACCTTCTCAACTGCTTTACAAAAACAGACTCATCCAGACCTTCGCCGAATTTTTCCTCATCCAGCGCCTGAATAACATAATCTCCGTTTTCCAGCTCCACCGTATAAGTACCGGGTGTCAGAGTGATGGCATTTGCCAAAGCAACCCAAGAGGCTTCGCTTTTCAAATCTGTGTGAAATTTTACGATTGCAGGCTGAATTTCCGCTTTCTTTGGCGAAAGAATAATCTTGATCACATCCACATTCGCCTTAAAAATTTCCCAAAGCAGAACAACGACATATTTCAGATAGAGAGGAAGCTTTTTTGCAAGCACCTTCTCCCTCTGAAAGCTGTAACCCATGTGCTTACAAATAAACCAATAGAGCCAGCCGCAGATTACAATCCCAAACAGGGCAACTTCCGGCGTTACTCTGCCATTAAAAATAAACCACAGCAGTAACAATAATAAATACATTGAACCATCCTTCCCGCACAAGCATTGATTTCCCTTCGGTTTCCATGAAAATGCCGTTTCTTCCTTGTAAAAAGTGAAAAAAGCAAGCTTGCCCTTCCTTTGTTAAAAATTCAGTCCAAAACAAGCATCTGCATTGATTCCAATACCATATATTATCAATGATTATCAAAAAAATGTCAAGACTGTTAGTGGTATCTGACGATATATTTTTTACCATTTTCTTAACACCCCCATTTTTATTGTATATTTTGTATATTCCTCCACTCGATTTTGCAAATAAGTCATACATTTTAGCAGAATTTTCAGCGTATTCTGTATTTGTGCAAAAGGGAAAAAGTTTTGCCTGCTTCGGTTTTATGGGCATTTCCTATCTTTTCCATCTTCTCAGACAACTTTATTTTCACAAACAAAAGGCGTATCCCCTCCGAACCGCTTAGTTCGGAAAGAATACGCCTTTGAAGCCTTTCACAAGCAAATATTTTTAATTTATGAAACGAAATCGTTCAGACTGCCTTATGCCGCTTTCTTCTTTGTGAAGATTGCACGAACGGGCAAACCAATCAGTACCAGAATGATACCGCCTACAGCAACCTTTCTTGCATCAGGACCTGCCATGAACAGCTGGTTCAGCAGAACATACAGACCGGAAACGATTGCGATGATAGGAATTACAGGGTATGCAGGTACCTTGTAAGTGCGTTCCAGATCGGGAGCCTGTTTTCTGTAAGCCATAACTGCTGCAAATGTCAGTGTATAGAATACCCAACCTACGAATGTACCAAGGTTTGTCAGCAGGTCGAACTGACCTGTCAGTGCATAGATTGCACCCAGAATACCAATCAGGAAAATGCAGTTGATGGGAACGCCTGTGCCGGAGATTTTGGACAGTGCCTTGCTGCCGGGCAGGTCACCCTGTTCTGCCATGTACAGTGCTGTACGGGAACCGGACAGGATAAAGCCGTTGCATGCGCCGCCGGCAGAAATCATGATACCAACGGATACGATTTTACCACCCATGTTGCCGAAGATCTGCATTGCTACTGCGGATGCAGGAGATTCCAGATTCATCATTACATCAGCAGGCAGTACCCACAGGTAAGCCAGGTTGATGATAATATAAACCGCCATAATCAGTGCTACACCGCCAACGATTGCCTTAGGCAGGTCTTTGCCGGGATTTTTCATTTCACCTGCGATTGCACCTACGTTTGTCCAGCCTTCGTATGCGAACAGAACTGCAATCATCAGCTGCCCCAGAACGGAACCGAATTTCAGACCTTCGCCCAGCATAGGGTCGAAGATGGGGTTGCCCTGCCCTTTGATAAAACCGAAAATCATAATCAAAACCAAGGGAATCAGCTTTGCAACCGTAAAGATTGTCTGTGCTGCACCGCCAACCTTAGCGCCCATGCAGTTCAGCGCAACCATGATAATGATACATACGATAGCTACGGGAACTACCATGCCGTCGCCCAGGAACAGCTTTGCCTGGTTTGCAACGGCTACTGCCAGTGCCGCAACCAGACCGGGATAGAATACAACCGTCTGCATCCAGCCGCAGAGATAACCAACCTTATCGCCGAATACCTTTTTCAGATATACGGGCATACCGCCTGTTTCGGGAATCAAGATTGCGATTTCGGCAAATGTCATTGCCGCACACAAGCAAACCAGAGAGGTTACCACCCATGCCACAATGGCCAAACCGGGCGCACCGCCTGTTGCTGTGTAGATTGCTGTGGGTTTGAAGAATACACCGGAACCGATTACGCAGCCTACTACGGTTGCCATAGCAGCGCCCATGCCAAGTTCCTTCTTCATTTCATTGTTGTTGCTCATTTTTCCTTCCTCCTTTTCGGGTTTGCGCCAAATGCACCCGAAGGCTCCCTCCGCAAGCACTTCTATAAATGCTAACTATAATTCCTTTTTGCCTACGCAAAAGGGCTTCATCGGCAGCTTTGGCAAAAATAATCATCTTCCGAAGAAGCATGAAAGGAATTTTGCGGAAAACGGCTTTTCGGAAAACGGCTCTTTTTTCCAAGCCCCCTCTCTGCAAGGCTCGTCCCTTTTTTGTAAAAAATAAACGAACCCTTTTCCTTTTCTTCTTCATTTCTGTGACTTCGTGAATAAATTATATCTCTCAGACGAATGGTTGTCAATACATTTAATGAATTTTTTTATTGCCAATGCATTCTTGTTCATTATTTAGCACAAAACCCTCTGTAACCGTTGATTTTTCAACCTTTTACACAATTTGTATGCAAGCTTTTTTCAGCATCTTCTTCCATTTTTCTCCATAAAGCATTACTTTTGTTCAGTCAAACCCTTGTTTTCCTTCTATTTTCCGCCCTCTTGTCATATAAGGATAAGGAACCCTTTTCGGAGGAATACCATGAGCAAAAAAAGCATCATCACAGGAACGCTTATCCTCACTGCCGCCAATCTCATTACAAAGGGAATGGGCTTTTTTTACCGTGTTTTCATGTCCAACGCCATCGGTGCGGAGGGCATGGGGCTTTATCAGCTGATTCTGCCGCTGTATGCTCTATCTTGGAGCATTACCTCTGCCGGCTTCACCACAACCATTTCGCACCTAACCGCACAGGAGCATATTCGGGGGCAAAACGGAAACATCGGGCGGATTGTCAAGCAAGCTGTCTGTCTTTCGCTTGCTTGCAGCATCGCAGTCAGCTCTGTGCTGTTTTTCGGTGCGGATTCCCTTGCCCTGCGTCTGCTGAAGGAGGGGCGTGTGGCACTCCCCCTGCGCCTGTTGGCATTGGCTGTGCCGTTTATGGCGGCAGGCTCCTGCCTTCGCGGCTTTTTCCTGGGTATGCAAGAAACGCTCATTCCTGCTCTTTCGCAGGTTTTGGAGCAAAGCATACGCATTTTGACCATCTATTTTCTGGCAGGAATCTTTGTCCCCCGTGGGCTAAGCTATGCCTGCGGTGCGGCTGTCTGCGGCATTTTGTTCGGGGAAATGCTCTCCTGCGGCTTTACGGCTTGGAACTATTTTCACTATAAAAGAAAGCATAAATTCATCCGCAAGCCAACGCTTTCCTCCCCTGCCGTTCTGCTTTTGATTTTAAGCACCGCCCTGCCGCTTTCCGCAAGCCGCATTGCAGGGGCCCTCCTCTCCACTGTGGAAAATCTGCTGATTCCACGCCAATTACAGCTCCATGGGCAAAATGCGGTGCAGGCACTTTCCACCTATGGCGAGCTGACGGGGATGGCCATGCCCCTCATCCTTCTGCCCTCCGCCTGTCTGATGGCAGCATCCGTTTCTCTTGTGCCGGAAATCTCCGAGGCGTGTGCCGTCAAGCAGGATAGCCGCATCAGCAAAACCGTTTCCGCCACCTTTCTGTTTACCTCCATCGTCGGCTTTGGAGCGGCGGCGTTGTTTGCCGTTTTTCCAATGGAAATCTGCTATATCGTCTATGACCGTGCGGCCTTGGGGCAGGTGTTGTTTCCGCTTGCCTTTCTCTGCCCCCTGCTGTATGCGCAAACCACGCTGCAAGGGCTGTTAAACGGCTTGGGCGAGCAGTTTTTCCTGTTCCGCAACAACCTGCTTTCCTCCTGCATCAGCATTGCGGTGCTTTGGTTTTTCATGCCCCGCTATGGCGTTGCGGCATTTCTGGGCGGTTGGTTTCTCAGCCTGCTTTATTCCGTCCTTTCTTCCCTGCACCGCCTTTGGAAACGAACCGCCGTTTTGCCCTCCTGCTCCGCCTGCTTTCTCAAGCCCCTGCTTGCAGGAACGGCGGCAGGCCTGCTCACAAAATACTGCATCCGCATTTTCCCTCCCTCCAAGCTGCTTTTTCTCGGCTCCCTCTGCGGCATGGGCGTTTTATATTTTGTATTTTTGTTTCTGCTTGGCTGCTTGCGTAAAAATGAGCTTTCCCTTCTTTTGCAAAATAAAACCTAATCTCTCGGTTTCGCAATCAAAAAAGGTATTCCCTGCTATTTTTGAGGAAATACCTTTTTTCTGCTTCGATTTTTTATTCTGTTTTGATTGCCGTCAGTGCACTCAGCTTCATGGCACGCTTTGCAGGCAGATAGCCCGCCAGAATCCCGACGGCTGTGGAAAAGGCAACGCCGCCCAAGGCAAGCCAAATGGGAATGGCAGACTGCATATTGCTGCCCTGCCTCTGCGCCACCCAGTTCACAAGGAACGAAACGCCATAGCTTATGACAATCCCAAGAATACCGCCCGAAAAACCGATAAATGCCGCCTCCGTCAAGAACAAGCCCTTGATATCCCTCAGGGATGCCCCGATTACCTTCATAATACCGATTTCCTTCGTGCGTTCATAAATTGCCATAACCATTGTGTTTGTTATGCTGATTGCGGCAACCACCATGGAAACCGCACCAATCGCACCCAGAACCAAGCGCAGCATACGGGTGGTTTCCTTCATGGCCTCCAATTCATCCGTCAGGCTGGAGGCACGAAAGCCCATGTCCTTGATTTGCTGCTGCACCTGCTGCACATGCTCCATTTCATCCACCTTTACCATCACACGCTGATATTCCTTGGACTTTTGGCGATTGCCGTTGCTGCTTCCGCCATTTTGCTTTTGCTCCCATGCCTGCTTTTCCTTCTGTATCTTCTCCAGCTCTCGAATCGGCATGATGACCGTCCAGCCGTTATTCCCGTCGGCAGACATCTTCCCAACCGCATCCACCTTCACAGGCTTAATGGTTTTGTCTGCGTCCCGTGTGCCGTAACTCCAATCCCATGTCACACCAAGCTTTTCATTCAGCACATCCACCTGCGGTGGCTCGGAGGCATTGCGCATTTCCCAGCTCAGCTTCGGGTTATAAAATTCCACCCCGCCGCCAATCACAATGGCCTTGCTGTCCTCCTCCGATAAGGTGCGTCCATCCTCCACCTGATAGCCCAAGGCGGTCATTGCCCCCGGCTCAATGCCGATAAAGCTTGCATCCGCCATGTATTTTCCTGCTGTCAGGTAAAGATAATCCTCAAGCACGGGCGAAACCGCCTGCACATACTCCATCTGGCGAAAGCTGTCCGCCGCCTGTGCGTTCAGCTCGCCCTCCTTTTTCTGCTGCTTCATGGAATCCGTTTCCTCGTCATACTGCATCCCGCCACCGGGGTATACATCAATCACTTGCAGGCTTCCCCAGCTTTCCAGCTGGCTTGCAAAGCCCCTGTTCATGCCAATGCCGATGGAAACCATCACAACAATGGAGGCCGTCCCAATCACAACCCCAAGCACCGTCAGAAATGTTCGGAGCCTTCGCTTCCAAAGGTTACGCAGTGCCATATCAATCATGTCACGTTTGTTCATAAGGACATCCCCTCTTTATCATCCTCGTGGATTACCTCTGTAACCTCCTCTACGAAATCATCGTCAAAATCATCCTCGAAGTCATCCTCGTTGCTCACGCTTTCCGCTGTGCTCTTAGGCGGCTCCTTCTGCTTCTTCACAAAGAACACCAATGCCCCTGCCAGAATCACCAAAAGGCCAAGCCCAATGGCAATGTGCTTTTTATCCATGTGGCTGTCGGGGCTGTTGTTCTCCGTGTCATCCGTCATGGCAGGCTCCGTAACCGTCATAATCATATCCCTGCGCTGCTCCACCGTTTCGCCGCTCGGGTCCTCATAGGAGAAGATAATGCTCACAGGCACCTCCCCCGTATCATAAGGCGTAAAGGTTGTTTCAAAATAATCACTGCTGCCGGATTCCATGTTGCCGATATAAGTGCTCTTGTTCTGGCACTCCACGTTTCCTTCCACCTTAATCATCACGTTGTTCAGGGTAACCTTCCCTGTGTTGTAATAGTTGAAGCCAACCGTTACGGGCATCCCCTGCTCCACGGTTTCGGGAATGGTAAAATCGTCAATCTGCAGCTCTGTAACCTGCTTCACATTGATACCCAAAAGCTCTGTTGCGGTATATTCCGTCCCCTTGGCATCCTCATATTCAAAGTTTACCGTCAGTGTATAGGTTTTCGGCTGTGCCTCCGGCACAACATAAAGCCGCAGTGCCTTGTTCACTGTCCCCTTGGGGCGAATCGCATCAAAATAGAAGGTGTTACTGCTGTTTACGGGTGTAAAAATATTCCCCGATTTTTGCGTCTCGGTGGAGGTTTCCTCTGCCAAGGTCAAATACATTTTGATATTCTTAACCGCCTTTTGCTTATGCGTATTCATCAAGGTCAAATTCAAATCAAATTCCTGCCCTGCCATCACAATCAGCGGATCACAGCTATAATTGCTTACGATGATTTTCGGCTTGCTGGCGTTTTCCTCGCCCTCCTTGTTAGGATTGCTGATATTGACCCCCGCAAACTGCTTAAAGGTGGTTTTCGCCGTTCCGCCGGAGGTATATTCCACCGTAAACTGAATGGCTTGGTTCTGCGAAGCGGAAGCGGCTGTGCCTGCAAAGGTAAATCTCAGGTGTGCGCTGCTCCCCGGTGCCAAGGACTGCACGTTTTTCATGCTTGCGGATTTCGGTACAACCGCAGAGCTGTCCACTGCCTCTGCCGTAACCACAATATCCTTTGCGGCCACCGCACCCTGATTCTTCAAATCAAAGGAAATCGTAAAATTCTGGTTCACGCCATAGGTACCACTCGGCTCACTCATGTTTCGGATTTCCAAATCAGCCCTTCTGCCTGCCACACCGCCGACATTCACATAAAATTGGTTTGTCTTTTCATATTCCTTGCCGTAGGAATCCCGATATTTCATCTTAATCGCAACGGGATAATTCCCTGCCGCCATATCCGCCGATGCAACCAACGGGAACAGGAAGGCTGTGCTGCTGCCCGCAGGCAGCTTGGAAAGCATTTTTGTGTTAAAGCCGCCTGTCAAGCTGATGCCCTCGGTGGTCAGGTTATCCAAGGAAAGCTCCACCTGATGCATATCCTGTCCGCCTGTGTTTGCCAAGCGTCCGCTCAAGCGTGCGCTGCTGCCGGGGCTCATGGATTCGGGGGAAAGCTTCATGTCCTTAAACTGAAAGCCCGGTTCCATATCAAAGCCCTTCATTTTCAAATAAATCGTCATATTGCCGCTTTGTGCATTGCCACTGCGGCTGCTGTAGGTGTAGTCAATGGGAACGCTGTAACTGCGCTCCTGCACATCGCCGTCCACCGTAACCTGCAAGATAACCTGCTTATAGGCATTTGCACCCAAATCGCCCAAATCACTGCTTCCCTGCAGCTTTACACGAAACGGCGCCACACCGGAGGGAACTCTCGGCTGAATCGTAACATTCTCCGCCGTTCCCGTTCCTTTGTTTTTTACCTGTAACTCAATTTTTGTTGTCTTTCCTGCCTCAACCTCATAAACACCGTCACCGCTGATGATGATGTTGCCCTGTCCGTCATCCGCAAGCCCCGTTGTCCATGAGCCTGCCGCTAAGGAAAACACCATTGCCAATGTCAATAAACGCTGTATCCACTTCTTATTCATACGCATGCTCCTCTACTCCCCTTATTCGCTTTTGAATCTTTTCAATCCTTCCATCCTGCAGCACGATAATGCGGTCGGCATATTCTGCCAATTCCTGATCGTGCGTCACAATAACCAAGGTTTGATGATTTTTTTGTGCCATGCCTGTAATCAAATCCATCATTTCATAGGTCGTTTTTGTGTCCAGATTTCCTGTCGGCTCATCCGCAAAAACCACAGGCGGCTGATTGACAAATGCCCTTGCAATGCTGACTCTTTGCTGCTGCCCGCCGCTCATTTCAAACGGCTTGTGCTTGGCACGGTCTGCCAAGCCGACCGCCTCCAGCATTTCCATGGCCTTCTCCGTCCGCTCCTTTATGGGAACCCCCTTAAAAATCAGCGGCAAAGTCACATTTTCCAATGCCGTTAGGGTTGGCAGCAAATGATAGGACTGAAACACAAAGCCGACATATTGCCTGCGAAAATCCGCCAGTTGATCCTCATTCATTCGCTCAATATGCTTATTATGAAACAGGATTTTCCCCTCCGTTGGCTTTTCCAATCCCGCAATCAGATTCAACAGCGTTGATTTGCCCGAACCGGATTTCCCAAACAAGCAGCAAACCTCCTCCTTGTGGATATTCAGCGAAACGTTATCCACCGCATGAATGGCTTCGTTCCCCATCTGAAAGACCTTCGTCACGTTTCGGATACGAATGATGTTTTCCGCCACGGACACTCCTCCCCTCCTTACAGATATTCCTATCCGTTTTGTAGATTTTTTATCTGTCTCCATAGTACCATAGAGTTGTTACAAAAAAAATAACCTATTTCTTACATTTTTCTTAATCTGATTTTAAAAATCAAAAAAAGCTCCGAGCCTATGCCCAGAGCCATTTCTTTTATTCATTCACTATAAATTTTTCCAGTCTGTTTGCGGATTCCTCATCCACATAAACCTCCAGCAAAACGCCCTCTGCGGTATGCTCCTCTCGGATGATTTCACATCTGCCGTGAATCCACCCAATCAGGCTGCCCTCCGTATAAGGCACCAATGCCGTCACGGATTTCCGAAAGCTTTGCAGCAGCTTTTCCACACGCTCCAAAAGCAGCTCCATGCCGTCTCCCTGTGCAGCGGAAACCTGCACAATATCTCTTGCCATGGCATCCATCGGCAAGGGCAGCTCCACCTCCTTGTCCATTTTGTTGAAAACCGTAATCACAGGGGTATCCGCGCAGCCCAAGGAGCGCAGTGTTTCATAAACCACCTGCATATACTCTGCTCTGTTTGCATCGGAGGCATCCACAACGTGCAGCAAAACATCGGCATACTGCAGCTCCTCCAGTGTTGCACGGAAGGCCTGCACCAAATGGTGCGGCAGCTTTTGGATAAAGCCGACCGTATCTGTCAAAAACACCTCCGAGCCGCCGGGCAGTGCAATTTTTCTTGTGGTTGTATCCAGTGTCGCAAAAAGCTTATCCTCCGCCAAAACGCCTGCATCCGAAAGCCTGTTCAAAATCGTGGATTTGCCCGCATTGGTATAGCCCACCAAGGAAATGACGGGTGTCCCCTTTTTCCTTCTTTGTGTGCGAAGCAGCTCTCTGTGGGTGCGGATTTCCTGCGCATCCTTGTTCAGCTCTGCAATCCGCTCCTTGATATAACGTCTGTCCGTCTCCAGCTTTTTTTCCCCGGGACCTCTTGTGCCGATGCCGCCGCCCAGTCGGGACATAGACGCACCCATGCCCGTCAATCTGGAAAGCCGATATTTCAGCTGTGCCAGCTCCACCTGAATCTTCCCTTCGCCCGATAAGGCTCTTGCCGCAAAAATATCCAGAATCACAATCGTTCTGTCCATCACCTTTGTGCCAAGCATTTGCTCCAAATTCCGCAGCTGTGCGGGGGAAAGCTCATCATCGCAGACAATCCCCGTTGCGCCGTATGCCTGCACCATCGCACGCAGCTCCTCAATCTTCCCTGTGCCGAGATAATGTCCGGGGTGTACCCGCTCCCTTTTTTGCACAGAGCGAGCCACCGCCGTCGCCCCTGCGGTTTTTACCAATTCCTCCAGCTCATCCAAGCAGGCCTCGGTATCCATGGCAGAGCGGCTGTTTCTTTCATCCATCTCCACTGCCACAAGGATCACACGTTCCTCCACCTCATTCAGCTCATGTAACTCTTTCGCCATGTTATACCTCCCGCAGCCATTCTCCGTCGAAGGAAAATTCCGCAGGCCCCGTCATATAAACATGGTTGTCCTCCGTCTTCCATTCAATCGTCAATGTGCCGCCAATCAATTCCACATCCACTGTTCTGCCTGTTTTCCCGTTCAAAACACAAGCCACCGCCGTTGCGCTTGCCCCGGTGCCGCACGCCCATGTTTCGCCGCTGCCACGCTCCCAAACACGCATTTTCACATGGCTGTCATCCACAATCTCCACAAATTCCGTATTCACCTGCTCCGGAAACATCGGATGCACCTCACAAAGCCTGCCGTATTGCTCAACGGGATATTCCATCACGTTCTCCACAAAGGTAACTGCGTGCGGATTGCCCATGGAAACACAGGTAAAATCAAAATTCCGATCCAAAAGCTCCACCGTTTCGCCAATCACAGGATGCTTTTCGCTGACCACAGGGATTTGCGCCGCCTCCAAAACAGGCTCTCCCATATCCACAGTCACACTCTGCACAATGCCGTCTGCAACGTGCAGCTCCAAATATTTCATGCCGCCCAAGGTTTCCAGTGCAACCGTTGTTTTCTGCGTCAGCCCTCTTTCGTAAACATATTTGCCGACACAGCGGGAGGCATTGCCGCACATCTTCCCCTCAGAGCCATCCAGATTGAACATTCTCATGCGGAAATCGCCTGTTTCGGAGGGCAAAATCAAAACCAGCCCATCCGAGCCAACCCCAAAATGCCGCTCACTCATGGCGATTGCCAGCTTTTCGGGGTTTTCCACCGTTTCCTCAAAGCAATTTATGTAAATATAATCATTTCCGCAGCCCTGCATTTTCGTAAAACGCATTTTCCTCACTCCTTCTCTTTCTTCGCCTTTTGTATGTAAAACGGGCGAAAATGCCCGCCTTTTCCTTTGTCACTGCTTTGTCCGCTTCATCTGCGGCTCCTCCCCGATGGAGTGGTATAGGGTCAGGCACCACAGGCCCGCCAGCCCCACCAGAGCAAAAATCACTCTTGCCACCCAAAACAGACCGCCATGAAAAAGGGTTGTCACCAAATCGAAGCCGAACAATCCGATCAGCCCCCAGTTCAGCGCACCGATTACCACCAAGGTCAGCGCAATCATGCTTGTTGTTTTCATTTATATTCCTCCTTAGCTGCAAAATTCGGTATTCTCCGTATTCATAGTATCTCTAAGGAGTGCCTTTTTTATTTAAAAATTTTTTCCACCAAAGCGCCGAAGTCATTTCCCTTCAGATTGCCCACCGCAGAATAGCTGATTTTTTCGGGGCGCAGCACCTCTCTTGCCACCGCAAGCACATCTGTCGCCGTCACTGCCTCAATCTGTGCAATCACATCCTCCGTTTCCTGCACCTCTCCACGCAGCAGCAGGGAAGCGCCTGCCGAAGTCATGCGGTTCAGCGTGCTTTCCGTCCCAATGATGAAATTGGAAATCATTTGCTCCTTCGTAACGGCAATCAGATCCTCGGGAAAGGCCTCCGCCGTCACGTCACGCAATTCCTCCGCAATCAATGTAAACACCCGCTCCGTCTGGTTGGGGTTCATGCTTGCGCAAATCGTAAAAAGCCCCGTATCCGCAAACGCAGTGGTATAGCTATAAATGGAATAGGTCAGCCCGTTTTCCTCACGAATTTTCTGGAACAGGCGAGAGCTCATGCCGCCGCCAAAAAGGGTGTTGAAAATTGCCATGGCATATTTCTGCGGATGCTCCCGATATAAGCCGGGGAAGGCAAGGCAGATATGCACCTGCTCAATGTCCTTTTCCCGCTCCACCTGCGAAATGCGATAGGCCGCAGTCGTGTCATGCTGCACAAAGGGGGTTTCCCGTTTCCAGCCGCCCAAGGCTTCATTCAGCCTTTCCAGCATTTCCGCAATCTCGAAATTCCCTGCCACAGAAAGCACAATGTTCTCCTGATGATACTTCCTTTCGTAATACGCCCGAATGAAATTCGCATCAAAGGCGGCAATCGTTTCCTCCGTCCCCAATATCGGCATCCCTAAAGAGGAATCTCTCCAAATGGCATCCTGCAAGGCATCATGCACCAGCTCCTCCGGCGCATCCTCATACATATAGATTTCCTCTGTAATCACATTGCGCTCCTTCTGCACCTCTCCCTCCGCAAGCAAGGGGTGCAGCAGCATATCACTCATCACATCTAACGCACGGTCCATATGCTTATCCAGCACTCGTGTGTGATAGCAGGTGTATTCCTTCGTTGTGTATGCGTTAATCTGTCCGCCGAGGGCATCCATTTCCTCCGCAATCTGCCTTGCGGTGCGGCTTTCCGTCCCCTTAAACATCATATGCTCAATGTAATGCGATACACCGTTTTCCCAAGGCTGTTCATTCCGAGAGCCGTTTTTCACCCAAATCCCGAAGGAAATGCTGCGCACATAGGGAATGGCCTCCAAAGCAACCCTTATGCCGTTGTCCAGTGTTCTGATTATAACCATACCATCTCTCCTAAATCAGATTTCTGTTTCTATCATGGGATAAATTCCAATTTTTATACAGCCCTTCGCCTGTATTTCTATGAAAAAAAGGCAGGAGATTTACAGGCCTACACCTGCAAACAGCCCCTGCCTGCGCTTTTATTGCTTATTTGTTTTCTTCTGCTTCCATGGCATCCTTCATGGAGAAGTTCAATCTGCCCTGCTTGTCAATTTCCATCAGCTTCACGGAAACCTTGTCGCCAACAGCCAGAACATCCTCAACCTTTGCCACACGCTTGTTGGAAATCTTGGAAATGTGAATCAAGCCCTCCTTGCCGGGTGCAATTTCCACAAATGCACCGAAGGTCATCAGTCTTGTGATGGTACCCTGATAAATGGTGCCGGGTTCGGGATCGGAAACGATTGCGGTAATCATATCCTTTGCCATCTGGATACCTGCGGGATCAATGCCCTTGATGTAGATGGTGCCGTCATCCTCTGTATCGATTTCACAGCCGGATTCCTCCACAATCTTCTTGATCACCTTGCCTCTTGCACCGATAACCTCAGCAATTTTTTCCACATCAATCTGCATCTGTGCAATCTTCGGTGCATAAGGAGAAAGCTCTTTTCTGGGCTCTGCGATTGCCTTCAGCATAACCTCATTCAGAATATAATCTCTTGCTCTGCCTGTCTGCGCAAATGCCTGCTCAATCATCGGGAAGGTCAAGCCGTGAATCTTCATATCCATCTGGATTGCTGTGATACCCTCGCTTGTCCCCGCAACCTTAAAGTCCATGTCGCCGAAGAAGTCCTCAACGCCCTGAATATCTGTAATTTCGATGAAATCATCATCGTTTTCGCCTGTAACCAGACCAACGGAGATACCTGCAACGGGGCGTTTGATGGGAACACCTGCTGCCATCAGGGACAGTGTGGAGCCGCAAATGGACGCCTGAGAGGTGGAGCCGTTGGAGCTTAAAATATCGGAAACCAGACGGATTGCATAAGGGAATTCTTCTTCACTCGGGATAACGGGCAGCAATGCTCTTTCGCCCAATGCGCCATGGCCGATTTCACGTCTGCCGGGGCCTCTGGAGGTTTTTGCTTCGCCTACGGAATAGCCGGGGAAGTTGTAGTGATGGATGTATCTCTTGCCTGTTTCGTTTGTGTCCAAGCCATCCAATCTCTGTCCCTCGCTGATTGCACCCAATGTGGTTACAGTCAACGCCTGTGTCTGTCCTCTGGAGAACAGGGCGGAGCCATGCACACGGGGCAGAACGTCTACCTCTGCGGAAAGCTTTCTGATTTCCTCAATGCCACGGCCATCGGGACGCTTGTGGTCTCTCAGAATCATTCTTCTTACCGTCATTTTCTGGAATTTATAAATAATATCGCCAATCAGTGCGTCGATATCCGTTTCTTCGCCAACCATTGCTGTGAGCTGCTCGGTCAAGGCCTCTGTAACCTCCTCGGTCAGTGTCTTAATCTTTGCATCTCTGTCCTGCTTCAGCTCAGCAAAAACGGCATCCTCCATTCTTGCATCTGTGATAAAGCCGGTAACCAGCTGATAAGCGTCCTCGGGAATCACATATTCTGTATAGGGTGCCTTTTCCTTGCCTTCCTTTTCTGTGATTTCCTGAATAAATTTCACAACCTGCAGGTTTGTGTCAAATGCCAGATGAATGGCCTCCATCATCAGTGCATCGGGGATTTCATCCGCACCTGCCTCAATCATCATAACCTTATCCTCCTTGGAAGAAACGGTCAGATTCAGTCTTGTGGTTTCTCTCTGCGCTGCTGTGGGGTTTACCACCAGTGCGCCGTCACAATAGCCGATATTCACAGAGGATACGGGATCTGTGAAGGGAATATCGGAAATGTTCAGTGCCAAGGAAGCACCGATCATTGCCAGCACCTCGGGTGCGCAGTCCTGATCTACGGACATAACGGTTGCAACAATGGCAACGTCATTTCTGTAATCCTTGGGGAACAGGGGACGCAGAGGTCTGTCGATACATCTTGCAGTCAGCACCGCCTTTTCGGAGGGTCTGCCCTCTCTTTTGATGAAGCCGCCGGGGATTTTGCCAACGGAATACAGTCTTTCTTCATAATCAATGCTCAGAGGAAAGAAATCAATGCCTTCTCTGGGCTTATCAGATGCAGTTGCGGTTACCAGAACGGTTGTATCGCCGTAACGCATTAAGCATGCGCCGTTTGCCTGCTCTGCCACTCTGCCGATTTCTGCTGTCAGTGTTCTGCCTGCCAGCTCCATGGAATAGCTTCTAAACATAATCATTCTCCTTTTCTTGAATGTCGTTTTTTCGCACCATAGATCTTCAACTTCGCCTGCAAAGCCTGTCCTTGCAAAAAAAGTTGGAAATCTATAGTGCCGCCTACATACTTGCTTGGCGGAAATCCGCCGCTTTTTAAAAAGAAAGGGAGGATTTTTGGATCCTCCCTTTTTGTATCATCTGTAAATTACTTTCTCAGACCCAGTTCTGCAATGATTGCACGATATCTTTCGATATCGATTTCCTTCAGGTAGTTCAGCAGGCCTCTTCTCTGACCAACCATTTTCAGCAGGCCACGTCTGGAGTGGTGGTCCTTCTTGTGCATTTTCAGGTGGTCTGTCAGCAGAGAGATTCTTGCTGTCAGAAGTGCAATCTGAACCTCGGGAGAACCTGTGTCGTTAGGTGTTCTGCCGTATTTTGCGATGATTTCCTGTTTGTTGATTGTTGCTGCCATTGTCGTTTTCCTCCTTAAGAAACTTTTTTGTTTTCTGCTTCTGTATCCCCAAAGACTAAGTAATGGTCGGAGTGTCCAAAAACTGAGTCTCGGTTTTACAACATTAGTATATTACCATACGGAGCCGCTCTTTGCAAGGAAAATTCAAGGAAATTCCGCAAGTTTTCCAAGAAAGGCAGCCTTTTTTCCCGTTTTTTTATTTTTCCTGCTCACTTCTCCAGTGTGCATATTCGGCAGAGGCAAAATAAGCCCTTGCCTGCTCTGCATTGATGGCGATTTGCCTTTGCAGCTCCTCAACGCTCGGGAACTTCTGCTCACTGCGCAGGAATTTATAGAAAAAGGTTTGCAGACACTCGCCGTAAATCATTTCATTGAAATCCAGCAGATATGTCTCCACAATCTTCACTGTGCCGTTTACGGTAGGGTTTTTGCCGATATTGGTCACACCGTAATAATATTTCCCCTTATATAAGGTTTTTGTTGCATAAACCCCATTGGGCGGGAACAGCTTCAGCGGATGCGCCTCAATGTTGACCGTCGGGAAGCCGATGGTTCTGCCCAGCTTCTTCCCTTCCTTTACGGTGCCAAGAATGAAATAAGGCACAGTCAGCATTTGGTTTGCCTCCTCCAAGTCCTTCTCCAGCAGGCATTTGCGGATACGGGAGGAGCTGACTCTCTCATCCCCATGCAGCACCTTCGGCACACCGATGACCATAATGCCACGCTCTGCACCAAGGCGCTTCAGCATTTCATAATTGCCTGCCGCCCCTCTGCCGAAGTGATAATCCTCGCCAACAACTAACACTTGGCATTTCAGCTTTTCAAAAATCAGCTTAACCGCAAACTCCTCCGGATCCATTGCCGCAAAGGTTGCATCAAAGGGATATTCGATATAAATATCAATGCCCATCTGCTCCATCTGGAATTTCTTTTCCGCCGGGTCAACGATTAAAGCAAAATCCTCTTTTCTTTGAAAAACAAACATCGGATGGGGAGAAAACGTAAACACCACGCTTTTCAGCCCCTGCTCCTCTGCAAATTGTTTTGTCAGCTTAATCAGTGAACGATGTCCTTGATGCAGTCCATCAAAGTTCCCCAGAGTCACAGCCGTCGGCTGACTTTGCTCAATTTGCGTGTCAGTAATATGTTCCATTTTTTTACTCCTTTTTGATACCAATACAAAGTCACTCTTTCACTTTTATACCAGCATTTTAAACGGTTTCATGTAAAAATTCGTTTCTTCCTTTTTTATTTCAAACAGCCCCACCAGTCGATTTTCAAAATCATACACTGCTGTGATTTCGCCTTCCCGCAGGGCTGTGGGCTTCCTTGCAAAAAATCTTTCCTGTATCTTTCCGCCGTTATAAAGCAGCTTCGTTGCCGCCTGCGCAACCCGCACCACAGGAAACTCCCGCAGAGCATCCTCCATGGTAAGCAGGGCATCCTCTGTCCGCTCCTGCTCCGCCAAGGCCTTCAGCTCGTCCAGCTTGATGGCATTTTCCAGAGAAAAGCTGCCTGTCGCTGTCCGCAAAAGCTCCGCCATGTGTCCGCCGCAGCCCAGTGCCTTGCCGATATCGGCGCAAAGGGTACGGATATATGTCCCCTTCGAGCAATCAATGTCCATCTCCACTCTGTCGGGTGGCAGGAACCTGCGAATCCGAATATCGTACACCTCAATGGTGCGTGCCTTTCGTGCAATCTCCTTGCCCTCTCTGGCAAGCTCATAAAGCTTTTTCCCGTTCACCTTCACTGCGGAATACATCGGCGGCACCTGCTCCAGCTGTCCGATGAAGCCCGCAGTCACAGAGCGGATTTGCTCCTCATCAAACACAACCGCCTTCGTCTCAAGCACCTCGCCCGATGCATCCTCCGTCGTTGTGGTCACGCCTAAGCGCAGCATGGCACGGTAGCTTTTTCTGCCATCCATAATCACATCGGAAAGCTTGGTTGCCTTGCCCACACAAACCGGCAAAACCCCCTCTGCATCGGGGTCCAGTGTGCCGGTGTGTCCCACCTTTTTCATGTGAATCGTTTTGCGGACAATGGCAACCACATCATGGGAGGTAAATCCCTTTTCTTTGTAAATATTGAAAATACCGTCCAAAAACAGTACCTCCTTAATTTCTAATCATAGCATTTTTTCCACTTCTGCCAAAACCATTTCCCTTGCCTGTGCAATGGGTGCGGAAATGGTGCAGCCTGCCGCCTTGATATGACCGCCGCCGCCGAATTTCTGCGCCAACGCACACACATCATAGCCGTCATGTCCACGAAAGCTGCCCTTCACATCCGTCTGCGACTTTTCATAAAAGAAGCAAGCCACCTTTGCTCCCAAAACGCCCTTCAGGTAATTGATAATGGCATCCAGCTCCTTGCTGCTGCCGCCCAAGTCCTCAATTTCAGCCGTTGTAATCTGGGAGCAAACCACCTGCCCGTCAAACAGCAGCTCCGCATTGTCGATGGCTCTGCCCATCAGCTTCATTTCAGAAAAGCTGCGGCTGTCGAAAAAGCGGTTATAAATCTCCGTAAAGGGAATCCCGTAGCCCATCAATTCCCCTGCAATCCGCATGGTTTCGGGGGAGGTGGAGGAATGGCGAAAGCCGCCCGTGTCATAAATCAGGCCGGCATAAAGCCCTGCCGCCTCCGCCGCCGTCATGGGCAGTCTGTTTTCCAAAAGCTGAAACACAATTTCACTGGTCGAGGAGGCCTTCGCCGCCACATAATTCAGCTCTGCAAAATAGGTGTTGCTTTCGTGATGGTCAATATTGATTTTTTTCTTTGCCCTACGGAAAATTTCAGCCGCCTCTCCCAAGCGTCCCTCATCTCCGCAGTCCAGAGAAAGAAACAGCTCGGGAATCTCTGCCGCCTCCGCCGCACAAACCAAATGTCCGTTTGGAATCAGCCGATATTTCTCCGCATAGCCCTCCAGAAGCACCTGCACCCGCTTGCCCGCCTTTTCCAAGGCACCGCCAAACGCAAGGCAGGCACCGATGGCATCGCCGTCCGGGTTGGTGTGTCCTGCCAGCGCAATCGTTTCCGCTGACAGAACACATTTCATGATTTCATCAAAAGAGTCATTTGCTTTTTTCATTGTGCATCTCTTTCTTTCCGCTCTTTGTCAATCCTGCTGAACAGCTCATCCATGTGGATGGCATATTCCGCAGATTCATCCAGCTTAAAGCGCAGCTCAGGGGTATAGCGCAGATTGATTCTCTGTGCAATCAAGCGGCGAATAAAGCCGCCTGCATTGTTCAGCCCCTTCATTACGTTTTCCTTGTCCTTTTCGTCGCCCAATACGGAAACATAAACCTTGCAGTATTTCAAGTCCTGCGTTGTTTCCACACGGATTACGCTTGTCATCACACCAATGCGAGGGTCCTTCAGCTCTGCTCGGATAATCTGAGAAAGCTCCTTCATAATCTCATCATTGATACGAGAAAGTCTATTATTTGTTTTCATAACATCTCACCTTTTATTTCAAAATTAGCGAGGTACCTCTACCATTGTGAAGGACTCAATCCAGTCGCCCTCCTTGACGTCGTTGAATTTCTTGAACACCAGACCACATTCATAGCCTGCCGCAACCTCTTTCACGTCATCCTTGAAGCGTCTCAGGCTTTCCAAATCGCCTTCGTATACAACGATACCGTCACGCACAATACGCACCTGGCAATTACGCACAAACTTGCCATCCTTCACATAGCTGCCGGCAATCGTGCCAACACCGGATGCCTTGAAAATCTGACGTACCTCTGCATGCCCCAGAACCTTTTCCTCAAAGATAGGATCCAGCATACCCTTCATGGCAGCCTGAATATCCTCAATCGCATTATAGATAACACGATACAGGCGAATGTCTACCTTTTCTTCATCCGCAAATGCCTTTGCCGCAGGCTCAGGGCGCACGTTGAAGCCAATGATAATCGCATTGGAGGCAGATGCCAGCAAAACGTCACTTTCCGTAACCGCACCAACGCCGCCATGAATTACACGCACACGCACCTCTTCGTTTGTCAGCTTTTCCAAGGACTGACGCACAGCCTCCACAGAGCCCTGCACGTCTGCCTTAACAATAATGCCCAGCTCCTTCATGTTGCCGCTCTGAATCTGGTTGAACAAATCATCCAGAGATACCTTCTGCGGTGTCTGGCTGATTAAGGTTTCTCTGTTCTTTGCAATCACGCTTTCCGCAAGCTGTCTTGCCTGCTTTTCGTTTGCAGCCACATAGAAGCTGTCGCCTGCTGCGGGAACCTCGGAAAGACCGAGAATCTCAACGGGTGTAGAGGGGCCTGCCACCTTCACACGTCTGCCCTTGTCATCTGTCATGGCTCTGATTCTGCCGTATGCAGGGCCTGCCACAACAGGATCGCCTACCCGCAGCGTACCGCTCTGCACCAATACGGTTGCAACGGGGCCACGGCCCTTGTCAAGCTGTGCCTCAATGATGGCACCTCTTGCCTTTTTGTTGGGGTTCGCCTTCAATTCCTTCATTTCCGCTGTCAGAATAATCATTTCCAGCAGGTTATCAATGCCGTCCTTGGTGTGTGCGGATACGGGAACGCAGACGGTTGTGCCGCCCCAGTCCTCTGCCAACAGGCCGTATTCTGTCAGCTCCTGCTTCACACGGTCAGGGTTTGCGGAGGGCTTATCCATTTTGTTGATGGCAACGATAATTTCCACGCCTGCCGCTTTCGCATGGTTGATGGCCTCGATGGTCTGGGGCATCACGCCGTCATCCGCCGCAACAACCAGAATTGCAATATCCGTAATCTGTGCGCCACGCATACGCATTGCCGTAAATGCCTCATGGCCGGGGGTATCCAGGAAGGTAATGGGCTTGCCGTCAATCTGAACGGTATATGCACCGATGTGCTGTGTGATACCGCCTGCCTCGCCCTTGGTTACGCTCGAATGACGGATGGCATCCAGCAGGGAGGTTTTGCCGTGGTCAACATGCCCCATTACAACAACAACGGGAGGTCTTTCCTCCAGCTTGGATTCGTCCTCCTCCTCCTCTGTGCCGAAGGCCTCCTCCATGATATCCTTTTCCTCCTCCTGCTCCAGAATCACGTTGTATTCCTCTGCAATGGAGGCAGCGGTATCAAAATCCAGTGTTGCATTGATTGCAAGCATTTTGCCCTTTTTCATCAAATTCATTACCAAATCAGAGCCCTTTTTGCCCAGCACCTCTGCCAAATCCTTCACAGTAATGCTTTCGGGGATATATTTGATTACGGGGTCTGCACTTGCCTCCTCAGCCTCCAATGCTGCCAATTCAGCCATCAGCGCAGCCTCCTCCTCCATTTCACGGCGTCTGCGTTCCATGGGGTTTTCTCTTACCTTCTGTCCGTTGTTTTTGTTGCCCTTTTTGTCTTTTTTATTCTTACCCTTGTCTTTATTCTGGCTCTGCTCCTGCGCACCCTTGCTGCTCTGGCCGCCCTGCTTGCCGTCATTTTTGTTTTCGTTTTTGTTTTCGTTTCTGTTGTCCTTCTTCTGTGCAGGCTTATTGCCGTTTGGCTTGCCATCCTTTTTCTGTGCGTCCTGCTTGGGTGCTTCCTGCTTCGGTGCTTCCTTTTTCGGTTCTTCCTTCTTCGGCTCTTCCTTCTTCGGCTGATATAACGCCGTCACCTTTTCTGCTTCTTCCTCTGTCAGCATTGCCATGTGGCTCTTTGCCTCAATGCCGATGCTGTTGATTTTTGCTACCAAGTCTTTATTTGCAACCCCAAGCTGCTTTGCCAGTTCATAAATTCTAATTTTGGACATTCCACAACACCTCGCCTTTCTCGAATCAGTCTTCACCGACCTTCGTTCTATTCTCTATCGTCTCATCCGCAAGCTGTCTCAATTTCTTTGCAAAGCCTTCCTCCGTAATTGCAATCACCGAGCGCATATCTGCGCCAATGGCTCTGCCCAGTTCTTCCTTGGTTCCGATTTCTGCCAAGGGCAGTTCGTAATATGCTGCGGAATTTGTAAATTTCTTTTTTGTATTCTTCGATGCGTCCTGCGCTAAAATGAGGAGATACGCCTGTCTTTTGCGTACAGCCTGCTCTGCCGCCACCTCGCCTGCGGCAAGCCTCCCTGCCCGTTTACAAAGTCCCAAAAGGGAAAGGAATTTATTCATTAGGCTGCTCCTCCAATTCCTTCAAAAGCTGCTCATACACATCCTTCGGCACAGGTGCCTTAAAGGAACGCTCCAGCCCCTTCGATTTCTGCGCCTTCGTCAAGCATTCCTGATTGGGACAAATATATGCACCACGCCCGGGCTTTTTTCCGGTGCGGTCTAAGGAAAATTCGCCCTCATCATTTCTGACAACGCGAATCAGCTCTTTTTTGTTTTTCATTTCCTGACAGCCGGTGCATTTTCTGAGAGGTACTTTTCTTTGCTTCATACGCTCTCCTCCCTCTTATGCTTCGGTTTCTTCTGTCGGCTCTGCAGCCGCTTCGGCTTCCTCTGTCACAGCTTCCTCTGTCACAGCTTCTTCTGTGGCAATTTCTTCTGCGGCAGTCTCCTCTGTCACAGGCTCATCTGCCAAGAAGTTTGTCTCTCTTGCCTGTGTCTCACTCTTGATATCAATTCTCCAGCCTGTCAGCTTGGCGGAAAGTCTCGCATTCTGTCCTTCCTTGCCGATTGCCAAGGAAAGCTGATGATCCGGCACAACGATTTTTGCGCTCTGCTCTGCCTCGTTCAGCTTAACCTCCAAAACCTTAGAGGGACTCAACGCCGCCGCAATAAATTCCTTCGGGTCCTCGCTCCAGTTAATCACGTCAATCTTTTCGCCGCCCAGCTCGCTCACAATCACATTGACTCTGTAACCGTTCTGGCCCACGCAGGCACCCAAGGCATCCACGTTTTCATTCTTGGAATAAACCGCAATCTTTGTTCTGCTGCCCGCCTCTCTGGCAATGCTCTTGATTTCCACTGTGCCGTCATGCACCTCAGGCACCTCCTGCTCAAACAGGCGCTTTACCAATTCGGGATGTGTTCTGGAAACAAAAATCTGCGGCCCCTTTGTGCTTTGCTTAACCTCAAGCACATAAACCTTGATACGATCCATGAAGCTATACTGCTCGCCGGGAATCTGCTCATTTGCGGAAAGAATCGCATCAATCTTGCCCATCTGTACGATTACGTTTCTGCGTTCCTTTCTCTGCACAATCGCAGTCACCACTTCTCTTTCCTTCGTGATATATTGATTGAACAAAATCTCTCTTTCTGCCTCACGGAACTTCTGCACAACCACCTGCTTTGCGGTCTGTGCGGAAATTCTGCCAAAGTCCTTGGGCGTCACTTCCAAATCCACAACGTCCCCCACATCATAGTTGGGGTTCAGCACCCGTGCCATCTCCAGAGAAATTTCAAGCTGCGGGTCCTCCACAGGGTTTGCAACGGTTTTCTGCGCATAGCAGGCAACATTGCCGGATTCTCTGTCAATCACAACCTTAATGTTCTGGCTTGTGCCAAAGTTTTTCTTGCAGGCAGAAACCAAGGATGCCTCGATTGCCTCGAACACAACTTCTTTATCAATGCCCTTTTCCTTTGCAACCAGATTCAGCGCATCCAAAAATTCTTTACTGTCCATTTTCCAAATTCCTCCCTTAGCTTAAAAAATAACTGCCAATCTCACACTGGCGATATCCTTTTGTGCAAAACAAACTTTCTTTCCGTCCTCTTCCTCAATGGAAAGCACACCATCCGCAAGCTCCAGCAGCTTGCCCTGATACTGCTTGCTGCCGTCCTGCGCCTTATACAGCTTCACATCAATGATTTCTCCCTGATATTTCACAAAATCCGCATCCTTCTTCAGCGGTCTGTCAATCCCCGGGGAGCTTACCTCCAAAATATAGGCCTGCTCGATGGGATCCTTCTCATCCAGCTTCACCTCAAGCGCCCGGCTGACCATCTCGCAGTCATCAATATTCACGCCGCCGTCCTTGTCAATATAAACACGCAAATACCAGTTTACGCCTTCCTTTACAAATTCCAAATCCACCAGCTCCAAGCCGTTTTCCGCAATAATCGGCTCCAGAATCGGCAGCACCTTTGCCTCCGTATTGTTTGGTTTCGCCATTTTAACACCTCATTTTCCTTTTTCTTCTCTTTTTCGTTCCAAAAACAGCCTGCACGCAGACCTTTTTTCCTCTCATTTGTCCATACAATAACAAAGAGCGGGTTATTTGACCCACTCTTTTCTCCGACAATTATTATCATTACTTTGTATTACTATACCACTTCTTTCCTTGGTTTGCAAGGCTTTTTCGGAAAATTCCCTTGCAAAGTATCTTTCTTCGGCATATCACGGAAGAAGATGATGAAAGCAGAACCTATTTCAATCGCAGTTCCGAAAGGAGATTATTTTATGTCAGCCCGCCCCCAAGCAATTTTTCATTGACGCCTTTCTCTTTTTTTATTTCTTTTTTTATTTCAATGTCACAAGCCCTTTTTCATACAGCCTCTGCAAGCTCATCAAAATCCCCGTTTTTGCATGGAACCAAGTCAAGCCGCCTTGGAAATAAACGGAATAGGGCGCTCTGATGGGGCCATCCGCACTCAGCTCAATCGAGGAGCCTTGGATAAATGCCCCTGCCGCCATGATAACATCACAGTTATAGCCCGGCATTGCATAAGGAATCGGCGTAACATAGCTGTCCACAGGGGCCGCCGCCTGAATCCCTTGACAAAAGGCCTCCATTGCCTCCGCACTGCCCAGCTCCACCGCCTGAATGATGTCATGGCGTGCCTCTGTGCTGTCGGGAATCACACGAAAGCCCAGCCTTTCATAAATATTCGCCGCAAAAACAGCCCCCTTCAATGCCCCTGCCGTAACCGTAGGAGAAAGGAAAAAGCCTTGATACAGCGCACGGTTCAAATCCAGAGAGGCACCCACCTCCTGCCCCAAGCCTGGTGCGCTCAAGCGATAGGCACATCTGTCAATGCAGCTTTGCTTGCCGCAGATATAGCCGCCGATTGGTGCCAAGCCGCCGCCGGGGTTTTTAATCAAAGAGCCGACAATCATATCCGTACCCACATTGGATGGCTCAATCACATCCACAAATTCGCCATAGCAGTTGTCCACCATGCAAATCACATCGCTCTTGATTTCCTTGATAAACGCAATCAGCTCCCCAATCTGCTGCACAGAAAAGGTCGGCCGCATGGCATAGCCCTTGGAACGCTGAATCGTAACCAGCTTTGTTTTTTCATTGATGGCTTCTCTGATGGCAGGGTAGTCAAATGTCCCATCCTCCAACAGCTCCACCTGTCTGTAGCTGACACCGTATTCCATCAGAGAGCAGGCAGAGGGTACTGTCCCAATCACGTTTTCCAATGTATCGTATGGCTTGCCGACGGGGGAAAGCAGCTCATCCCCGGGCAAAAGATTCGCACTCAGCGCAACTGCCAGTGCGTGTGTCCCACAGGTAATCTGCGGACGCACCAGAGCCGCCTCCGTCCCAAAGCAGCGTGCATAAACCCTCTCCAGCTTATCTCTGCCGTTATCGTTGTAGCCATAGCCGGTCGAGCCTGCAAAGCAGGTGCCGTCCACACGTTCCTCCTGCATGGCACGCAGCACCTTCGCCTGATTGTATTCCGCCACAGCGTCAATTTTCGCAAAGCGTTCCTTCAGGTCCTCCAAAACCGCATTGCCGAAGGCCTCCACCTCTGCGGAAATCCCCAGCATACTGTATATATTGTCCATGTTCCTTCTCCTATCTCAACAATCTCAAAAGGTTTTTTTCTCACAATCTAAAATCATATCAAATCTGATTTCTTCTTTCAAGCATTTTTCACGCTTTTCCGCCCTCTCTGATAAAATCCATCAGCTCTATCTGCCCGCCCTTGTCCTTGTTCAGAATCAAAACCGCCGTTCCTTTCTCGCCCGTCTGCGGCAATGTCACCGCCACGCGCTCGGATTTGTTCTTTTTCAGCAGCAGCTTCATCAGTCCGCCGTCCAGCTCCACCCCGTAGGGCTTTAGGCTGTCCTTCCAAACAGAAAATTTACAGCCGCTTTTCCAGCCCGCACAATAAAAGGATTTCGAGTTCTCCAAAATATCCCTTTGGCAAAGCGGGCATTTCCCAAAGGCATTGGTTTTCCGCCGTTTTCCTCTTATCTGTTCCTCCGGAAACACCACATCTGCCCGTCGGCCAGATGCCGCATCCTGTATCAAAAACCGCACATAACGGCGGATGCTTGCCATAAACCGCTCCTCCGTCATTTTTCCCTTCGCAATCGAGGAAAGTCCTTTTTCCCATTTGCCCGTGGTCTGCGGCGAACGCATTTCCTGCGGCACCACCTCAATCAGCTTTCTGCCCTTTTCCGTCGGCAAAAGGGTTTTCCCCTTTCTCGTCAGATAGCCCACCGTCAGCAGTCGCTCAATGATGGCGGCTCTGGTCGCAGGGGTGCCTAAGCCGCTGTCCTTCATCTGCTCCCTCAGTGCCTCATCCTCCACAAAGCGTCCCGCATTTTCCATGGCAGAAAGCAAAGAGCTTTCCGTATAGGGCTTGGGGGGCTGTGTCTTTTTCCGCAAAAGCTCCATTTTTTGAATCGTGCGTGTCTCCCCTTCCTGCAAGGGCGGCAGGTTTTGCTCCGTCTCCTCCTTGGGCCTTTTCTTTTTCGTCACAGTCGGCACAAGCGCCTTTTCCACCGCCTGCCAGCCCTCCTCCAGCACAACCGTCCCTTTGGAAAGGAAACGCTCCTCCTCTGCCTCCGCATAAGCCTTCGTAACCTCATATCTGTAATACGGATAAAAAACCGCCAAAAACCGTGCAGCCACCAGAGAAAACACCTTGCCCTCCTCATCGGAAAGGCTCTCCGGCCGCAGCTTTGCATCCGTCGGGATGATGGCATGGTGGTCTGTCACCCTTGTGTTATCAATGATACGCTTGGAAAAGGCTATTTTTTCCGTCAATGGCTGTGCATAGGGGGCATATTCCGGAATCTCCAGCAAACGCCGCACAGTGCTTTGCACCTTCCCCTTCATGTCGTCGCTCAGATAACGGCTGTCTGTTCTCGGGTAGGTAATCATTTTTCGCTTTTCATATAGGCTTTGTGCAATGTCCAACGTCTTTTTCGCAGAAAACCCGAATTTTTTGTTGCACTCCCTCTGTAATTCCGTCAAATCATAAAGCAGGGGCGGCGGTGTTTTCTTTTCTTCCTTCTCCACCTTCGTAACGGTCGCAGCCTTGCCGTTTACCTTCTCCAAAATCGCCTGCGCCGTTTCCTCCTTCTCTATGCGGCTATGCTCCTCCTTGTCAATCCAAAGCCCCGTATAGCCGCCAAAGTCTGCCTGCAATTCAAAATAATCCTCCGCCTGAAAGGCATCAATCTCCTTCTGCCGCTCCACAATCAAGGCCAAGGTCGGTGTCTGCACACGCCCAATGCTCAATAAGGCATGATATTGCAGGGTGTAGGCCCTTGTGGCGTTCATCCCCACCAGCCAGTCCGCCTCACTTCTGCACTTTGCGGAGGTGTATAATAAGTCATATTCTCTGCCGTCCTTCAGCGTTCTGAAGCCCTCCTTGATGGCCTCCTCTGTCATACTGCTGATCCAGAGCCGCTGAAACGGCTTTTTGCATTTCGTAATTTCATAAATATAGCGGAAAATCAGCTCTCCCTCTCTCCCGCTGTCCGTTGCCGAAATCAAGCTGTCAATCTCCTTGCTGTGCATCCATTGGTGCAAAATCTTCAGCTGCTCCCTTGTCTGCTCGATTGCCTTCAGCTTCATTTCCTCAGGAAGAATCGGCAATGTGGAAAAATTCCATTTCTTATATTTCTCGTCATATTCCTCCGGCTCGGCAAGGGTAACCAAATGCCCGACAGCCCAGGAAACCACATAACGCTCCCCAATCAGACAGCCGTCCCCCTTCTGCTTCGCCTGCAAAACCTTCGCAATATCCCTTGCCACAGATGGCTTCTCGGCAATCACCAGAATCCTTCCCATTTCAGCTTCCTCCCTTCCGTTTTTCTAACCGTTGCTTACAAATGATACCATCTTCTTCCCAAATTGGCAAATGCCGCACCGCCTTTTGCATTTTAAAAATCATCTAAGGCAGTCCCTATGTCGCTCTATGTAGTACACTTTACTACGTCAGTGTATCAGTGTTTTTTATTGACAATGCCGAAAAATCAAAGTAAAATAAACCGATAGAAAGACTTTTTCAATCAATGCTTTGCAGAAAAAACGGAGGAAACGCTCTATGTCTACATATAAAATACTTTCCGATACCTCCTGCGATATTCCCGCCGCAATGCTGGAACAGTTGGATGTGACCTATGTCCCCTTTCATGTTTCCTTTGATACAGTAAATTATCTAAAGGAATTGCAGGATATCACCCCCGATGAATTTTACGATAAAATCAATGCCGAAAAAATCTATCCCAAAACCTCTCTGCCCTCCATGCAGGATTATATGGATGCCATGGAGCCTGTTTTGCAGGCAGGCAAGGATGTTTTCTGCATCTGCCTTACGTCAAAATTCAGCGGCTCCTATCAAAGCGCCGTCAATGCGGCAGAGCTTATGCGGGAAGCCTATCCCGAACGCAAAATCAAGGTTCTGGATAGTGCCTGTGTGACAGGCTCCCAAGGGCTTTTGGTCTATGAGGCGTGCCGCATGAGAGATGCGGGCTTTTCCATGGAGGAGCTGATTGCCGTTCTCGATAAGCAAAAATATATGACAAAAATCAACTTTACCGTCGATTCTTTGGACTATCTCCAAAAGGGCGGCAGAATCGGCAAGGCCGCCGCATTGGCAGGCACAATCCTGAATATCAAGCCGATTATCGTCATGCAAAATGGCGAGCTGCACCCCGAAAGCAAGGTGCGTGGGCATAAAAAGGCCCTCAAAACCATCTTGGATATGACAAGAAATGAAATCGGCAGCGAAAAGGAACACTATCGCGTGCTGTTGGTGCGTGGGGAAAAGGAGCGCCATGCCACCGTAGAAGAAATGCGTCAGACCCTCTTGGCAGAAGGCTTCGATGTGATGGATGAAATCTGGCCCGTCGGCATCACCATCGGTACCCATACCGGTCCCACCCCCATCGGCATCTGCTATATCAAGAAATATGAATATGTGAAGTAAAATAGCAAAAGCCCTCGGAAAGCACTCTCCAAGGGCTGTTTTTTTGCTCTTTTTCATTTTTTCTCTCGTCAGCGAAAAATCCTCTCCAAAAAACGCTCTCCGCTTTTCAGAAGCCTGTCGGCAATCTCATTTTTCCTGATTCTCTATCGCATAAATCACACAGGCAATTCCGGCAATCAAGGAAAATAAAATCGCACCGCCCATCGCCTCATCTATTCTAATGCCCACGAAAAACCCAATCAAGCCCGCAATCAGCATCACAAAAATAGAAACAATCATTCTAAATAAACGCATACCTGCACCCCCTTCCACCATTTCCTTTTACTGTTATTTTACTATTATTTACACTATTTTTTAAATAGATTCTTCTAAACCTCTTTCAGGCGCACCTGCGCCGCCCCTACAAAAAAACCGCCGCACCATCAGGTGTGGCGGTTCTGTCTCTCGGAAATCCCGATTCCTTATTTATCTCTCAGCTGTGCGCCCAGCTCCTCTGCCAAGCCCTTCAAAATCTGCTCCATTGCATCTGCAATATCCGTATCCGCCAATGTCTTTTCTGCACTGCGGAAGGAAATGGAATATGCCACAGATTTGTAGCCTGCTTCAATCTGCGCCCCCTGATATACGTCAAAGAGCTTAACCTCCTCCAGATATGCGCCGCCATTTTTCTTAATGACATCCGCAATCTCCTTCACGGTTACATCCTCCTTCACCAGCATCGCAATATCTCTTGTCAGTGCGGGGAATTTCGGCAATGCCTGATAAACCACATCTCTGTTCGCATTTGCAATCACCTTTTCCATATCCAAAACTGCCAGATATGCTCTTGTGCCAATGCCGTAGTTTTTCAGCACCGCAGGGTGCAGCTCGCCCAGATAGCCAATGCTTTCGCCGTTTACCACAACAGAAGCCGTTCTGCCGGGGTGCATCCAAGGCAGTGCCTTTTCTGTCACATATTCTGCCACTTTGCTCATGCCCAGAACGTGCATCAGGTGTTCCACAATCCCCTTCAGGTCATAGAAATCCATGTTGCCGTACATCCCCATCGTCAGTGCGGGAATTTCGTGCGGCAGCTCTGTCAAGGGCAGTGCCTTGGGAATATAAACCTTCGCAACCTCAAACAAGCCTGCGCTTTCGTTTCTTCTGTTATAGTTTGTTGCCAAGGAAGTGAGGATACCATTGAAGGAAACCGTTCTCATGATGGAGAAATCCTCGCCCAGAGGGTTGGAAATCACAATCGCCTTTCTCAAGTCGCTGTCCGCAGGAATCAGCAGCTTGTCAAACACCTTCGGGCTTTCAAAGCTATATGTCATTGCCTCGCACAGACCGTTTGCAATCACAGTATCCTTTACCAGTGCGGTAATGCTCTGTGCATAGGTTCTCTTGCCAACCGTAGGTGTGCCGGAGGCCAAGGTTGCCTCAATTTTATTATAGCCGTAGAAGCGTGCAATTTCCTCTGCCAAGTCTGCCTGTGCCTCCAGGTCAGGACGGAAGGTAGGAATCGTTACAATATGGTTGACAGGATCCACCTTCAGCTCGATTTTTTCAAAAATCCTCTGCATTTCTTCCTCGGAAATGCTTGTCCCCAGGAATTTGTTAATCCATGCAGGGTTATAGGAAAGCTGCCAAGGCTCTCTCTTGTTGGGGTATTCATCCACAACGCCGGGTACAACCTCGCCGGCACCCAAAAGCTCAACCAGCTGCACCGCACGGTTCACTGCCTCCAGTGCCAGATTGGGATCAAGTCCCTTTTCAAACTTGCTGGATGCGTCTGTACGCAGGCCAACCTTCTTCGCTGTGATACGCACATTCGGGCCGTCAAAGTTTGCGGATTCAAACAGCACCGCCTGAGAGCCATCCACAATCATGGAATTTTCGCCACCCATTACGCCTGCAATCGCAACCGCCTTTTCGGGATCGGCAATCACAAGCATGGAAGGATCAAGGCTTCGCACCTGTCCGTCCAGTGTTGTAATGGTTTCGCCCTCTTTTGCGTTTCTAACAATAATATGGCTGTCCTTGATGGTTTCGATGGAGAATGCGTGCATCGGCTGTCCCATTTCAATCATCACATAGTTTGTGATATCAACGATGTTGTTGATGGGGCGCACGCCTGCCATGCGCAGTCTTTTTCTCATCCATCTGGGAGAAGGCCCGATTTTTACATTCTTTACCACTCTGGCTGCATATCTGGGGCAAAGGGTAGGGTTTTCAATCGTAACCTTAACAAAATCCTCTGCCTTGCCCTCTGCCTTCTCCTCCACCTTGATTTCGGGGTAGTGGAAGGGAATGTCATAGGTTGCGGCAGCCTCTCTTGCAATCCCCAAAACAGAGAAGCAGTCAGGTCTGTTGGAGGTGATTTCATATTCCACCACTTCATCCTTCAAATCCAGCACCTCAACAATATCCTTGCCCACCTCCACGGGTTCGGGGAAGATATAAATGCCATATTCGGGTGCTTCGGGGAAATCGTGTCTGTCACAGCCCAATTCCTCCACAGAGCAAAGCATCCCTTCGGAAACAACCCCACGCAGCTCGCCTGTATGGATTTCCTTGCCGCCTGCAATCACAGAATTGTTCAGCGCAACGGGTACATAATCGCCCACTCTCACATTAGGTGCGCCTGTCACAATGGTCAAATCCTTGCCCTGCCCCGCATCAATGGTGCAGATTACCAGCTTATCGGCATCGGGGTGCTTTGTGATTTCCTTAATGTGACCGGTTACCACATTTTTGATTTCGCCGGCTACGGTTGTGTAGCCCTCCACTTTAGAACCGGAAAGCGTGATATCCTCAATAAAATCCTTGATATCCGCTGTAACGGGTGCATATTCCTTCATCCAAGACATAGGTACGTCCATGAAATTAACTCTCCTTTCTTTTTCTCCGAGGACTCCGTCCTCAGACTCCTGCAAGGGGATAATCCCCTTGACCCTATACGCAAAAGCATCCTCTTTTGCAAATAAATACGGAATATAAATTTATTTTCAAATTCCCACGGTCTTTTTAGAACTGCTTCAGGAATTTCGCATCGTTTTCAAACAGCAGGCGCAGGTCTGTAATGCCGTATCTCTGCATTGCAACACGCTCCAAGCCCATGCCGAAGGCAAAGCCGCTGTATTCCTCGGGATCAATGCCGCTCATTTTCAGCACCTTGGGGTGTACCATGCCGCAGCCCAGCAGCTCAATGTAGCCCTCGCCCTTGCACACACGGCAGCCCTCGCCGCCACAGGCAAAGCAGGTTACGTCCATCTCCGCACTCGGCTCTGTGAAGGGGAAGTGGTGCGGGCGGAAACGAACCTTTGTATCCTCGCCGAACAGCTCCTTCGCAAACACAGCCAATGCGCCCTTCAGGTCGCCCATGGTTACGTTCTTGTCGATTACCATGCCCTCTAACTGATGGAATACGGGGGAATGGGTTGCATCCACCTCATCGGAACGATACACCGCACCGGGACAAACCATACGAATCGGCAGATTGCCCTTTTCCATGGTACGCACCTGTACGGGAGAGGTCTGTGTACGCAGCAGAATGTCCCCGTTGATGTAGAAGGTATCCTGTTCATCCTTTGCGGGATGGTTTGCGGGAATATTCAGCGCCTCAAAGTTATAATAATCCTTCTCAATCTCAGGGCCGTCAGCCACCTCGTAGCCCATGCCCTTGAAGATATCGCAGATTTCATCAATCACAATGCTCATGGGGTGCTTATGCCCCTCCGGTCTTTCCTTGCCGGGCATGGTTACGTCGATTTTTTCTGCCTCCAGTCTGTGTGCCAGCTCAGCCGCCTCCAGACGCTTCTTGCTTTCCTCCAGCATTTTTTCAATGCTCTGTCTCACTTCATTTGCCATCTGCCCGATGATTGGTCTTTCCTCAGCGGAGAGCTTGCCCATTTCCTTCAAAATGGCAGTCAATTCGCCCTTCTTCCCCAGAAATTTAACCTTTAAATCATCCACATCCTTGATTTCTCTTGCATCTTGGAATGCAGTCAGTGCTTTTTGCTGGATTTGTTTCAGCTTATCCTTCATTTTTGCTTTCTCCTCTCTTTTGCAAGGTCTTTTCAGATTTTTACGGGGGTTCACACCCAAAAAAGAAAAAGCCTCCGTCACACAAAGGGACGAAGGCTCGCGGTACCACCCAAATTCCTGCTATCACAGGCACTCTCATGCGTAACGAGCACGAAACGGACTCTCCTACTTTTTTGTGTTCAGAAAGCCGACTCCGATGGGAACTTCCGCAGCTTCACAGACTAAGGGCTCTTTCAGCTCGGCAACCCCGAAAGCCCTCTCTCTAAAGACGCTTCACTGCGTACTTTTCATCTTCACAGTCATTCAAAATCATAATAAATTCATTTTAACATAACCAACGGGAAAGTCAAGAAATTTCCAAGAAAAAACCCCGTTATTCTCCCTTCAGCCGCTTCAAATGCTCCTTCATCCGCCGCTCCACGCCGTTCTCCGTCATCGCATAATAAACCGTGCCAACCAATTCATCCGGCAAATATTGCTGCTCCACATAATGTCCGGGGTAATCATGTGCATATTTGTAGCCAATGCCATGCTCCAGCTCCTTCGCCCCGCTGTAATGGCTGTCCTTCAAATGCGGCGGCACCGTCCGAATCCGAATATTCCGCACATCGCAGAGCGCCCGGTCAATCCCCAAATAGGCCGCATTGCTTTTCGGCGCACAAGCAACATAGGCCGCCGCCTGTGCCAAGGGAATCCGTCCCTCCGGCATCCCGATAAAATTTACCGCCTGCATAGCGGAAACCGCCACCTGCAAAGCGTGCGGATCTGCGTTGCCCACATCCTCCGAGGCACAAATCACAATCCTGCGTGCAATAAATTTCGGGTCTTCCCCCGCATAAATCATCTTCGCCAAATAATATAGGGCGGCATCGGGATCGGAGCCACGCATACTCTTGATAAAGGCAGAAATCGTATCATAATGGTTGTCCCCATCCTTATCATAATTCAGCGCACGCTTTTGGATACACTCCTGCGCCTCTGCCAAGGTAATGTGAATCGTTTTGTCCGCCTGCGGCTCCGTTGTCAGCACCGCAAGCTCCAAGGCATTGAGGGCGGCTCTTGCATCTCCGTTTGCCGTATTTGCGAGAAAATCCAGTGCATCCACATCCATCCTCGCATGATAGATACCCATGCCGTTTTTCTCATCCGCCAACGCCCGCTCCAGCAGTCTTTTGATGTCCCTGTCCTCAAGCTGCCGCAGCTCAAAAACAATCGAGCGGGAAACCAATGCCTTGTTCACCTCAAAATAAGGGTTTTCCGTTGTTGCCCCAATCAAAATCAGCGTCCCGTCCTCGACGTGCGGCAAAAGTGCATCCTGCTGGCTTTTGTTGAACCTGTGAATCTCGTCAATAAACAAAATCGTCCTTTTGCCGTACATCCCAAGCTCCGCCTTGGCCTCCTCCACCGTCTCCTTGATTTCCTTTATGCCTGCGGTGGTGGCGTTGATTTGGCAAAACCTGCTTTTCGTGGTGTTGGCAATGATTTTCGCCAAGGTGGTCTTGCCTGTCCCCGGCGGGCCGTAAAAAATCACAGAGCTGAGCCTGTCACTCCGAATGGCTCTGTAAAGCAGCTTTCCCTTGCCGACAATATGCTCCTGCCCGACAAAATCCTCCAAGCAGCTTGGGCGCATCCTTGCCGCAAGCGGTGCCTCCTTGCCGCCCTGCAGGCTGCGGTTATATTCAAATAAATCCATTTCTCTCACCCGGCTTTCCATAAGTGCTATTTTTATTTTATAGTAGATGCTCCTTTATTTCAAGGAAAAAGCATTCCTTCTTTGTTTCCCGAAAAAACCATATAAACACCTGCGAATTTCCTTTTTCCATTGTCTTCCCCCCCAAAAAGATGATATACTACACAGGCATTTATCATTTTTAAAGGAGAAATTTATGAAAAAACGTGATTCTTTTACAAACAGGCTCGGGTTCATCCTCGCTTGCGTCGGCTCTGCGGTAGGCATGGGCAACCTCTGGATGTTCCCCACCAGAGTCTCCCTTTATGGCGGCGGCTCCTTTCTGATTCCCTATTTCATCTTCGTGGTGCTAATTGGTGCCACAGGTGTCATCGGGGAAATGGCATTCGGGCGTGCGGCACGCTCCGGCCCTGTCAACGCCTTCGGCATGGCTCTGGAAAGCAGAGGCAAGCGTAAGCTGGGGGAGGCCTTGGGGCTGATTCCCATGGTCGGTGCCTTGGCAATGGCAATCGGCTATACCGTTGTCATGGGTTGGATTCTGAAATACGCCGTCGGCACCCTCACAGGCGCAACCCTCGCCCCTACGGATGTCGATTCCTATGCGGCGGCATTTGGCGGCATGGCAAGCGCCTTCGGCAATAACGGCTGGCAAATCGGCGCTCTGCTCATTTGTATGCTGATTACCATGATGGGCATTGGGCAGGGCATTGAAAAGGCAAACAAAATTATGATGCCGCTGTTCTTCCTGCTTTTTGTCGGGCTTGGCATTTATATCCTTTTGCAGCCCGGTGCGGCAGAGGGCTATCGCTATATCTTCCGTGTTGACTCCGCTCAACTGAAAAACCCTATGACATGGATTTATGCACTCGGTCAGGCGTTCTTCTCCCTCTCCATCGCAGGCAACGGCACAATTATTTACGGCTCTTACCTCTCCGATGCAGAGAATATCCCCGCCTCCGCGGCAAGGGTTGCCTTCTTCGATACCTTGGCAGCCTGCCTTGCGGCTCTGGTCATCATTCCTGCCATGGCAACCACAGGCTCTCAGCTTGATCAAGGCGGCCCCGGGCTGATGTTCATTTTCCTGCCAAATCTGTTCCGCAGTATGCCGGGCGGCTCTGTCTTTGCCATCATCTTCTTTGTGGCAGTGCTGTTCGCAGGGATGACCTCTCTGCTCAATCTCTATGAAACGCCCATCGCAACCCTGCAAGAAAAATTCAACTTTGCCCGTGTGCCTGCCTGCCTCACCATCGGCATTATCGGCACCGTTGTTTCCATCTGTATCCAGGGCATTGTTTCCGGTTGGATGGATGTGCTGTCCATCTATATCTGTCCCCTCGGGGCAGGCTTGGCGGCAATCATGTTCTTCTGGCTCTGCAAGCGTGATTTTGTGGAAGCCGAAGTAAATAAGGGGCGAGAAAAACCGCTTTTCCCTTGGTTCTATCCCCTTTGTAAATTCGTCCTCTGCCCCGTCTGCGTGCTTGTTTTGATTCTCGGCGCAATGAACGGCGGCATCGGCTAAGCAAGAAAAAGCCCTACTGTAAGCGGAGATTACTTACAGTAAGGCTTTTTTATTGCTCCTTATTCCTTTGCAAGAAACAGGCACGCATCCCCGAAGCTAAAGAAACGATACCGCTCCCGCACCGCCTCGGCGTAGCTTTCCATAACCAAATCCTTCCCCATCAGCGCAGAAACCAGCATAATCAGTGTGGATTCCGGCAGATGAAAATTTGTCACAAGGCAATCCACCGCCTTGAAGGTGTAGCCGGGATAAATAAAAATCTTCGTCCAGCCGCTTTTGGGCTGAATCACGCCGTTTTCATCCGTAACGGATTCCAATGTTCTTGTGCTTGTTGTGCCAACCGCAATAATCCGTCCGCCGTTTTCCTTCGCCTCATTTATAATGGCAGCCTGCTCCGGCTCCACCACATAATACTCCGAATGCATTTCATGCTCCAGCACATCCTCCACCTTCACGGGACGGAAGGTGCCAAGCCCAACATGCAGGGTAACATGGGCGATTTTCACACCCATTTCCTCAATTTCCTTTAATAATTCGGGCGTAAAATGCAGCCCCGCCGTGGGTGCCGCCGCAGAGCCGTCATGCTCCGCATAAACGGTCTGATAACGGTTTTTGTCCTCCAGCTTATGCGTAATGTAGGGGGGCAGGGGCATTTCTCCCAGCTCCTCCAGAATATTTTCAAACACACCCGTATATTCAAATTTGATAATACGGTTGCCGCCCTCAATGACCTCCAAAACCTCCGCAATCAGCTTGCCGCCGCCGAAGGAAATGCGGTCGCCGGGGCGTGCCTTTTTCCCGGGGCGCACCAAAACCTCCCAGGTGTCCATGTCCCTTCTCACCAAAAGGAGAACCTCAATGGCTGCACCTGTGCCGACTCTTTCGCCATATAATCTGGCAGGCAGCACCCTTGTGTTGTTGATAACCAAGCAGTCGCCCGCCCGCAGATATTCCTTAATCTCCCGAAAATGCCGATGCTCACGCTCTCCGCTGTCCTTATGCACCACCATCAAGCGGCTGGAGGCCCTGTCCTGCAAAGGCTCCTGTGCAATCAGCTCCTCTGGCAAATCAAAGTAAAAATCACTTGTTTTCATTCTGTTTCCTCTTTATCTTCTCAACATATAATCCGCAGCATATTTTTCGCCGAAAATCTTCAGCATTTCCTTGCGATACATCCGCATGGAATCATCCGGCAGATAATCAAACCCTTCAATGTCGTAATCATGCAGCACATACCGCTCCTCCATATCCTGCGAATTGATGACAACCTCAGGATCTGTTACCTTGCGGAAAATGCTTATAATCTCGCACTCCGGATCGGAAATGACACGCATGATTTGCAGAATTTCATCATCCTTGAGTCTTTTTACATACATAGCCCGTTCCCCCTTAATATTCCATCAGATATTTCACAACATACGGCTCGCCGAACCATTCATACATCATTTTTCTGTAAATATAATCGGAGCCTGCACCCGCACGGTTTTTCCCCTTTATGAAATAATCATGGAGCTGATAGGTTTCGATATCCTCTTGGAATTTCGCCGTAACCTCCGGCACAGCAGAAACCGCAATCGCATCCTCAAAGCTTTTATCATAGGTGCGAATTTTCAAAATCGTCAGTGCGCCGTCATCAGAAATCACATTCATAACCCTTCTGATTTGCTCCTCTGTCAGCTTTTCACAAAACATTCTTATGCCTCCTTCGCCCAATCGGCTGCAATTTTCTCCCAAAGCTCCTGCTTGCCCACGCCGCACAGTGCCGCCTCCACGGCTGTCTCTGTCGGTGCAAGCCTGCGGTGCATGCCGCCACAGCGCAGTCCCTCATCCAAAAACAGCCAAATCTCCGCTTCCGTCCGTTCTCCGTCCAAGCCCTGCTCGGAAAAAACAACCGTATTGCCCTTTTCATCCTGCCAACCCCTGCGGGAAAGCAAAAAGGCTCTAAACTCCTTCATAACATCAACCCTCAATCGTGATACCCGTATAATAATGGCAGAGGATTTCCTCATAATCATAGCCCTTTTGTGCCATTGCCTGTGCGCCCTTTTGGCTCAAGCCGACACCATGGCCGCTGCCCCTGCCGGAAAATACAAATTTCCCATTCTGCACTGTGCTGATGCTTACGGTATATACCGCGTTGCTGTTCGCAGACGCCTGTGTCTGCTTTGCATCAACGTCAACCGAAAGCCGTTTGCCGTTCAAATAAGAAAGTGCACCCTCTGTCTTTGCAATAATGCCTTGGCTTGCCGCCGCAGATAATAAGCCGCTTCCTTGGCTCACTCCGCCGCCTGCCGCAGAGGCACCGCCCTTGCCGTTAATCGTAAACATCTTGCTCGGCAGTGTGCCGCAGGCAGAGGAAAAATAGGTGCGGATGCTTTCCTTGTTCAAGGTTTTCACGCCGCTTGTGCCGATAATCTGCAGCTCCTGCACACGTCCGCCTTCGGAA
This sequence comes from uncultured Anaerotignum sp., assembly GCF_934277605.1. Classification (GTDB taxonomy): domain Bacteria; phylum Bacillota; class Clostridia; order Lachnospirales; family Anaerotignaceae; genus Anaerotignum_A. Next base: position 55,620 of record NZ_CAKQVD010000001.1, read on the forward strand.
ATCTTGGTAATGCGGATATCCTCCGCTTTGCCAATGCCTGCCCCCTTCGCCTGCAAAAGTGCGGTCAAATCCGCCAAGGTCAGTGTTTTTGTCCAGCTGCTCTCGTCAAATTCGCCCACTTCCTTCACTGCACGCAGATAGGGAACCACCGTATTCCATACATTTTCGCTGTTTTCGGTATAGCCGCCTGTGGAGGCAGAGAACACCGCCTCAATGGGACTGCCTTGATAGCAGGCAACCTCGCCCGCTGTCTCATTCACTGCCGCTGTGGTGGCATCCGCCTCGTTGCTGTAGCCCTTGTAAACCTGGCAGGCCGTTGTGTCGCAAAGCTGATAGCCGCTGCCGCTGTGTGCGCCCAGCTTCGTCATGGCATAGGTTCTTGCCGCCACCGCCTGCGCCTTCAGTGCCTCTGCGTGATAGCTTCTCGGCATTTCCGATGGCACCACGCCATATAAATATTCCTCCAAACCGATAACATTCACACCCGTCATGGTGCTTCCCTTCACGGAAAACGTCAGCATCCCACGGTAAGGCATGCTGTTCAGCTTAAAGGTATCGGCAGTATTGCCGCCCATCATCACTGCCTCCTCCGGCACAAGCACAGGGGCCTCTCCGCCCGTAATCGCAACGCCTTCAAAGGAAACACGCCTTGCATTTTCATCTGCCGCAGCCTCCACCTCGGAAACAGAGGCATCCTTCACATAAACCGTCCAATCCCTGCCGCTGAGGTAGGCCGCATAGGCATCCAAGCCGTCTCGTTTCAGGTCCTTCGCCAGCTCCAGTGCCTCTGCACAGCTTCTTTCGCCGTCCACCGCAATGTAGTCCGCCACAGAGGGCTTTGCCGTAAATAAACCGTTTGAGGTAATCACGCCGCCCTCCCGAAAATCACTGTCTCTCTGCGTGCCGATGTGCAGCTCCCAAACGCCAATGCTCGCAGAGGATACATTTTTGCAAACGGATTCCAGCCCAACACGCACCGTCTCCGGCACCGTATATGCCATTGCCTCCACAGGTGCCGCAGTCAAAAGCAGTGCGCACGCCAAAATGGAAACAAGTGTCCTTTTTCCTTTCATAAACAATCCCTCCTGTTTTTTTGGAGATTTCATGTGCTATCGTTTTATTATAGCATACCTTTTTCTTTTCTTACAGTGCTAATTCCATTTTCCGTTTCCAAAAATTTTTTAAAAAAATCAAAAATTATGTATTGACAAAAAAACATTTTCGTGCTTAAATTGTATTCATTCAAATACAAGCAAACAAACACAAGGATGAGGAGTAGTAGAACCTTCGGAGGTTTTCAGAGAGTCTGCGGTCGGTGTGAGCAGATAACGGAAGAATGTTTGAACTGGCCTCGGAGTGATTCGCTGAACACATCGCAGTAGGCGCAATCGGCAAGTCGGCCGTTACCCCGACAGGATATTGGAAAATGTATCTGGAAAAGCGTATTCCCTTTCGGAATAAATAAGAGTGGTACCGCGGAGGTTTCCGGCCTTTCGTCTCTTCAAAGGAGATGAAGGGCTTTTTCTTTTGCTCTCCACCCTTTTCATCCAAGCATACAAATGAACCAAAGATAAAACGAATCAAACACAAAGGAATCTTTAAGCTTTAAGGAGGAACAACCAATGATGAACTACACAAAATACAGACCCTATCCCACAATGCAAATGCCCAACCGCAAATGGCCCGGCAACACCATCACAAAGGCACCCGTTTGGTGCAGCGTAGATATGCGTGATGGCAATCAGTCCTTGGAAATCCCCATGAATCTGCCCGAAAAGCTGAAATTCTTTCAGTTTTTGGTGGATACCGGATTTAAGGAAATCGAAATCGGCTTTCCTGCCGCAAGCGATACGGAATTTGAATTTGCAAGATGTCTGATTGAAAATAATCTGATTCCCGAGGATGTTACCGTGCAGGTGCTCACACAGAGCAGACCGCACATCATCCATAAAACCTTTGAAGCGCTGAAGGGTGCGAAAAAAGCAATCGTCCATCTGTATAACTCCACCTCCACACTGCAAAGAGAGGTTGTGTTCGGCAATTCCATGCAGGAAACCATTGCCTTGGCGGTTGCGGGTGCAAAGCAGGTAAAGGAGGAGGCGGCAGCCATCCCCGAAACAGAGTTTTTCTTTGAATATTCTCCCGAAAGCTTCACAGGCACAGAAATGCCCTTTGCCGTTGAAATCTGCAATGCCGTTTTGGATGTTTGGCAGCCCACCCCCACACATAAGGCAATCATCAACCTGCCCTCCACTGTGGAAATGGCAACCCCCAACATCTATGCAGACCAGATTGAATATTGCTGTGAAAATCTGAAATACAGAGACAGCATTTTCGTCAGCCTGCACGCTCACAATGACCGTGGCACAGCCGTAGCCGCAACCGAGCTGGCAATGCTCGCAGGGGCGGATCGTGTCGAGGGTACACTGTTCGGCAATGGCGAAAGAACCGGCAACACCGATATTATGAACGTGGCAATGAACCTCTTTTCTCAGGGCATTGATCCCGAGCTGGATTTCAGCCACATTGATGAAGCCGTAAAAATCTATGAGCAATCCACAAGAATGAGCGTCTCCCCCAGACATCCCTATGCAGGCTCCTTGGTCTATACTGCCTTCTCCGGCTCCCATCAGGATGCCATCCGCAAGGGCATGGAGGCAATGAAGCAGCATCCGGAGCGTTGGGAGGTGCCCTATCTGCCCATCGATCCTATGGATGTCGGCAGAAACTACGATCCCATCGTGCGTATCAACAGCCAGAGCGGCAAGGGCGGCGTTGCCTTCGTTCTGGAGCAAAACTTCGGTCTTTATCTGCCAAAGGCATTCCAGCAGGATTTCAGCACCGTAACCACAGGCATGAGCGACAGACAGCATAAGGACTTAACGCCCGCAGATATCTATGAAGCCTTCGTCGACCATTATGTAGACGGCAGAGCCCCTCTGGAGCTGGTTGCCTATAAGGAAATCGCAATGAAAAACCATGAGGATGTTGCCATCGAGGCACAGTGCAATTATAACGGCAAGCCCATCACGCTGACAGGCACAGGCAACGGTATCATTTCCGCTCTCTGCCACGCCATCGAGGATAACTTCCACATCGTCATCGAGGTTGTGGATTATAGAGAGCATTCCATGTCCCACGGCACAAAATCCAGAGCAATTTCCTATATCCAGATTGCAGATAATGAAGGCGGTATGTACTTCGGTGCAGGCACCTCCAGCAATATCACAAAATCCGGTCTGCGTGCGGTGGTCAGCACAACCAACAAAATTCTGGGCTAAAAAAAGCATAACAAAACAAATGATACAAAACGGATACAAAGATAAACGGAGGAAAAAACATCATGGGAATGACAATGACACAAAAAATTCTTGCGGCCCATGCGGGAGAAGCAAGTGTTAAGGCAGGGCAGCTCATCCAGGCAAAGCTGGATGTGGTAATGGGGAACGATATCACCACCGCCGTTGCTCTGAAGGAATTTCAAAAAACAGGCGCAAAAAAGGTCTTTGATGAAGAAAAGGTCGTTATCGTTTTAGACCACTTCACACCCAATAAGGATATCAAGGCGGCAGAGCAGTGCAAGGCGTGCCGCACCTTCGCCTATGATATGTCGGTAAAAAACTTCTTCGATGTCGGACAGATGGGGATTGAACACGCCCTTCTGCCCGAAAAGGGCATCGTTGTACCCGGTCAGGTCATCATCGGTGCCGATTCGCACACCTGCACCTATGGCGCATTGGGTGCCTTCTCCACAGGCATCGGCAGCACCGATATGGCAATCGGCATGGCAACCGGCGAGGCTTGGTTCAAGGTGCCCGCCGCCATCCAATTCGTGCTGACCGGCAAGCCTGCCAAATGGGTCAGCGGCAAGGATATCATCCTGCATATCATCGGCATGATTGGCGTGGATGGTGCGTTGTATCGCAGCATGGAATTTGTCGGCGACGGCATACAATATCTGACGATGGATGACCGCTTCTCCATGGCAAATATGGCAATCGAGGCAGGCGCAAAAAACGGCATTTTCCCCGTAGATGAAAAAACAATGGAATATGTAAAGGAACACTCCACAAAGGAGCCTGTCATTTATGAAGCAGATCCCGATGCGGAATATGAAGCGGTCTATACCATCGACTTAAGCAAATTAAGACCAACCGTTGCCTTCCCCCATCTGCCCGAAAACACCAAAACCATTGATGAAGCAGATAAAATTGCCATTGATCAGGTTGTCATCGGCTCCTGCACCAACGGCAGATTGAATGATATGAAAATTGCGGCGGAAATTCTCAGAGGCAAGCAGGTGCATCCCAAGGTACGCACCATCGTCATCCCTGCCACACAGCAGATTTATCTGGATTGCATCCGTCTGGGCTATGTGGAGGATATCGTAAAAGCAGGTGCCATCTTCAGCACCCCCACCTGCGGCCCCTGTCTTGGCGGTCACATGGGAATTCTGGCGGCAGGCGAGCGCTGTGTCTCCACAACCAACAGAAACTTTGTCGGCAGAATGGGGCATACGGAAAGCGAGGTCTATCTGGCAAGCCCCGCAGTTGCGGCAGCCTCTGCCATCGCAGGCTATATCGCAGATCCCGAAAAAATTGCAGGAGGTATGAACGAATGAAAACAGCAAAAGGTAAGGTCTTTAAATATGGAGATAACGTTGATACAGACGTAATCATTCCCGCAAGATATCTGAACGTCTCCGGCGGCGAGGAGCTGGCAAAATACTGCATGATTGATATTGATGCAGATTTCGTAAATAACGTAAAAAAAGGCGACATTATCGTAGCCACAAAGAATTTCGGCTGCGGCTCCTCTCGGGAGCATGCCCCCTTGGCAATCAAGTGTGCAGGCATTTCCTGTGTCATTGCCTCCACCTTTGCCAGAATTTTCTACCGCAATGCCATCAATATCGGCTTGCCCATTCTGGAATGTGAGGAAGCCGCAAATGCCATCGAGGCAGGGGATATCGTTTCCGTGGATTTCCAAACGGGTGTCATCACAAACGAAACCACGGGCAAAACCTATCAGGCAGAGCCATTCCCCGCCTTCATGCAGAAAATCATGGCAGCAGGCGGTCTGGTCGCATATACAAAGGAAAAAATCGAAGGTTAAGGTGAAGAAAATGGGTTCTTATCATATTACAATATTAAAGGGTGACGGCATTGGCCCCGCCATCGTTTCCGAAGCAATGAATGTTCTGTCCTGCATTGGCAAAAAATACGGTCACACCTTTCTCTATAACGAAAAATCGGTAGGCGGCTGTGCGTATGATTCCTTTGGCGAGCCGTTGCCTGCGGAAACCTTAGAGGCGTGCAAAAGCTGTGATGCCATCCTCTTGGGTGCGGTCGGCGGGCCAAAGTGGGATGCTCTGCCGGCACATCTCCGCCCCGAAGCAGGTGCTTTGCTGAAGCTGCGCAGCAGCCTTGGGCTGTATGCTAACCTCCGCCCTGCCATCATTCATAAAGCGTTGAGCGATGCAAGCCCCATCAAAAGCGAAATCATCGGCGATAGTCTGGATATTCTCGTTGTCAGAGAGCTGACCGGCGGCATTTATTTCGGCGAGCATGGCTATCGGGAGGGTAAGCATGGCGAGGAAGCGTATGATGTAGAGGCATATAGTGCATTTGAAATCAAGCGCATTGCCGTGCAGGCCTTTGAGGCCGCCATGAAGCGCAATAAGCATGTAACCAGCATTGATAAGGCAAATGTTCTGGAAAGCAGTAAGCTGTGGCGCAAAATCGTTACCGAGGTAGCCAAGGACTATCCCGAGGTAGCGTTAGACCATATGTATGTGGATAATGCCGCCATGCAGCTTGTGCGAAACCCCAAGCATTTTGATGTTATTGTAACCTCCAACATCTTCGGGGATATCATTTCCGATGAGGCAAGCCAGATTACAGGCTCCATCGGCATGCTCCCCTCCGCAAGCTTGGCAGATGGTGCCTTCGGGATGTATGAGCCCATTCACGGCTCCGCCCCCGATATCGCAGGCAAGGATATGGCAAACCCCATTGCAACCATCCTTTCCGCCGCCATGATGCTGAAGTTCTCCTTTGGTCTGCTGAAGGAATCGCAGGCGATTGAGACTGCTGTCACAAGGGTGCTAAATGCCGGCTATCGAACCCCCGATATTTATAGCGCAGGCACCCAAAAAATCGGCACAAAGGAAATGGGCAAGCGCATTTGCGATGCCATCATCAACGCATAACACGAAAGCAACAAACCTTTTCCTATTTAAAACAGGCTTGGCTCCAAACGGATGTCCAAGCTTGTTTTTATTTTTATCGTTGTCTCCCCTTCCGCCTTTATGGTATAATACCCACGGAATTCTACAATTCACAGGCATAGCCTGCTCATACCTTGTTTGCGGAAAATCCGCTTACAAAGCATGGTATCATCCGTTTTTTATCATTTATTTATCATCATAGGAGGAAGTTTTATGAACAAAAACAACGAAGTCATTCGGGATGCCTCTGTCCTTGGCGTTCCGAAAATGCTGCTTTTGGGCCTTCAACACATGTTTGCCATGTTCGGTGCAACCATTCTGGTTCCCATTCTCGTAAACAGCTACTTTGGCGAGGATGTCCTTCATGTGCAGGTAACATTGATCTGCGCAGGGCTTGGCACGCTGCTGTTCCATTTCTGCTCTAAGGGCAAGGTGCCTGCCTTCCTTGGCTCATCCTTTGCTTTTTTGGGCGGCTTTGCCACCATTGCCAAGCTGAACACAGGCATATTCGCAACCATTTCCAATGCCGAAAAGCTTTCCTATGCCTGCGGCGGCATTTTGGTTGCAGGGGTTTTGTATCTGCTGCTTGCCCTCATCATCCGTCTGATTGGTGTCAAAAAGGTTATGCGGTTCCTTCCCCCCGTTGTCACAGGCCCCATCATCATCTGTATCGGTCTCAGCCTTGCAGGCTCCGCCGTTTCCAATGCCTCTACCAACTGGCTGCTTGCCTTCATCGCACTTGCAACCATTATAGTGTTTAACATCTGGGGCAAGGGAATGTTCAAAATCATCCCGATTCTGATGGGTGTTGTCATTTCCTATATCGCAGCGCTGCTTTTCAATGCGATGGGCATGGTCAATGCAGACGGCTCTGCCATCTTGGATTTCACAAATATCAAAACCGCCTCCATGCTCGGCGTTCCGGATTTTTCTCTTTGTAAATTCAACCTTTCTGCCATTTTGGTTATGGCTCCCATCGCTCTGGCCTCTATGATGGAGCATATCGGCGATATGTCCGCCATCTCCGCAACCGTTGGCGAAAACCTCATCGAAGAGCCCGGTCTGCACCGCACGCTGATTGGTGATGGCCTTGCAACCGCCCTTTCCGCTTTGGTCGGCGGCCCCGCAAACACCACCTATGGCGAAAACACAGGTGTTCTGGAGCTGAGTAAGGTGCATGATCCCAAGGTCATTCGTCTTGCGGCTGTCTATGCCATCATTCTGAGCTTCATTCCAAAAATGGCTGAAATCATCGGCTCCATGCCCTCTGCCATCATTGGCGGTGTCAGCTTCATGCTCTATGGTATGATTTCTGCCATCGGTGTGCGTAATGTGGTTGAAAACCGTGTGGATTTCACAAAATCCCGCAACCTCATTATCGCAGGTGTGATTTTCGTCTGCGGTCTGGGCTTTTCCGATGGGCTGACCTTCCACGCCTTAGGTACGGATATCACATTAACCTCCTTGGCGATTGCGGCAATCGCAGGCATTTTGCTCAATGCCATCCTTCCGGGGAATGATTATCATTTCGGCAAAAATGCAGGCGGCGATGCCAACCGTGGCATTGATTTGATTCCCAATTTCCATGAGGATACCCGCTACGGCGACAACGAGGATGATGAGCCCGCAGAAAAATAATGAAAAGAATAAAATCGTCGAAACCACTATGGTCTCGGCGATTTTTTATTTGCACACGAAACGCAAAAAGGGGCAGCCGTCATGCCGACAGCCGCCCCTGCTTTTCTTCTTCCTTTGCCAAAATCACTGCTCCGCCATTCCTGCTTCCTCAAGCGGATAGGTTCCTTCCTCCTGCTGTGCCTTGAAATAAAATTCCGTCTCGGCCTCTTTTGTCATCGGGAAGAAGTCATCTCCTTCAATCTCCTGCACAATCAAACGGTCGCCCGTTTTCTTCAGCCGCATTATTCCGTTTTTGATGCCGTCCGGCGTGTTCAGCCAAAATTCAAACTCCTGGTTGTCCGTAATCCTCTCTGTTTTGCTGCGGCTCACATAGGTGCCGTCCCAATAAAAGCAAATATCCTCCCTGCCGTCATTCAGATAGCCGCCGTAAAAACAAAGATCCGAGGGATTTCCCTTGAAATCCGTCAGAAAAAGAATCGTGTAGAATATCTGCTGATTCTCCTCCGCTTGTAAGGAATCGCAATACCAGCTGCCTTCCATTCCGTATAAACACCCGTCTCGCAGCATTCCCTCTCCAATGGCAAGCTGTCCAACGCCCTCTGTCCGTTCAATCTCTCCCGTATAAACGTTGTAGCCGGGATACCAAGAAATCTTCTGCTCGCCCTTTGTTGCAGTCACACAGGCATTGGCGTGCAAATCATTGCCGTCACATCGCAAAATCACAGGCAGGCCGTCCGTTCCCTTCCATAATTCCTTTTCGGCTGTAGCTTCGGTCAAATCCTCGTTCCACTTGCACGCCTCAATGGTAATCGTCCAGCCCTCATCCACAGGAAGAATCACAAACCACTCACTGCCCTCCTGCTCCACAATTCTCTCCTTCGGCAGCCCCTTCAAATAGGGAAAGGCCTGCTCTCTTTGCTCCTGCCGTCCGGGATACGTATAATCCGCCGTATAGTCCAGAAAAACAGCGCCAATCACAGCATCCCGCTCCTTCAAATTCGCACGCTCCTCCTCCAGAACCCTTTTGCCCTCCGCAGTCAGCCAATCGGATGTATCCGCATTCTCGTTTTCCGCATTGCCGCAGCCCGCAAAAAGCTGACAAATGAGCAGAACCATCGCCAGCCCCGCCGCCTTCTTTTTCATAGATTTCTGCCTTCTGTGCATCTGCATTCCTCCTATCCGCTTGTCCTTTCGCCTTCCTCCGTCTTAAAATGCCGAAGCCTTCACAGCAAACCCCTTCCAAGAGGTCTTTAGCACCTCCCTTAATTCCTCCGTTGTCAGCCTGTCCATTTCCGCCGAAACCATGTAATCCGTCCAGCCAATCGTTGCATCCATGGCCGTCAGGTCGGAAAATGCTTTTTCTGCCGCCTTGTTATAAGCCGCCTCGTCTATTTCCGCTCCATCCGCATCCGTATAAACCGTAACCTCCACGCCGTTTTCCTCATAAATCGTGTGCTTTTGTCCCAGCAGGCTTGTGGAAACCGCTCCATCCCGCAAGGAGAATGCAACCCAATCCTGCACATATTCTGCACCGCCAATGCGTAAATCATCACGGAAAATATAATAATAGCGGTTTTGTGCCTCATCAAAATATGCCCCATCGGGATTTGCAATCACATCCGGCTGAGACTCCTCCTCCGCCACAGCGTATGCACAGGCAATCAGGTCTGTCCCCTCTGCGTTTACCTCCCAAAGCTTTGTGTAGGTATAAAAGCCGGTTCCTTGGCAAATGGATTGTATCAGCTCCAGCCGTCCGTTTTGGTCAAGGTCTGTCACAGCATAAAAATACGGCTCCGTTACCTGCTCCTCGTCCCCCTTCCATAGCTCCGCCTTCTCGGCAATCAATGCAATCTGTTTCTCATAATCAATCCCTTTTTCAGCCTTCGTTGCTTCTTTGGGCGAAGGCGTCGCATCCGTTCCGCAGCCGCTCAAGGCAAACCCCAGCAAAAGCAACCCTCCGCAAATCCGTATTGCACTTCCTGCTTTCATTTTCATAAGCACCTCCATACGTCCCAAATTTCCTTTTTTTCCCTTCTTTCCTTCATTTTAGCAAAGAATCCCCCTTCTATCAATCAAAGCCTCACATTTTTTCCCGCTCTCTCGCAAAAAAGCCTGCCAAGTCAACGCCCTTTGCAATAAAAAAAGCACTATCCCAAGGGTATCCCTGAGATAATGCTCTCTTTTCATTTTTTATCTGATTCTGGGCAGGAAGCCAACCTTCTTCTGCACCTTGGTCAGTGTTCTGTCTGCCAAGCGGCTCGCCTTTTCCGCACCCTCCTTAATAATGGCATCCAAATAATCCTTGTTTGCCTCCAATTCCTTCACACGCTTCTGCACAGGCTCCAGCTCCGCAACAACCGCCTCGCCAACAGCCGTTTTAAATGTGCCATAGCCCACGCCGGCAAATTCCTTTTCTGCCTCCGCAATGCTCTTGCCTGTCACTGCGCAATAGATATTCAGCAAATTGGAAATGCCGGGCTTATCCTCTGCATAACGCACCTCTGTGTCGGAATCCGTCATGGCACGCTTCATTTTGTTCATAATCACCTTCGGGTCATCCATCAGGGTGATGATGTTGTTCTGGTTGTCGTCAGATTTGGACATCTTCTTGGTAGGCTCCTGCAGCGCCATCACTCTTGCGCCCACCTTCCCGATATAAGCCTCCGGAATTTTAAACACATCGCCGTAAACGCCATTGAACCGCTGCGCCAAATCTCTTGTGATTTCCAAATGCTGTCTCTGGTCCTCGCCCACAGGCACCAAATCCGTCTGATACAGCAAAATATCCGCCGCCATCAGTGTCGGGTAGGTAAACAGCCCCGCATTGATGTTGTCAGCGTGCTTTGCGCATTTGTCCTTGAACTGTGTCATTCTGTTCAGCTCGCCCATATAGGTAAAGCAGTTCAAAATCCAGCCAAGCTCTGCGTGCTGCGGCACATGGGATTGATAATACATAATGTTCTTTTCAGGCTCCAGGCCAACCGCCAAATATTGCACCAGCAAATCTCTTGCCTGCTTGCGCAGCTTCACGGGATCCTGTCTCACCGTAATGGCGTGCATATCCACAATGCAATACAGGCAGTCATATTCATCCTGCAGCTTTGTCCAGTTTTTCAAGGCACCCAAATAGTTGCCCAGTGTAATCACGCCGGAGGGCTGCATTCCGCTGAAAATACGTTTCTTCTGTTCCATTTTCTAACACTCCTTGCTTCGTTTTATTTCTTTTCTTCAAAATCGGCATCAATGGTGTCCGGCTCTTCGGGAATCACAAATATGCAGGCGATATAAGCCACCACGCCGATAAACAGGTTCAGCAGTGTCCCCAATACCCAAAGCAGACGTACAATCGTCGCATCTATCGCAAAATATTCCGCAAAGCCGCCGCATACGCCGGAAATCTTTTTATCTGTTTTGGAACGATATATTTTTTTCTCCATATTAAAATTCCTCCTCACTCTTATCCTGGTTCAGCAAATCATTTTGAAAGAAGCTGAAATGCACACCGTTTTCCCCAATGATGATGTGGTCAAGCACCCGCACTCCCAAGGAATCTAAAAGCCTTTTAAACGCCATTGTCAATCGAATGTCCGCATGGGACGGTGTCACTCTCCCGTTGGGATGGTTGTGGCAAAAAACCACACCCGTGCTTTTGTGCCGCAAGGCAACCTCTGCCACCTGCCGATTCGGGATATACACATTCTCCACAGTCCCCTCCGCCAGCTTCGCCACATGAATCACTCTCCTGCGGCTGTCCATGCAAATCATGTAAAATCTCTCTGTGCTGTAATGGCTGAGCAGCTGCCTGCAATATTCCACGCACCGTGCAATCGAGGTCAGCTCCGGCTTTGTGTCAAGCTTTTCTCTTTCATATCTGCGGATGATTTCCCGTAGCTGCGTCAAAAAAATGGCGGTTTTCAGCCCAATGCCATCCACCTTCGCAATTTCATAGGCATCCGCCTCCAATAAATTGGAAAACGAGCCAAATTCCTGCAGCAAGCGGTGTGCAATAAAATTGGTGTCCCCTCTGGGAATGCAGCCGTATAAAAGCATTTCCAAAAGCTCATGGTCGGCAAAGCTGTCTGCGCCCTCCTGCAAATAACGGGAACGCATCCGCTCTCTGTGTCCGCCGTGTATGTTTTCGCCCATTTTCACACCTTCTCCTCCATAAAGTGAATCAGCTTCGGCAAACCGCCGCTGTAAATCACTTTCAGAAGGGCATCCAATGTGCGTAAAGCCTGCTTGATTTCCCGAATCGTAATCACGCCCGCCTCCAACGCATCGGAAAGCTCATCCAAATCGACCACCTCAACCGCACCGTCGGGATAAACAATCACATCAGCCAGCAGGTCTGTAAAAAGATACGCATTTTCCTCCTCTAAATATGACGTCTCTATAATATCACAATAATAATAAACAAGCTCTTTCTTTTTGTTTAAGAATTTACTAATTTTCCAACCCTGATCCATATAATAGCAGGAAATGCCATGGCTGAATTTTGCCTTCGGGTGCAGCGCATCCCATTCGGTAATCAGAATGCCCCCCTCGTGATATATAATTCGGTCATTTTTCAAGTCTACAATTTCATCGGGTATAAATCTTTTTCTATAAAGCTTCAGCATATCCTCACTCTTTTCCTACCTTCCCCAAACCAATGCTTACTGCTTCTTATTATAAAGAATTATGCAGGAAATTACAACACCAACCACCAAAGAAGCATAACCAAATCGCAATAAAAAAAAGCCCCTGCCATAAAGGCAGGAGCCGATTTTTTTAATCAAAATGAAGTTGTCCAATCCTCGAATGGATTATTTGCCTTCCTTCATTTCCTTCAGGCCCATCAGACCGTCTGCAAACAGTTTTGCATCCATCAAAGCGATGCTGCCGTCTGCTGCTCTGTCAATGATAGGTTCAAATTCCATCTGATCCAGAATCTGAGTCTGCAGATCAATGCCGGGAGCGATTTCTGTCAGATGCAGACCGTCTTCCTTCAGAACGAATACACATCTTTCTGTGATATACATTACCTGCTGACCATTCTTGTTAGCGATGTCGCCGTTGAATGTAACCTGTTCAACAGATTTAACGAATTTCTTGTTCTTACCTTCCTGAGCGATAACAACCTTGCCGTCCTCAACCTTAACCTTCAGACCGCCTGCTGTAAATGTACCGCAGAAGAATACCTTCTTTGTGCACTGTGTGATGTTGATGAAACCACCACAGCCTGCAATTCTGGGGCCAAATCTGGAAACGTTGATGGAACCGTGAGGATCACATTCAGCCAGACCCAGATAGCACAGGTCCAGACCGCCGCCATCATAGAAGTCGAACTGGTAGCCCTGATCCAACAGAGCGTCTGCGTTGTAAGCAGAACCGAATCTGATGCCGCCTGCGGGTACACCACCAACAGCACCGCCTTCTACTGTCAGAGTCATGAAGTCGCCGATACCTTCTTCGTTTGCAACAGATGCAACATATTCGGGAGCACCTACGCCCAGGTTAACTGCAACGTCTTTTTCCAGCTCTACTGCACCACGACGACCGATGATCTTCTTAGCGCTCAGAGGCAGGGGTTCGGGAGCAACGTCAGGGTTTCTCATTTCACCGGACAGAGCGGGATCGTATTCACAATCCAGTGTCTGCTGGTGGTCTTTGGAATCAGCAACTACAACGTAGTCAACATAGATGCCGGGAACCTTAACCAGACGAGGATCCAGTGTGCCTGCTTTAACAACCTTTTCAACCTGAACGATAACGATACCTCCGCTGTTTTTAACAGCCTGGCATACGGATGTACCTTCCAGAGGAGAAACTTCCTTTTCAAAGGAAATGTTACCGGATTCATCAGCATATGTACCTCTGATCATAGCAACATGGATGGGGAAAGAGGGGTAGAACAGATAGTCCTGACCTTTGATGTTTACCAATTCGATGATATCTTCCTTGGTTACATCGTTTACCTTACCACCGCCATTTCTGGGGTCGATAAATGTACCCAGACCTACCTTTGTGAAGCAGCCGGGTCTATGTGCAGCGATATCTCTGAACAGGTGGCACAGTGCACCCTGAGATACGTTGTAAGCTTCCATCTTGTTTTCCAGAGCCATTTTCTGCAGAGCGGGTACTGTTGCCCAGTGACCTGCAATGTATCTTTTCAGCAGACCTTCGTGTGCAAAGTGTTCTGCACCACGGCCGTCTTTGTTACCCTGAGAACCGCAGTAAACATAAGTAATATCTCTGGGTTCGCCTGTTGCCAGGAATCTTTCTTCTACTGCTCTATCCAGAGCTTCGGGGATAGCGGATGCTACGAAACCACTTGTTGTAACGGTATCGCCGTTTTTAATCAATGCAGCAGCTTCAGCAGCAGTAATAATTTTTACCTGTCTAGCCATTCTGTTAGACCTCCTATAAAAATTTTTTTGTAATCACTATATTATATCAACAAGAGCAGGGGTAGTCTCCTACCCCTGCTTATTTACATTTCCGTCAAAGTAAATGCGGTAGGAAAATTACAGCATTTCTACGAAGGACTGCAGTCTTGTCTTAACCTGTTCGAAGGATGTCAGTTCCTGATCCACTTCAAACATCAGGTTCTTGATACCCTTTTCTTCGAATTCTCTGTACATTACAGGGTAATCCCATTCTTCAGGGTCACAGAATTTCATCATAGCGATGATAACTGCGTCTGCGCCGGTAGCAGCCACTTTGTTCATCAGCATTTTGCCACGGCCTTTCTTTGTATCTGTTGCAACGGAGCAACCATACATCTGCTGCCATGCTTTTGCCATTCTGTAAAGAGGGCCTTCTTCGCCGTCCAGAACGTCAACACGAATCTGTCTGGATTCCTGAGCCAGATCGTCATCAACGATAGCCAGTTTGAATTCGTCGAAGATTTCCAGAACCTGGTTGGGTTCCAGCATGATACCTGTAACAACAACCTTCTTACCATCCCAAGGCTGTACGGGCATTGCTTTGATTTCTTCAATCAGTTCTTTAACCAGAGCTGTGTGTTTTTCTTTCAGCATGAACTGTCTTGCTTTGAATACAGCATGACGGTCAACAGCGCTGATAACCTGAGGGTAGTCAGCAGCTACTTTAACGAATTCACGCATAACTGCTCTGTTTTCGTTGTAGATAGCGATGGAGTTTTCCAGAGCTGCGTTTGTGATTTTAACGCCCAGGTAAGCTTCCAGCTGTTTTCTAACCAGTTCATATTCTGTTACCAGGAACTGATTTGCTGCTTCCAGACCTCTGTTCTGAGGGTGTGTGAATACGATTACCTTGTCAGCGTTAGCGCCTTTCCATTTCTGGGACAGGCATTTCAGTGTGTCACAAGGTACAGAGAACAGAACTGCTGCCAGGTCGTCATAAGCGCCTTCGCACTGCAGCTCCATAACCTGCTGCATGATAGAGCATGCGAATGCGGGCAGGTATGTACGTGCTTTAGAAATCTGTTTGCCCTGTGCGCCCCAGATACCCATAGGCAGGTAACCTGTTGCGTGTACCATTTCTTCGGGAGCGTAGATAGGCATTATACCTACAGCGCCTTTACCTGTTTCAGCTTTATAATCATCCATTGCTTTCTTGGGATTAGCTGCAACTTCTTTCAGTTGGGATAAGATAGCTTCTACTTTACTCATCGTTTTCTCCTCCTCCTATTTTACGCTTCTGCCAGGTTAGCTTCCATCATTTCAACCAGAGCCTGTACACGTGTCTCATACTGTGCTTCGGAGTATACGTTAGGGTCTGTCTGGTCGCCGTCGAAGGAAACGTAAGGTTTGCCGTTTGCTTCTTTGATGATTTCAGCTGTTTCAACGTTCAGGAAGCTCATCAGCTTACAAGATCTGTTCAGATGGTAGATTGTACCGTCGATTTTGCCTTTTTCCATGATGTTCAGCAGAACTTCAACCTTGTTGGACAGGCATGTGTTGATGTAGATTCTTGTGTAAGCTTCTGCCATGGAGTGCAGAGATTCGTCGTTTGCATCATAGTGCAGATCCCACAGTGCGGGGTAAGCTGTACCTGTCATGATGGAGCCCAGGTTCTTCATTGTCTTGAATGTGTGACCCAGGTGAGGCCATACTGCAATACCTTCCCACTGGAAACGTGTTTTTTCTGCGCCCTTGAATGCGTATACGCCAGCCTTCAGGTTCTTTTCCAGTTCGTCAGCGAATGCCTTGAATGTGATTTCAGCATAGTCCAAGGAACGGCAAGCTACGATCAGTGCCATGTAGTTGAACAGGTCGAAACCATTCAGAGGAGAGGGTTTGTACTGAGCCATATCAGCGATTCTGTTCCAATGGTATACGGAACGCTGTGTCTGGTCTTTTACTTCTTTGAATTTCTTCCAGTCAAAAGGTCTGCCGCAGATTACTTCCAACTGAGAAATAGCGTTTCTGAACTGGTCAGCAATGTATGCTTTTGCATATTCAGGGATAGGCATTGTGTGGTTGAAAGGTACGTCGATAACGATGCAGGGAATATCCAGCTCTACAGCCAGGTTTTCATACCATTTCAGCAGTGTGTTACAAATGTTGTTACATGTGATAACCAAGTCGGGCAGGGGAACATCTGCTGCGGGAGAGTTAGCCAGAACTTCGGGTTTTACGCCTGTAATAGCTGTCTCTTTCAGACATTCCATGTAACCCATGTTTACTCTACCATAAGAACAGCAGTCGATGTTGTAGCCTTTTCTTGCTGCAACGTCCAGCATGTCGATAGCACCTTTTCTTGCACCGATACCTGCTGCGTGTGTTTCGGGGTAGATCATAGCGATACCCATTGTTACGCAGAATTCGGAAGGAGCTACGGATGCGGACCAACAAACAAGGTCGCCTCTTGCTTTAGCTTCTCTTGCGTCCTGGTCAGCTTTGTTCTGATAGTAGCCTAACAATTTCTTTGCTGTCATGCCTTGTGTTAAACTCATTCTAATCCCTCTTTCTTATTATTTTTTTGTTGCCGCCTCATATGCGAACAATGCCGCACCGAGAGCGCCTGTTGTTTGTGGATTGGGTGCCACAATTACATCTGTTTTTAATACGCTAGCAACCGCTCTGACTACGCCTGCATTCTTTGCTACACCGCCCGTAAAGACAATGTCTTTTTCCAAGCCGGCTCTGTATGCAAGGCCGCACGCTCTGCTAGCAACGGACATGTGAACCCCTCTGGCAATGCTCTTTCTGTCAGTGCCTTTGGAGAGCTGAGAAATAACCTCGGATTCAGCGAATACAGTGCAAGTACTGCTGATTGGTGCGGTATCCTCTGCCTGTTCGTCCAGTGTTGCCATTTCATCCAGTGTTGTTTCCAATACTCTGGCCATAACCTCGATGAAACGACCTGTACCTGCTGCGCATTTATCATTCATAAAAAACTGCTTAATACCACCCTTGTTATCCAGTCGGATTGCTTTCGCATCCTGACCGCCGATATCAATGATGGTACGTGCAGTGGGTACCAAATGGTAAATACCTTTTGCATGGCAGCTGATTTCGGACATCTGCTTATCCGCATCCTCCAAGGAAAATCTGCCATAGCCTGTCGCAATGATGAAGTCGATTTCTTCTTCCTTCACACCGCTCTTTTCAAAGGCCATTTCCATAGCCTTCTTGGGACCTGTAGAGCCTGTACCAACCTGCACAACCTCTGCAGCAACAACATCCTTCCCGTCCTTCAAAATAACAGCCTTTGAAGATGCGGAACCGATGTCAACACCCATTGTATACATCTTGTTTTACCTCCTCTGTTTCTATATTTAACCATGCGATAAAACAATCATGAAGCGTTTGGTGCCGCCTGCCGTCCCCGTTTTCCTAATGACAGACTGCACGTCGGATGACATTAGAAAAAACCTATATCCTTTCTATTCTGAAATATCGTGAATATAAGTTTTTTATCATTCCAAATACCCTCGGCGAAACCGCCTCTTGTATTTGCTTCGATTATAACATCAAAGCTTTCACATTTCAATAGAAATTGTTAAAAAATTGTTTTTATTTTAGAAAATCCTTCAAAAAAAGACGAAAACCTCATAATTTCCGTTTTTTTGTATACAAGATACTTAGTATGCTATCTAATTTCCCTGTTTTTTTGTGAAAAAGAGAGGATTTTTGCACAAAATGAACAGCAAAGTGCGAAAAACCGCCCCTTTCTGCCATCTCTTTGTCGGTTCTCCCCACTCCCGTACCCTACTAAAAGAAGGGGATTTTTATTCCTACCACTTCCATTGGGTTTTAAAATCCCCACCCATCTCCCCCTATATTGTTAAATTATATGCAAAAATAATTCTGCTATACCCGCCTGTCCCCTTTCCTTGCCGAAAAAAGCTTCCCCCTTTCTCCCCCTCCTTCGCTGTTTTCTCTGCTTTTTTTGCAGAAAAAAAGGCTCTCCGTCCCCCTTGGAACAAAAAGCCTTTCCTTTCGTTTTTTATTTCTGTTTTATTTTTTCCGCAAGCTCCTTCAAAAACGCTTCTTCCGTGCGGATTGCAAATGGCGAAAGTCCGTGCCTTTCTGCCAATCTCTCCAAAAGGGCCACCAGCAACGCATAATATCCGCCCGTCTTAACCTTTAGCTGCTTTGCCATCCTCGGCAAATACAGCTCATTCAGCTCCCGCAAGGAAATCGTTTCTTCCTTTAAGAAGAGCCTGCACAGTGTTTGCAGTGCAAAATAAGCCTCTGCCTCACTCCATTGCCTATCAATGTAATATTTTTCGCCTGCCAAGCCATAAAGCATCCGCAGTCCGTCATAATAGCCCAGTGTCAGCAGCCTTCTGCTCCGCTGTGCATCAAACTGCAGCACGCCGCCCAGCTTCTCCCTCGGTGCAACCGTAATGATATTCGCATCCTCCGGAATCTTGGTTCGTTTTTCAAAGCCCACGCCGAAAATGCGAATCACAATAATCTCCCGATAGCCCCGCTCCAGCAGGCTGCTGATCGGCACAATGTTATACACACTGCCGTCCACATATTCCTTGCCGTCCAGCTTCTTTCGCTGAAACAGCGGCACATACGCACTGGCCAACAGCATATCCCGCAGCTTGCCCGGCTCCAAATCGTCCGCATCCATATCCAGCTCCCTTTTATCCGTCAAGGAATAGGTTACCAGAAACAGCTTTTTCTCGGAGGCTCTGATTTTTTCTTCGTCCACCCACTGCGAAAGCAGATTGCGCAGCGGTTCAATATCCAAGCCGCCCTCTCGTATGATTTCAATGACATCCTTCAAAAGCGTCTTAAAATCCACCTCCGAAAGCCTATGGTCATAAAGCTTCTTCAGCAGTGCATCATCCGCCTCAAACACCTGCGAAAAGCTGATGTTCTCCCAAAGCCGAATGGCCTGCTCCAGCTCTCCCATCACCATCATCGCACCGTTCAAAGCGCCGACAGAGGTACCTGCCACCGCCTCAAACCGCACGCCTGCCTCTGCCAACGCCTTCCAAACGCCAACCTCATAGGCGCCCTTCGCACCGCCGCCCTCTAAGGCAATGGCGTAAGCCTTGGAGGTATCCAATCGCAGCCTCATCTCGTCACCTCTGCTTATTCTCCCAATTCAGCCAAAGCCGCCTGCATAATTTTCCCTGCAATCGGCGTCGCACTGCCGTAATTGGAATTTTCAATCACAACCGCAACCGCAACCTTCGGATTCTCCGCAGGCGCAAAGCCGATAAACCAGCTATGGTCATATCCTGTGGCATTCTCCGCCGTCCCCGTCTTTCCGGCTACCGTCACACCGCTGATTGCGGCGGCAGTCCCCGTCCCTTCGGAAACAACGCCAATCATCATTTCCTTAATGCGAGCCGCCTGCTCCGGCGTGCAAATCTCCAGCAGCTTTTCGGGAACCGTATTTCTCGCTTCCGTCCCATCGGGATACACCACATGGTCAACAATATATGGCCGCATCATCATGCCGTCATTCGCAAAGGCAGAGGAAAGCATTGCCATGTATAACGGCGTTACCCCCGTTCTGCCCTGCCCGATGGCAGTTTCAACCAATTCGCTTTCCGTTGCGCCCCGCTTCAGATAAATGCTGTTGGGGCTTGTTTCCAATTCAAAGCGGTTGTCCGTGTTCATGCCAACCTGCCGCATGGTCTTTGCCAGCTTGTCCGCACCGATTTCATCCGCCAGTGCCGCAAAATAGCAGTTGCAGGAGCCGGCAAGCGCACTCTTCATATCCACCAAGCCATGCACCTTGTTTTTGTAGCAATGAATCACTTTGTCTTGGAAAACCCTTTCGCCCGTACATTCCACCGTAAAATTCTGCCAATCGGAAAGATGCTCCATCCCTGCCAAAGCCGTCACAGTCTTAAATGTCGAGCCGGGGGGATAAAGCCCCTGCGTCGCACGGTTCACCAAGGGGCTGTCCGCATCCTCCTTCAGCGTGTCCCACTGTGCCTCCACGGTGTTCGGGTCAAAATCGGGATAGGCCTGCAAGGCAAGAATCCGCCCCGTCGAAGGCTCCATCACAACAATCGCACCCTTGGCACTGCCCAGAAGGTTGCCTGCCGTTGTCTGAATATCCATGTCCATCGTCAAAGCAACATTGTTGCCCTGCAATTCCGTCTTTCTGATGACACCGCTCACCCTCTGGAGCAATTCATTGTGCAGCTTCATCAGCTCAAAGTTTTCTGCGGCCTCCACGCCCGTCTTGCCGACACTGCTGTATCCTGTAATATGCGCCGCCATTCGCCCTCTCGGGTATTCTCTTTGATAGGTGCCGTCCTCCTGCCTTGTGCTTGTAGCGATAACCTCCCCATCTCTGTCCACAATGTCCCCACGCTTGATGGTTTCATCCACATACCGCAGGCGGCTGTTGTAGGCATTGCCGGAAATTTCCTCCCGCTCCACAAAAACCAGCTTTCCCAGGTGGCCTAATAAAAGGAAGAAGCACAGCGCCAACAGCCAAAACACACGCCGCATGCTTCGTTTCATGTTACTCATCCATGCCGCCTCCCATCATCTGCATTTCCATCATCTGCTGCTCCTCCTGCTCCTGCTGAGCACGCTGCTCGCAATAAACGCATACCCATTGCAAAAGCCCAATCATCATCAGGCTGACCAAAACCGAGCTGCCGCCGTAGCTGACAAACGGCAGTGTAACCCCCGTCAAGGGAATCAGCTTCATCACGCCGCCCAAAATCACAAAGGCCTGGAAGGAAATCATTGTCGTCACGCCTGCCGCCAAAATGCTGTAATATCTTCTGTTGCAGTCCAAAGCGATACGCACCCCTCGATACAAAAGCATAATGAAAATCCCAATCACGCCCGCACCGAAGATAGCGCCGAATTCCTCACAAATCGCCGAAAAAATCATATCACTTTCCACAACGGGAATACTTTTCGGCATCCCCTTTGTCAAGCCGCTGCCAAATAGCCCCCATGTCGTGATGGCAAAAAGGGAGCTGACAATCTGGTAGCCGCCGGCATCAATGTCTGCCCAAGGGTTCCTCCATGCCGCCACGCGCACCTGCACATGAGAAAACAGCTTATAGGCACCCATGGCAGCCACGCTTGCCGCACCCATCCCCAAAAAGAACAAAAATTCATTCGAGGTAGCGATATACAGCATAACCATGTATGTCATAAAAAAGATAAGCGCACTGCCCAAGTCCTTCTGCAAAACTAAAAGCATAACCAGTCCCGCACTTAAAACCCCCGTTGTCAAAAATTGCTTCCATTCCACACGCTTGCGGAACACGCTTGCCAAGTAGAACACAAACAAAAATTTTGCAATCTCCGAGGGCTGAAAGGTAACGGGGCCAATGGCAAGCCAGTTGGTAGAGCCGTATTTTGCCACACCGAAAAAGCGTGTGGAAAGCAGCAGCAGATAGCACCCGATGATATATACCCATTCAAACATCTCAAACCTTGGAATCAAGCGGAAGAAGGTCGGCAAAAAGGACATCCCCGCAAGCCCAATACACATCCACATGAGCTGTCTGTGTGCCAGGGAAGGCTCCACCCGCTGCAAAATGATAAGGCTCACATCCATCAAAAACAGCATCCCCGTCCAAATCAGCGGGCAGCCCTCATAATAAAACCTGTCCAAAAGCTTTACGGCAAATAAAAGGAAAAGCAGAGAAATCGCACCGAAAATCAGTGTTGTAATATCAAACATATAGCTTTCCCGATTATAGCCCAAAATCAAAAATGCCGTCATGTGCATCAAAATCGTAATGCGTCGCTGCATGGAAACCGCTGTGTAGGGGTTCCCCAAAAAGCCGCCCTGCTCATAGGCAACATAAACCACGCCTTGCCACAGGAACAAAACGATATAGAAGAAGAACAGATATCTGCTCAGCATTATGATTAAATCAAACATTCACATCACTCCACTCCACGGAAGAAATGTCCCTTCGTGCTGCCCTTTTCACTCATTTCTCCCAAAAGATTGCGGCTTGCGGGGCTGATCCGCTCCACATCCGCCGTCATTTCCCCGTATGCCTTTGCGATTCTTTCCGCTCTGCCGGGGCCTTCCTTTGTAAAGTCCATGCGCACCAAGCCCGTTGTGCTTTCCAAAATTTCATCATAAAATTTCAGCGTAAACAGGGGCTTTCCGTTCAAAATGGTGCATACACATCTCTCGCAATCTGTCAGCAAGGGGAATTTCACGCCCTTTCTGTCACGCAGGAAATATAAATCCTCGTTGTTGCGCTCCGTGCAGAATTTATGTCCGTCCTTGCCGCCCACATAATTCCCGATGGGACATTGCTGTGTTTTCATCAACGGCAGATAGCCGTAAACCACCATTTCGCAGTCCTTGTCGCCCATGCGGTTGATTTCCTGCAAATTCGCCTCTACGGAAAGGCAGACCGTATCCGCCCCCTCCGCCTTCCAAGCCTCCACAGCCTGACGGTTCATCACATTCAAATTATAATCCACGGCAATTTTCTTGTCGCTGTTTTTCACCTGTGCAAGCTGCCCTGCGGCACGCACCAAAAAGCCGTCAATCTCACTTGCAAGCAAGCGGTCAATCATCGGCTGCTCCTGCTCGGCATTCCATTGCCTTGCCACTCTCGGCAGTGCGGCATAAAGGGTAACGCCTGCCTTGCGGCATTTTGCCAGAATCTTCTCCAAATTCCTTTCCAAATCCGCCGCCGCTTCATAATATACCCTGCAAATGCCTCTTGCCTGCAAAACGGCATCCAGCTGTCCCATGCTCGTCACAACGGCAGTCAGCTTCTTTCTCATCTGCATCGGCTGCTTTTCCGGCTTCGCATACACCGCATCATCCTTCGCCTTCCGCTTGGATTTTTTCAGAATCGCCGCCTCCAGTGCCTCACACGCCGCACGGCGCACTCGGTTCACCTCGCTGACATTCACATAAATATATTGGTCGATATCCGTCTGCAAATCCGCCAAAGCAAAGGGCGTTGCCCCCATCTTGCCGATGTTCTCTCTCAGCTTCATCGGCAGCATCGGAGAGCTGCCCGCCGGCTCCACCACACCGCCGCTCACAAAGACGCTGTTGCCGCCGTTGTCCCAAAGCTGTAAGGAAATCGGCTCGCCCTCCTTCACACGCAGCATCCCATAAATCGGCAGCTTGCGTGTATCCTTTTCGTATGTCTTTTTCAGTTCATCCTGCAAAGCCTTCCCAAAGGTGCGGTATACCACATCATTTTTGTTGATGTCGCCCTCCAGTGTAATTGTGATTACCTCGCCCGCCTTGGAATGCTTGGAAACATTCGTCCCAACGTGCGGCTCCGTCTGTGTCCAGATTTCCAAGCCATCCCCGGGAACCAATGGCTCTCTTGTGCGGATTGTCACCTTTTTATACTTCGGCAAATATTTATCCACAATCCCGACCTTTAAGCCCCAGGCCTTCGGGCGTTCAATGCTCATCATGCTCCGTCCCGCAAAGGAGGTGTAATATCCCTCCGTAAAGCCGCCACGGTTGAACAGCTGCTGCAACGCCTTGATGTCCGAGGAAGCCACCTCGTAAGCCGCAGGGTTCTCAAAATACAGGTCAATATATTTGCGGTAAATCCTCGTTACCCCCGCCACATATTCGGGGCTTTTCATTCTGCCCTCAATCTTCAGCGATGCAATCCCCGCCTCAATCAGCTGCGGCAGAATTTCCACCGTCATCACATCCTTCGGGGAAAGCAGATACCCCTCCGCCATGCTGTCATATCCCTTATATAAGGCATAGGGCAAGCGGCAGGTCTGCGCACAGCGTCCACGGTTGCCGCTTCTTCCGCCCAGCATACTGCTCATAATGCACTGCCCCGAATAGCAAACGCAAAGCGCCCCATGCACAAAGGTCTCAATTTCCGCCTCGGTGTTTTCCGTAATATGCTTGATTTCCTCCAGAGAAAGCTCCCTGCTCAAAACGATTTTGCGAAATCCTCTGCTCTCCCAGTATTTCACATCCGCCAAGGAATTGCAGGTCATCTGTGTGCTTGCGTGTAAAGGAAAATCGGGGAAATGCTCCTGCACCAGCTTTTCCGCACCTGCATCCTGCATAATCAGCGCATCCACGCCCATTTCATATAAATTCTTGATATAGGTCAAGAAGCCAGACAGCTCCTCATCCTTATAAATCGTGTTTACCGTCACATAAACCCTCACGCCACGCAAATGGCAATAATCGCAGGCGTCCTCCAATTCCCGCAGGTCAAAATTCCCTGCATATTGCCTTGCGCTGAATTGCTTGCCGCCCAGATAAACCGCATCACAGCCGCAGTTCACCGCTGCCTTTAGGCTCTCCATGGAGCCGGCAGGCGAAAGCAGCTCCGGTCGATTCGTTACAGACATAATAGTCTCCTTTCTTTCTCAATCCATTCTGAAAAGAAAAGAGCAAACCGAAGGGTGTTCCCCTCAGTATGCTTCTTCCCGTTATTTCCTACCTTTTTTGTTTTTTCCGGAGGAATGATGCTCTTGGTGCGGCTGTGCATTGCCTTCCATCGCCAAAATATACTCATCCAGCTTATTCTCCGCAAGGTCTCTCGCCTTTTCCGCTTCCTCAAGCCTGTGTACCAATTCCTGCACCCGTGCCGTCAAGCCAATCAGCCTGCCCTCCAGCTCCGCCGTATACGCCTTTTCCTTGAAATAATCATCCGCCACATTCACAGAGGTCAGCACATAGGCAAGGCTGGAATCCAACGCAACGGCAACCGCCTTTTCCCGAATCTCCGTCATCTTCCCATCAATATAAGCCGCCACACTGCGTATATGTTCTTCCGATTCCTCGCCAACCAGCGTAAAGCTTTTTCCGTCAATGGAAATCTTCACTCTGTTTTTCATGGACTGCACTCCCCTCATTTTTTCAAATTACATACTTATCTGTAAGTATACCACAAATGCTTTTTGGAAGGAATACCCTTCTTTCCGAAAGCCCTCGACAGAAAAGGCGTTCATCCTTCGATGAACGCCTCTATTCTTACCTGCAAAGCAGTGCGATAATCCCAATCACAATCAAAATCGGAAACGCAATATAAAGCAGCCCGCCAAGCACCAATCCGATTAAAACAACGGGCAAAAAAACAACGGTCAGCAGGAATGTGGAAATCCCCCAAGCCGCTCGGATTCCGAAAAGCAGCAGCTTCCCAAAAACCCCAATCATGCAAAGAATAAATAACCCAAACAGTAACATTCCTCTCCACCTCGATTCCGTTATGCCACTTCTTCTTTTCACATAAATTATATCAAAAAAGCCGCAGAATACAACCAAAAAAAATCTTAATTTTTTATAAACGCCGCCGCATAAAGAAAACCCCGCCGCTTCAGCGACGGGGGCTCGTACCAACCGTATTTTTTTATAATGCTTTGTCTTTTAAATTTCCGAAAAGAAAATTATTTCTTTCTCCAAGCCCAGATGTCCTTGCCTGCTTTCTTCATATCGTGGAAGTCAGCAGCAGCTGTGAACAGTGCGTCTGTGGAGGAGTTCAGGCCTGTTTCGCAGGAGTCCTGAATTACGCCGATGATGAAGCCAACACCTACAACCTGCATTGCTACATCGTTGGGGATACCAAACAGAGAGCAAGCCAGAGGAATCAGCAGCAGGGAACCACCTGCAACACCGGAAGCACCGCAAGCGGAGATAGCTGCTACGAAGGACAGCAGAACCTTCATTGCCAGAGGAACTTCCATGCCCAGTGTGTTTACGCAAGCCAGTGTCATAACTGTGATTGTGATTGCAGCACCGCCCATGTTGATGGTTGCACCCAGAGGGATAGAGATGGAGTAGTTATCTTCATCCAGACCCAGTTCTTCACACAGAGTCATGTTAACAGGGATATTCGCTGCGGAAGATCTTGTGAAGAATGCTGTGATGAAGGAATCCTTCAGGCATTTGAATACCAGGGGATAAGGGTTGGATTTGATCTGTGTCCATACGATGATGGGGTTCAGAATCAGAGCTACGAAAGCCATGCAGCCAACCAGAACTGCCAGAACCTTACCGTATTCTGTGAAGATACCCAGACCGTTTTCGGATACTGTTGTGAATACCAGACCCAGAATACCGAAGGGAGCGCAGGAGATTACTGCTCTAACTGCTGCTGTAACCGCTTCGGAGAAATCGTTCAGTGCTTTCTTTGTTGTGTCGCTTGCTTTTTTCAGCGCCAGACCAAAGATAACAGCCCAGAACAGAATACCCAGGTAGTTCGCATTTACGATGGAACCGATGGGGTTAGCTACGATGTTGTTCAGCAGATTGGAGAATACTTCGCCAATGCCGCCTGCTGCTGTGTAGCCCTCTGTGGAAGCTGCGTCGCCCAGAGGCAGAACGATGTGGATGAAGTGGCAAGCCAGTACAGCAACAACAGCCGCTGCGAATGTACCAATCAGGTACAGTGCAACTACACGGCCCATTGTTCTGCCGCCGCCCTCCTGACCGCAAGCCAGAGCTGCGATAACCAGGAAGAATACCAGTACGGGTGCTACAGCCTTCAGAGCACCAACGAACAGGGTACCCAGAACGCCGATAACTTTTACATGTGGAATCAGCAGACCAAGGATTGCACCAATGATCAGACCACAAACGATACGTTTTACTAAGGAAATGCTATTCCATTTCTGAATAATACTCATTTTGACCTTCTCCTATTAAATGATAATTTTGATGATTTTTTATAATTGCTTGTGTTTCTACGGTTTGTACGAAAACTAAATATGAAAAGTATTGAGGTATGCGTTTTTTGCATCAACCAAATACCTTTTCGCAAAGCTTTTTACCGGTAGGTGTCACAGCCAGACCGCCTTCTGCGGTTTCCTTCAAAGTGGGAGACATCATGTCGCCAACCTTTTTCATTGCTACGATAACCTCGTCCGCAGGAATGTGGCTTTCCACGCCTGCCAACGCCAGCTCAGCCGCCACCAGGGCATTGCCTACGCCGCCGGCATTTCTTTTGATACAGGGAATCTCAACCAGACCCGCAACAGGGTCGCAAACCAGACCGAGAATGTTCTTCAGTGCAATCGCACAGGCATGCTCGCACTGCTTGGGTGTGCCGCCGCACAGCTCCACCAGAGCCGCTGCCGCCATTGCACTGGCTGCACCGCACTCCGCCTGACAGCCGCCTGCCGCCCCCGCAACACTGGCATTCGTTGCAATCACGATACCCACTGCGGATGCAGTAAACAGTGCCATAACCAAATCCTTATCGGGAAGATTTCTTTCCTCCTGCAATGTCAACAGCGCAGAGGGAAGAATCCCGCAACTTCCTGCCGTCGGGGATGCCACAATTCTGCCCATGCAGGCATTTGTCTGTGCAACCGCCACTGCCTTTGTCATTGCATTGCTAAAGAAATGTCCGACAATGCTCTTGCCCGCCTTCAAGGCCTCATTCAGCTTGTAGGCATCGCCGCCTGTCAGTCCGCTGGCAGAGCGTTTTTCTTTATCCAGACCGTCCTCAACGGATTCCTTCATCACCTGCAAGGAACGCTCCATGGTTGCGAATATTTCTTCTTCCGTTTTTTCTGTCATCGCCGCTTGGCTTTTCAAAACCAGCTCAGAAAGCTTTAAGCCTCTCTTTTCCGCCTCGTTGACCAATTCGGCAATAGAATCATATTTCAACAAGTGATCCGCCTCTCCTTCTTAAATTGCTTTTAGAATCGTGGATGCGTGAATATTGGGGCATTCCATGATTGCTTCGTTGATAGAATCATCCACATGACCGTCAATCTCGATTGTCATAACGGCTGTGCCGCCCTTGTGGTCTCTGCCCAGAGAGAACCCATGAATATTTACGCCCTTATCCGCCAAAATGTTTGTTACCACGGCAATCATACCGGGAATGTCATCATGGGGAATCACCAATGTGTCGGATTTACCGGAGATGGATACCTCTGTATCGTTGATTTTGTTAATCACAATGTTGCCGCCGCCGATGGATGCACCCTGAATCAGCGCTGTTCTTCCTGCTTCATCCGTCAGCGTAATTTCTGCCGTATTGGGATGCGCACCGTCAATGTTCTCCTCAATAAAGGTAAAATCCAGACCTTCCTCTGTCGCAATCTGCATGCTGTTACGAATACGGCTGTCATCTGTATCCATGCCCAAAATACCTGCGATTACGGCCTTATCCGTACCGTGACCTTTATAGGTCTTGGCGAAAGAGCCGCTGAAACGAATCACAGCCTTTACGGGCTTCTTACCCAGAACAGAACGAGCATATTTGCCGATACGTACTGCACCTGCTGTATGAGAACTGGAAGGGCCAATCATAATAGGTCCGATGATATCGAATACCTGTAACACTAAAATCCCTCCTAACCTTATTTCATTTTTTGCGATAAGCCTTGGTTTTTTCGACGCAAAACCGCAGAACTAATCAGCCTTACCAATTATATATGATTAAATTCAACAAAGTCAATAGGTGTCCCTAAAAAAGTTCCTTGCAGAAAGACATTTTTTTCATATTCTCGGATATTTGTCCGCAACTCAAATACACAGGTGTTATTTTCCACAAAATTTAAAAAATTTTTGAATTTCTTTTCCAACAATAAAGAAAAAACCAAAAAAATGCCTCACTCTTAGGTGTGTCCCAATAAGAAAATATGAAGAAAATAAAATAGCTGAAAGGATGCGAATGCCTCCAACCGCTTACTTGAGCTATCCGATGGCACGCTTGCAAAAGCGGAGCAGACAGAGGACGGTATTGTCCTGCAATAATATCCCTGTCTCTATCACGCTGTATTTGATATATTTGAAACTCCTGCATTTCAGATAGCTTTGCATATATCTGATGCATTTGTATTTGATTGCCAATCTAAATGCTTCTTTTTCGCAAAAATTTGCCGGAAAATTTATGACATATCAAAAAAGTATCCCATGTCATTTGCATAGAATACCCCGAATGTTATTCTCCTTGTTTGCAGCAGTCCTAATCGACGTCTCCACCCTGTTTGCGTTCGTTTCAACGAATACCTTGAGTAAATGATTGGCGGTCTCTCTCATTGTATTTGGATTATGAAAGGAATAGTACAAGCACAGACTGCAAGGTTTGTCCTTCTACCGAAAATCAGCATGAGAAAAGCATCTACCATTTCGATAGATGCTTAACCGTATCAATCTCACGATTTCCTTCATTTATTGCTGTTTTTAAGGGGATAGCGCTTTGCTTGAGGGAATCACCTTCATCTGTAATAGGCTTTCGGGTGTTTCATAAGGCGAAGTAAATCGTGTCCCCATCCATTTTCTGTTACTTCCCCTGTTTTTCCTTTTTGCTTCTGTTTCTTCTTATGACAATCCGGATGATCAAAAGAACTCCTATGATAACCATCAGCCACACGAAATAGCATATCCCAAGAAAGGTCGGACAGATATGACATAAATCACATGGATCGTTTTCCGCTGTCCTGCACACAGGCTCGTAAGCAATCGCATAAGCAGAAAACCTGTCTGTATGGATTGTTATGGTATCCGGAGAATCATCCATA
This sequence comes from uncultured Anaerotignum sp., assembly GCF_934277605.1. Lineage (GTDB taxonomy): Bacteria > Bacillota > Clostridia > Lachnospirales > Anaerotignaceae > Anaerotignum_A. The sequence goes on from NZ_CAKQVD010000001.1 coordinate 85,356, forward strand.
TCCGTTAAAAGGGCATATTCCCCGTTGTGGGAACGGATAATGAAAAACTCCCTGTCCTCTCCTTGCAGCTCAGATGGAATCCCGATTACCACTTCAATCGGTTCTGTTGTTCCGGTAACAGCGTTCCAATTAGCTTTTCCTATTTTAACAAACAGAGAAATATCGACATACATTCCAAGAGTCAGATTCGGCAATTTCTTCCTGTATTCTTCCATACCGCTTTCGATTGCACGCTGATCCTTCTTTGGCACGTCACCCGAAATATCCTTTATATCTACTCGGATTTCTATATTTTCTCCGTCCGCAACACTCTGAACCTGCTCCGTTGTCAACACCGCATTTGCCACTGCAGAGGTGTCTGCCACTCCTGCCGTATATGCCTTTTCCTCACAGACAACTGTCACAATGACTTTACCGTCTCCCAAATGCAATGCTGTGCTCGTGCCTGCCATTCCCGGCACGTTGCCGGTTGCCACTGCTTCGCCCGATGTACTTACCTTACCATGATTTATCACCACCGGTATATCCTGTCTATTTGTTGACTCGTTTGATACATCCGAAATATCCGGTCCGTCTGCCGAAGCATCCGAACGATTCTCCGGCTTTTCTGTCGGCTTATTTTCCGGCTTTTCTGTCGGCTTGCTCTCCGAATTTTCTGTCGGCTTGCTCTCCGAATTTTCTGTCGGCTTGCTTTCCGGCTTTTCTGTCGGCTTGTTCTCCGGCTTCTCTGTCGGCTTGCTCTCCGAATTTTCTGTCGGCTTGCTTTCCGGCTTCTCTGTCGGCTTGCTTTCCGGCTTTTCTGTCGGCTTATTCTCAGGCTTTTCTGTCGGCTTGCTTTCCGGCTTTTCTGTCGGCT
>NZ_CAKQVD010000002.1 GCF_934277605.1 uncultured Anaerotignum sp.
GGTGCCAGACGTTTGCCCAATTCTGGTGTTTCGGGGTTGTTTTCCAGCTCCATCATTTCCACCTGATCCTCAGGATAATTTGTGATAACCAGCTTCAAGGGATCAAGCACAGCCATAACCACCTTCGCCTTTGCCTTCAAATCATCACGAATACAGTAATCCAGCAAGCCGCTGTCTACCATGCTGTTTGCCTTGGAAACACCAATGCGTTCACAGAAATCACGAATGGATGCAGGTGTATAGCCACGGCGGCGCAGACCGCTGATGGTCGGCATACGGGGATCATCCCACCCGTCAACCAAGCCGTTTTCCACCAAAGCACGCAGCTTTCTCTTGCTCATAACGGTATTCGTCATACCCAAGCGTGCAAATTCAATCTGTCTGGGCGGATTTACCGTATAGCCTGCCTCTCTGACTACCCAATCATACAAAGGTCTGTGGTCCTCAAATTCCATTGTGCAGATGGAATGGGTAATGCCTTCAATCGCATCCTCCAAGGGATGTGCAAAGTCATACATCGGATAGATGCACCACTTGTCCCCTGTGGTATGGTGCGTGGAATGAGAAATACGATAAATAACAGGATCTCTCATGTTAATGTTCGGAGAGGTCATGTCAATCTTCGCACGCAATGTCTTGGAGCCATCGGGGAATTCGCCCGCCTTCATTCTTTCAAACAAATCCAGATTTTCCTCCACACTTCTATTGCGGTAAGGGCTTTCCTTCCCCGGTGTAGAAAGCGTGCCACGGTATTCTCTCATTTCCTCTGCGGTCAAATCATCCACAAAGGCCTTGCCCTCACGAATCAGCTTCAGTGCAACCTCATAATATTTATCAAAGTAGCTGGACGCATAATACAATCTGTCCTCCCAATCGAAGCCAAGCCATTTTACGTCCTCCTGAATGGATTCTACATATTCGACATCCTCTTTTGTGGGGTTGGTATCATCAAAACGCAGATTGCATTTGCCGCCGTACAGCTTTGCCAAGCCAAAGTTCAGGCAAATGGATTTTGCATGACCGATGTGCAGATAGCCGTTGGGTTCGGGCGGGAATCTGGTATGGATTTTATTCAGCTCTCCCTTTAGGTCGTCCTGGATATAGCTATGGATAAAGTTACCCGTTGCCCCCAGACCGCTGTTGTTTTCTGTATTTTTTTCTTCAGCCATTGGTCGCCCTCCTATATTTTCATTCTTTTCAGATTTTTTCATAAATGCAGTATGATATTTTATTATAATACATTGAGAGTTTGATGGCAAGAAAACCGCAAACTTTTTTTGCGTATATATGTAGATTATCTATATATTATTTGCCATTTGTTTTTCTGATTGGACATAGATAGACCATCTATATATAATAAAAATAAGGATATATAGATACTCGATATAAGGAGGTTCTGTTATGGCACTCGATAAAACACTTTTGGCAGGCAGCTCTGCCACACTGATTCTCAAGCTTTTGGACGGACACGATATGTATGGCTATCAAATCATCGAGGAGCTGGCTTGCCGCTCCAACAACATCTTTCAACTGAAGGCAGGCACGCTCTATCCTCTTTTGCATGGCTTAGAAAAAAAGGGGCTTCTGGAAGCCTATGAGGAGCATGCCGATTCCGCCCGTATCCGCAAATATTACCGTTTGACACCCAAAGGGAAAAAATTTCTAAAGGAAAAAACAGAGGAGTGGAAGGAATATTCCACCACTGTCAGCAAAATTCTGGAAGGAGGTCTTTGCTGTGAATGTTTCTGATGCGTTTCAGCGCTACACACAAAAGGTATGTGAGCAAATCCGCTGGAAAAAGGCTCACCCCCTCGTTGCACAGGAAATCGAAAACCATTTGATTGACCAGAAAAACGCTTATCTTGCCGCAGGAGATTCCGAAAGCATTGCCGAGGAGAAAACACTGCTGCAAATGGGTGATCCCATTTCTGTCGGTGCGGCGTTAGACCAAACCCATAAGCCTGCACCCCAATGGGATATGATTGGGATACTCCTTGCATTGTTCATCCTTGGCGGTATCGTTCAGTTTTTGCTGCTGAAAACGGTACCCACAGTAGAGGATGCGTATGCGGTACGCTCTGCACAAAAGCTTTTACTGATGCTTCCTGTCAGCTTGGCGGCGTTTGTCTGGATGTATTTTCTGGATTTTTCCTTTTTCCACAAGCACCCCTATGTTCTGCCGCTTTGCCTATTGGCAGTTGACCTTGCGGCGCATCTGTTCGGGGAATTCTATGGCGGAAAAAGATGGCTGACTCTCGGCTCCTTTGCCCTCAGTCCGCTTGCACTCTCTCTGCTGTTCCCCCTTGCCTTCTGCGGCCTGTTTGAGCGGCTGAGAAATTGGGGCAAAAGGGGTTATCTGTTCAGCGGAATTTTGGCGTCAGGCTTTTGTCTGCTTCTGTCCCTTTGCCATACTGCAGGCGGTATCCTGATTTTCGTTTTCTCTGTCGGGATTCTTTTGCTGATTGCGGCAAAAAAGGATTGGTTCGGTAAGAAGAATCGGCTATGGCTGCTCTTTTTTATACTGGTAGCCGTTGGGCTCTTTGCCCTTCTCATGCTTTATGCGCCGTTTCGCTATCGGTATGGCTGGGAACGCCTGTATGCAATTTTCGTTCCTTCCGGCAATCCTATGGGCAGCGGCTACCTTTCGACACAGCTGAAAACCATCCTTTCCCACTGCGTTCTTCTGGGCGAAGGTGCAGCCCTTTCGGAAACACAAGCCTATCTGCTGACGGATGCATCCATGCTCCGCTACGATTATCTGCTGATCTATCTGACCTATCATTACGGCTGGGTTGCCTCGGGCATTGTGGTTCTGCTGTTGGCAGTCTTTCTCGGGCTTGGCTTCCGCAAAGCAATAAAGCAGAAAAGCATTTTCGGGCAGATGGTTTCTCTGACTATCCTCTGCACCTTCACAGCGGAAATTTTGCTTTATATTTTGGCAAATCTGGGTGTATGGCTCATCGCACCGATTGCCCTGCCCTTCCTTTCCTATGGGACAACGGCTTTGCTCATCAATATGGCATTGGCAGGCGTGCTGCTCTCCGTATTCCGTACCGGTGAGGTCTATCGGGACACACAGGCTCCGCTCCTCTCGGATTCCAAATTCATTCAATGGAATGACGGAAAGCTGACCATCTCTTTTAAATAAGAAACAAATTGAAAAATCCCCCCATAACATGTAAAATAGAAGAATAGAACTGTTTTGGGGAGGATTTTTTTATGCTTGCGTTCACTGTCAATGATACAAAATCATTTATGAATTTGCTTTTAAAGGGAGATACCTTTGATGGCTTTCTCTTTCGCCAAGGAGAGCTGACCACCTTTGCCTCCTTCATCATGGAAGGCAAGCGTAATTTGGATTTTTACACCGGTGAGGAGCAATCGCTTTCCCGCTATGTTTATTGGGCGGAAATGCGTCCCTTTGTGTTTCAAGCCATCAAGGGCAATCGGCTGCCCAAAAGCATTAAGCTTGTGTTCTCTCTTGCAGAGGAAAAGCTGTCGTACCTTCCGAATACCAAAGCCGCCTTTTTCAATATTTTCTTTAAAGAGCATACCCTTCTTTGCACCACTGCCATTTCGCAGGAAACCTTTTCCTTGGATAAAACCTCTGAAAAGCTGTGGGAGGAATATATTTTAAAATTTTTCAAAAAAAATGCCATCGGGATTCAAATACAGGAGGACTAAAGGGGTGCCCGGATAAGAAACCCTGTATTCTGAAATGCTGAAAGTTACGGCTACTGTGTCAGTTCCCCTTGACAGCCTAAGTCAAAGGATGCCTGCGGGAAACCTCCTTGTATCCGCAGTCTTTCAGCTATTTCATTTTCCTCATGTTTTCTTATCGGGACACACCTAAATCGTCCTCCTTTTTCTTCTCCCTCGTTCTGTTAGCACTCATTTTGACCGAGTGCTAATTTTTTCTTGACTTTTCCGTTTCGGGTGTTACAATAAATAGTGATGAGCGGAGCCGCACCCTTTTTGGCGGCTCTGTAATAGAATTTTAGGAGGTATGCAGTATGCAGGAAAAAGGCAATCTTTCTATCAACAGTGAAAATTTCATGCCGATTATTAAAAAATGGCTCTATACAGATAAGGACATCTTCATTCGTGAATTGGTATCCAACGCTTGTGATGCGGTCACAAAGCTGCAAAAGCTGTCCCTGATGGGCGAAGCCGATATCCCTATGGATGAGGCCTATGAAATCCATGTTGTCTTGGATCAGGATAAAAAAACATTGCAGATTAAAGATAACGGGATTGGTATGACTGCGGATGAAATCAAGAAATATATCAACCAGATTGCATTCTCCGGTGCAACCGATTTTCTTTCCAGGTTTGAAGGAAAAACCGAGGACGAAGGCAGTGAGATTATCGGTCATTTCGGTCTGGGGTTCTATTCCGCCTTTATGGTAGCCGATACCGTCGAAATTGATTCCCTTTCCTATCAAAAGGATGCCACAGCAGCAAAATGGCGCTGCAACGGCGGCATTGATTATGAAATGGAGGCAGGCACCAGAACAAGCAGAGGGACAACCATCACACTTTATCTTGGTGCAGATGGAGAAGAATTTCTCAATGAGGCAACCCTTTATGCCGCAATGAAAAAATATTGCGCCTTCATGCCCGTTCCCATTTTTGTTGAGGTTTTGAAGGAAGAAACCGAGGAGGAAAAGGCGGCGGCGAAGAAGGCAGAAAACACCGTTCATGTTTCCCCCGAGGATGCCGCAAAAATGACAACCGAGGGTGCCATGGATTTATTGCAGGAGCAGAAGGAGGCCGCAGAGGAGGCAAAGGCAGAGGAGCCTAAGCCGCTCAATGACACCAATCCTCTTTGGCAGAGAAAGCCCTCCGAATGTACGGATGAGGACTATAAAGCCTTCTATCATCAGGTGTTCGGCGATTTCAACGATCCTCTGTTCTGGATTCATCTGAATATGGATTACCCCTTCCGTCTGAAAGGGATTCTCTATTTCCCGAAGCTTGTGGAGCAGATGGATATGATGAACGGCGAGGTAAAGCTGTATTGCAATCAGGTCTATATTGCGGATAACGTCAAAGAGGTTGTCCCCGAATTTTTGCTGCTGCTCAAGGGTGTTCTGGATTGTCCCGATATGCCCTTGAATGTTTCCAGAAGTGCGCTGCAAAATGACGGCTATGTGGAAAAAATGAATGCCTACATCACCAAAAAGGTTGCGGATAAGCTGAATCAGCTTTTCAAAAATGACCGCCCCGCCTTTGAAGGCTTCTGGGATGATATCAACATCTTCATCAAATACGGCTGTATGCGTGAAGAAAAGCTGTATGATAAGGTAAAGGATATCCTTTTGCTGAAAACAACAGACGGTGTATATGAAACCATCTCAGAATATCTGGAGAAAAACAAGGAAAAACACGAAAACGTGATTTATTTTGCAACCGATACCAACCAGCAGGCGCAGTATATCCGCTTGTTCAAGGAGCAGGGCTTAGAGGCAGCCATCATGGATACCCCTGTGGATAAGCCCTTCGTTTCCTTCTTGGAATATAAAAATCAGGATATCAAGCTGAAGGTACAGCGTGTCGATGCGGATATAGATTCTCTGCAGGAAAAACAGGATGCTGAGGTTTCCGAGGCAAAGAAGCAGGCTGATGAATTTGAAGCAAATCAAATGCAGGAGCTGTTCCGCTCTGCCATTGCCAATGAAAAGCTGAATGTAAAGCTGGAGGCACTGAAGGCAGAAAAGGTTTCCGCCATGATTCTGCTTTCCGAGGAATCCAGACGTATGATGGAAATGATGGAGACCTATGCCAACAACGAAGAATTTAAGGCAATGTTCGCCAATATAAAGCCCGATGAAACCTTGGTGCTGAATAAAAACAATAAACTGGTAAAGGCACTGCTTTCCATGGCAGGCAAGGAGGAAAAGAAGGAGAATGCGGCTTTGCTCTGCCATCAGCTTTATGATTTGGCACTGATGAGCCACCGCCCCCTGACCTCCGAGGAAATGACTGCTTTTATCGACAGAAGCAATCTTCTTCTGGAAAAGCTGACTGCTTTTGAAGCATAATCTCAGCTTTCTTTCGCTAACTCACTACCCCTTTTTATACAAAAGACCGAAGACAGTTTTTGTCCTCGGTCTTTTCGCATTTCTAGTCCTTTTCTCCTTCATTTGCTTCTTCCATGGTCAATTCCTGTGTCGGCAGCTGCTCCATAAACTGCACCCGAACCACAGCCTGCGCCCAATTCAGAGAAACCCTTGCAAATTTCTCCCTTTTTGCCGCCTCCTCCTTGAAAATCCGCAAAAGCTCCTGCACAATTTCTCTTGTCATGTAGCCGCCACGCCAATGAAAAATCAAAGGCTTTCCCTTTTTCACTGCCTGTGCGGAACGCTTTTGCACCTCCTCCATTTTCGTAAAGGAGCGCTTTTTTTCTTTATAATAAAATCGGTCTGCATCCGTGCAGGCAGGAATCTGCCAAACCAATTTCTCATGGTCACGGAAAATCTGCTTGTCGCTCAGCAAAAAATAATCATATCGAATTTCCTCAGGATTCCCCAAAGAATTATCAAACGTGCAGTCCAAATGATAATATTTCTTATCCAGCCGCACCACATTCCACGCATGACGATATTTTATATTTTTTTCGGGGTTATTCTCCGCCAAAGCGATGATGCACCAAATTTGCAATGCATCACAAAGAATCTTAACCGCCTTGGCAATCCCCTCGCAAACCCCCACACCATGCCCCAATGGGCCGATAATTTCATGGGAATATTGCTTTTTCAGCTTGTCATAATGCACATTTTTGCAAATAAAATCGTGGATATACAGCAGCTTTTCCATATCACTCAGCTTTGCCGCAGGGCGAGCCAGCTTTTCCACCCTTGCCTGCAATGCCTTTTGATGCTCCTTGATTTTCCCCTTCTCAAAAAGATAGCTCGGCACCAATTCCGCATTCTTGGAATCCGGATAATAACGATATTGAAAGGTTCCTGCATAAAAAAGCTGTGGGCAATCCAAGCGCAGCTTCATAAACACCTCTGTCAATGCCCCGTTTTCCAGCAACGGCACAGGAAAGGAGGGGGCCAAGCCTTGCAGGCCTGCCTTCATTGCCTGATAGCTGCTCTGCTGTGCTTTTGTTAAGCCTTGATAATAATACGGTTCCATATCCTTCCCCTTTTTACAGATTGATTTCCAGCTCAACAGGACAATGGTCGGAGCCCATCACCTGTGTATGAATCCTCGCATCCACCAGCTTCTCCTGCAAGCGTGCGGAAACCACATAATAATCAATCCGCCAGCCCGCATTCTTCTCCCTTGCCTTAAAGCGATAGCTCCACCACGAATAAATCCCCTCCTGCTTGGGATAAAAATAGCGGAAGGTATCCACAAAGCCTGCTCCCAAAAGCTCTGTAAATTTTCCACGCTCCTCATCGGTAAAGCCCGCACTTCTGCGGTTTGTTTTTGGGTTTTTCAAGTCAATCTCATTGTGTGCAACATTCAAATCCCCACAAATAATCACAGGCTTTTTCGCATCCAAGCCGCTCACATAGCTGCGGAAGGCATCCTCCCATTCCATGCGATAAGCCAAACGGGCATTTTCCTGCTGAGAATTGGGGGTGTAGACGGTCACATAATAAAAATCCGCAAATTCCAGTGTAATCACACGCCCCTCATGGTCATGCACCTCCACTCCAATGCCATAGGTCACTGCCAACGGCTCCTTTTTCGTGAACACCGCTACACCGGAATAGCCCTTCTTTTCCGCATAATTCCAATATTGATGATAGCCTGCGGTTTCCAAATCAATCTGTCCTGCCTGCAATTTTGTCTCCTGCAAGGAAAAGATATCTGCATCCGCCTCCTTGAAATATTCCAAAAAGCCCTTGCCCACTGCGGCACGCAAGCCATTTACATTCCATGAAATAAATCTCATTTTTTTGCCTCCTTCTGCTGAAAGTATCATAAGTATAACAGAATCCCCCCGCATTGTCTTGCCCCCAAGAGAAAAATATTATAAAATGAGATATCAGAGAAAGGATGGTTTTCAAATGAATATCCAGATTTACGGCTCTAAAAAATGCTTTGATACCAAAAAAGCGGAGCGTTATTTCAAAGAACGAAAAATAAACTATCAATATATTGATTTACACCAATTCGGCATGGCAAAGGCCGTCTTTGAGGCGGCAAAAAAATGTATCGGCGTCGAGGATATGATAAACCGTAAGGCAAAGGCATACACCAAGCTTTATATGGACTATATCGACGAGGCAAAAAGAGAGCCGACACTCCTGGAGCATCCGGAGCTGTTTGCCACCCCGATTGTACGCAACGGCAAGGCCTTTACCTTGGGCTTTTGTCCGGAAATTTGGAAAAACTGGGAATAAAAAAGGAGGCACCCTCTATGAGAATTGCATTGGGACAAATTGATATGGGCTTTGAAGAAAAGGAGAAGGCAATGGCACTTTGCAGTCGCCTGCTGGCAGAGGCAAAAGAAAAAAATGTGGATTTTGTTGTTTTCCCCGAAATGACGCTGACAGGCTTTACGCTCAACCCCGAAGCCTATGCGGAGGAGCGTGCAAGCAGTCAAACCATGGCATTCTTCCGAGAGGAAGCAAAGAAAAACCATGTTGCCATCTGCTATGGCCTGCCTGTGCGGGAAAACGGCGTAAACACAAACCACTGTATCCTTGTGGATGAAAACGGCACAGAGCTTGCGGATTATGCAAAAATCCATCCCTTCTCCTTCGGGGCGGAGGCAAAGCATTATGTCGGCGGAGATGCACTCCAGCTCTGCAAAATCAAAGGGGTTCCCGTTTCTCCGCTGATTTGCTATGATTTGCGTTTCCCCGAGCCATTTCAGATTGCATCCGAGCAGGCGCATATCATCACAGTCATTGCAAGCTGGCCCACCCCACGCAGAGAGCATTGGATGACTTTGTTAAAGGCTCGTGCCATTGAAAATCAATGCTTTCTCATCGGTGTCAACCGCAGTGGTGAGGGCGGCGGCCTTTCCTATATCGGCGACAGCATGGTTGTTTCCCCGACAGGAGAGGTGCTTGCACATGTGGAGGGCGGCAACGGGTTGACCATTGCAGACCTTGATTTGAGCGAGGTATCTGCTTATCGCCAAAGCTTTCCTGTCAAGGCAGACAGAAAGCCTCGCCTGTATCACGCTCTTTGGGAGCAGTATCATTTGAAGTAAAAGCAACCGCAGCAATATAAGGAACGGGAGTATCGTTTTATGAATCAGCAAGCAGCAAGAGATTATCATATCGACAATATCAAGGGAATCTTGATTTTTCTGGTGGTTCTGGGGCATTTGTTGGGCTATCTGCAAGAAATCCATGCCTCCTTTGCCACAGGCGTGAGAACCTTTATCTATTTTTTTCACATGCCGGGGTTTATTTTCATGTCCGGCTATCTGGCAAAGGGCTTTTTGCAAAAGCAGTATAAAGCAGAAAAGCTGCTTTCTTTCGCATGGCTCTATCTCCTGTTCAAGGATTCCATCGAATTGGTGCATTTCATTTTTGAACGGCGTTATTTTGAGAATGCCTCTCATCCGGCAGTCTGGCTGTTGATTGTTCTGCTGTTCTGCGGCGGCATTTGGCTGCTTTCCTATACATACAGCCATTCCGCCCTTTTCAGAAAGCTGTTCATTTCGGGGGTTTTGGTTTTCTCCCTTTTGAAAATCAATATTCTGACCGTCGGGGCGGCTCCTTGGTATCTGCTTTCGCTGATTTTGTGGCATCTTGCTCTTTATCTGACCAAAAACATGAAGCCGAAGTATGTTCTGGCAGGGGCAATTTTGCTTGCGGCTGTCATCAATTATCAAGAGTCTGTCGGGAAATTTCTAAGCCTTTCCCGCACCCTCAATTTTCTGCCCTTCTTCCTGCTCGGCTATTACATCCGAAAGGAGCAGCTTGCGGAAATTTTCAATCATCCAAAATGCAAAAGACTTCTTCCTGCCCTCTTTCTTCTTTCTGCATTTTTGATTATTCCCTTCCGGCGTTGGGTACAAAAATATTTCGGGGTATTCTTCTTCGGTCTTTCTCCCTATTCCAAGCTGAGCAGCCATCTGTATCCCTTTGCACCTCTGCTTTGTGTGCTTTGGATGGCAGCCGTCCTGCTCATGCTCCTTGGTTTGTTTATCCTTTGCCCGAAGAAAGAGACCTTCCTTTGTCGGTTCGGAAAAAACACCATCGGCATTTATATTTTGCACCGTCTGTTTAAGGATTTTCTGATTTTCGGCGGCTTTTACAATCTTCTCAGCACAAATGAGCTGCTTGCCGTTCTGGAGGTTATGGTTGTTTCCCTTTTGCTGACCTTCCTGTTCGGAACTGCCTTTTGGGCGAATATCATCAAACGGCTGAGTCAGGTTTCTGTCCGCCGCTTCTATTTGTAATTCCTTTTCTGCCATAAAAAAACTGTCCAAACTATTTTTTAGAATGGACAGTTTTTTTCATTTATTTTATTTCATTTCCTCCTGCATAGGCATATTCCATGCCTTATGGTCGGTATGCAGCAAATGGTGTGCCGTTTCGCTCAAGGGCTCGCCCAAAAATTCCCGATACAATGCCTGCACCTCAGGGTTTTCATGGGAGAAACGCATCGGATTTTCCGCATCCAATGTATACAATCTTTCCCCTCTCACGCCGTAAAGCTCCTCATCCGTCACAGAAATGGGCTGGCCGCCGCCGCCGACACAGCCACCGGGACAAGCCATGACCTCTACGAAATCATACTGCACCTTGCCCTCCTTCAGCCGTTCAATCAGCCTGCGGGCATTTCCCAAGCCGCTGACAACCGCACAGCGCACAGGAATCCCTGCCACCGTATAGGTTGCCTCTCGCAAGCCGGGGCCGGTCCGCACCTCAGAAAAGGCATCGGGTTCGGGGTTCTCGCCTGTCAGCACATAAGCCGCTGTACGCAGGGCCGCCTCCATTACACCGCCGGTTGCACCGAAAATAACGCCTGCGCCCGTGTGTGTCCCCATCGGAGAATCCAAGGCCTCCTCCTCAATGAAACGGGGATTCAGGTGGTCTGCACGCATCATGCGTACCAGCTCTCTTGTTGTCAGCACAATGTCCACATCTGCGCCGCTTTCGCCACGCATACTGGGCAAATCCGCCTCCGCCTTTTTCGCCACGCAGGGCATAACGGAAACGCAGCAGATTTTTTCCGGCTCCACATTCAATTTCTGTGCCAACCATGTTTTTGCCACTGCGCCAAACATCTGCTGTGGAGATTTTGCCGTAGAAAGCTGATTTGTCAGCTCAGGATATTGTCCCTTCAAGAAACGCACCCAACCGGGACAGCAGCTTGTAAACATAGGCCAACGCACCAAGGCACCGCTTTTCAGCCGATGCAAAAACTCGTTGCCCTCCTCCATAATCGTCAAATCCGCCGCAAAGTTGGTGTCATATACATAATCAAAGCCCAAACGGCGCAATGCACCTGCCATGCGCTCCATGGTTGCTTCTTCTCTGCTCAGCCCGAAATATTCGCCCCAAGCGGTACGCACCGCAGGCGCCACCTGCACCACAGTGATTTTCTCCTTGTCCGCCAAGGCCGCTCTCGCTCTGCCTGTATCGTCACGCTCTCTCAAGCCGCCTGTCGGGCAATGCGTGATGCACTGGCCGCAAAGCGCACAATCCGAATCCTTAATCACACGGTTGCCGGAAACGTCAATCGTTGTACGGCTGCCTGTCCCTGCCAAATCCCATATACTCAAGGTCTGCACCTTATCGCAAATCTGGATACAGCGCATACATTTGATACATTTATTCACATCTCTGTATAAAGGGAAGGTCTTTGTCCATGCACTGCGCAGGCCGCTTTGCAGCTGTGTTTCAAAGGGAATTTCAAGAATCCCCAAATCATTTGCCACCTCCTGAAGCTGACAATTACCACTGCGCACACAGGTCGCACATTTGCAGTCATGCTGCGATAAAATCAGCTCCACATTGGTGCGGCGTGTCATTCTGGCACGGGGAGAATTGGTGTAAACCACCATTCCCTCTTTGACAGGGTTACTGCAAGCCGCAACCATTGCACGCTCGCCTTCCACCTCTACGCAGCAGATACGGCAAGCGGAAATTTCATTGATTCCCTTCAAATAGCAAAGATGAGGGATTTTAATATTGACTGCCTTCGCCGCCTCCATAATCGTTGTTCCTGCCGGCACCTGCGCAAGCTGTCCATCAATCGTTACTCTTACCATTCTCCTGTCCTCCCTCCTCTAAAGCTGCCAAAGCCGAAATAATCGCAGCGCAGGCAGCGCTCGGATTCTTGGTCTGCTTCCTTCCTGCTCATGCCCTCCACAACCAAATCGAAGTTGCCCTTGCAATCCGGTGTGCAGTGGCTCTTCAAATTCACACGGCCACAGGGGGGTGCATTTGTCAAATGTGCAGAGGGAACCACCACATCTGTCTTAATCTTATGCTCAAAGCCAAGGTACGCATCAATATTCGCTGCCGCAACCTTCCCTGCCGCAACCGCACGAATCACTGTTGCCGGGCCGGAAACAGCATCGCCGCCGGCGAATACATTGTCTACATCCGCAACGGAGCTGGTATCCTCTGCCTGAATCATGCCCTTAAAGGTCTTAATGCCGATTGCCTCAAAGGGACGTGCATCAATCGCCTGTCCAATCGCAACAATCACATAATCACATTCGATACGGAACTCAGGCACATCCGCAGGAATGGGCTTCGGTCTGCCATCCTTGCCGTAAGGCCCGATAATCTGCGGCACAGTCCACAGGGCCGTAGCCTTTCCTTCTGCATCCTTTTCAATGCGGGCAGGTGCCTGCAAGGGCAAAATCTGACAGCCCTCTGCCATTGCCTCCTCAATTTCCTCTGCCAAAGCCGTCATATCGTCTACACGGCGGCGATAAACACAGGTAACACTTTCCGCACCCAAGCGTTTTGCCGTTCTGGTTGCATCCATGGAAACATTGCCGCCGCCAATCACGCAAATTTTCTTGCCTGTAAAATCGGGGGCGTTCTCCTCATCAATGCGACGCAAAAGGCTAACCGCACTCACAACATTGATTGCATCCTCGCCCTCAATGCCAAGCTTCTTATCATTGTGCGCACCGATGGAAATATATACGGCGTCATAGCTTTTCTGGATATCCTCCATGGAAACATCCTTCCCGATGGAAACATCCGTAATCACTTGAATCCCCGTTGTCAAAATATGTGCAATATCCCGTTCCAAAACCTCATGCGGCAAACGGTAATCGGGAATCCCATAGCGCAGCATACCGCCCAGCTTGGGACGCTGTTCATAAACCGTAACCTTATGCCCCATCTGCGCCAAATAATAGGCCGCAGTCAAGCCGCCGGGGCCGCCGCCGATAATGCCGACTGTTTTCCCCGTTGCTTCATATAAAATCTCTGCCGGCTCTGCCTTTGCATGATCCACCGCAAAGCGCTTCAAGCCGCAAATGTTGATGGCATCATCCACCATTGCACGACGGCAGTGTGCCTCACAGGGATGCTCACAAACATACGCACAGGAGGACGGAAACGGGTTATCCTTCCGAATCAGCTTCACAGCCTCCTCATATCTGCCCTCGTTAATCAATGCCACATAGCCCGGCACATCAACGTGTGCAGGGCAAGCAGAAACACAGGGAACGGGGTAGCTCAAAACAGAAATGCAGCGTCCATGGCGAATATGCTCCTCATAATCCTCACGGAAGCCACGAATCCCCTTCAAAACCATGTGTGCCGCCTCATAGCCAATCGCACAGCCTGCGGAATCGGCAATAACCTTTGCGGTACGCTCAATCACGTCGATGGTTTCCATGGTTGCGGTGCGGTCCAACACCTGTTCAATCAGCACCTCAAGCTGACCCAAGCCAATGCGGCAGGGAACACATTTCCCGCAGGTCTGCGCATGGCACAGCCGCAGGTAGTTCAAGGAAATATCCACCGGACACAGCCCGTAGGCACTCGCACCGATGCGGCGTTCCATATCCTGATGCAAGCCATCCAGAACATTTTGGGCACGCGCGGGCGTTTCAATAGATAAACGACTCATAAGTTCCTCCTTTTTTTCTTCCTCTTTTCTCTCAATTCCTTCTCATATTTTTTCACCGATGCTCCATTCTTCATCGGTGTAAACTCTCATTCTGAAATTTTTTCCACATCCATATTTTTCGGCAAAACCAAATTCAGCACGATGGAAACCACAAAGGCAACCGCCACCACGTTTGCAGAAAATACAGATTGCACAATTTCCGGAAAAATATGCCACAAATCAATTTCACTTGCGGCGGTAAAGCCAACGCCAACTGCCAAGGACAGTGCCGCAATGGTCACATTTCTCTGGTTAAAGCCCGCCTTTGCAAGCATTTGCATCCCGCTTGTCATAATCGTGCCAAACATCATAATGGTACAGCCGCCCAAAACGGATTCGGGCAGGGACGCAAAGAAATTCCCAACCGGCGGCAAAAGTCCTGCCAAAATCATGCAGCCGGCACCTGTCATAATCGTAAATTTATTGACAACCTTCGTCATTGCCAAAAGCCCGACATTCTGCGAAAAGGATGTCACGGGCGGACAGCCTGCCAAAGAGGAAAGCGTAGACGCATAGCCGTCACACGCCAGAGAGCCGGAGATTTCCTTGCTCTCAATTTCTCTGTTTAAGCCTGTCGCAACCATCGCTGTGGTGTCCCCGATGGTTTCCGCCGCAGAAACCAAAAAGATAATGCAAACAGAAAGAATGGGGCCTGCATGAAACTCAGGACGATAGGGCAAAAGCTTCGGCATGGAAAAGAAGCCGCCTGCAAAAATGACAGACAAATCCACCTTGCCCATAAAAATTGCCACCACATAGCCCACCAGCAAGCCAATCAAAACAGAAAGCTGCTTCAAATATCCCTTTGCAAAGCAGTTCCAGCCAAGGCAAACCACCAATGTAATCGTTCCCAGCAGAAGATTCTGTGCAGAGCCGAAATCCTCCGCATAGCCGCCGCCAAAGGACCTTGCGCCCACAGAAAACAGCGACATCCCGATTGCCGTTACCACAGATGCGGCAACAACCGGTGCAATCAGCTTCCGCCAATATTTTGCCAAAAGTCCCAAAGTGCCTTCAAAAAGTCCGCCGACCAAAACCGCCCCAATAACCGAGGGGTAGCCATAATTGGCGGCAACCGTACACAAAACCGTCACGAAGGTAAAGCTGACACCCATAACAATCGGCAAACCGGAGCCAACCTTCCAAATGGGATAAAGCTGAATCAATGTGGCAATCCCCGCAATAAACATTGCATTTTGCAAAAGAAGTGCAATCTCTGCCTGAGAAAGCCCCCCTGCTGCCGCAATAATGGTAATCGGTGTCAGGTTTGCAACAAACATCGCCAGAATATGCTGCAAGCCAAAGGGAATGGCCTTCAGCAAAGGCACTCTGCCCTCCAACTGATAAATGTTGTTTACACTACATTCTTTGGAACTCATTTTT
This sequence comes from uncultured Anaerotignum sp., assembly GCF_934277605.1. GTDB lineage: Bacteria > Bacillota > Clostridia > Lachnospirales > Anaerotignaceae > Anaerotignum_A. Next base: position 15,451 of record NZ_CAKQVD010000002.1, read on the forward strand.
CTTTTTCTTCCTCCTCTTTTTCGTTTCCGCAATTCTTTCCAAGGTCAGACAGGAAAGCGCATTTTTCTTAAAAAAAATATTGAATAATATTATAGCATGAAAAATCCTTGCCCTGCAAACAAATCCAAGCAATTCTCTATATCTGTGCACGAAACACGAAAAAAAGTCGCCAAAAGGCAACTTTCTTTACCATTCTTCCTGTATTTTGTATAACAAAACCGCAATGTTTTCATCCGAATATTCAATTTCCGCAGAATATTGTCTTGCGATTTCAACCAAATCTGCCAAGGATACACCGCCCCACAAAACAGCCTGCACCAAGCAAAGCTGACGAATCACGGCATAGCTCAGCACCGCAAAGGCGGCTCTCCCCTCATATTCCCCATCATCCAGTGCAAAGGGCATCTGCCGATAAAGGAAATAAACCAAAAGCTGTTCAAAGGCAAGCTCCCACTCTGCCGCATCCAACGCAGGTGCCTGTGCAATTTCCGTCTCCTGCCATTCTCGCAAACGCTCCGTCCAGCCTTTCTCCAAGCGCTCCAGCGCAAGATAAACCTCCGCCCATTCCGACCAAGAGCGGTTGAAAATCGTAAGCCCTGCCGCCTGCAAAATATCCACAGCACGCCTTTCTATCGGCTTGGCTCTGTCCTGCGCAAGCAAAAAAAGCTCCTCACGCCAAGCAAGCAGGGATTCATCTGCCACATCCGGCAGCTCCTTCCCGCCATCATCCTCCAGAATGACAAGCCTTGTTTTCTCCTTCTTGTTTAAAATGAGTGCCCCTGCCGCTTCACAGCAAAGCCCTAAGCCGATTTCCGTTCTGTCCGCATAAAAATTGCGATAGCGTGGATGGTCACGGCAAATTTGGCAAAGCGAATCCTCCCCCAAAGCAGTGATAAGGTCACATAAGCCGTTTTTGTTCAAAAAGGGACATCTCTCCTCTACATCCAAAAGAAACGCCGCCTCCTCCTCTGTCTCCACAATGCCCTTTTGCAAACGCTCCCCCAGCTTCCCTTGGATACTGCGGTAATACGCCAGCTTTTCGGCATCTATGGCAATCTCCCATCCAACACAGCAGCTATGCCTGCACCGCTCTGCAATGCAATGAAAATCCGTATAATACTCCGGTGCAATCAATTTCATGGATATCCCTCCGTTTTGAATCGTAACATTCTATCATAAAAAACCGAAAAAACGATTGCATCCGCAGAAAAAAAGAAAGAGCCATCCGTTCAAAGCGGAAAATAGGTTCCTCTGCCATTTATTTTTCAATAACCTCCTGCAAAATCTCTGCAATCCCCTCTAAAACGCCAACACAATCCGCCTCCAAGGCAGAAAGCCTGCCGCAATCCAAGCTGTCAAATCGATTCTGTATCCGCAGCAGAAAAAGAATCCGTTTCAGCTTCAGTTCCTCCTCCTCGCATAAAAGCCCCAGCACCATCACGCCTGCCACAATGCCGCTGCACATCCCATTGATACCAAAGCCGCCATGAATCCCACGGCAAGCCAAAATCAATTCCTCCGATAAGGAAATGTCGTATTCCTCTGCCGCCGCACGCAAAATAATCTGTGCGCAGTTATCCCCCTTCTCGCAATAGCTTCGGATTCGCTCCTTCAGCATCCTCCTCGCCCCCTTCCCTCTTTCTATATTCTATGAAAAAGAGCGGACAACTGTGACTGCATCCAAAGCCGAACCCTCCGTAATTACGCTCTAAGGACTTAAAATCAGCTCGCAGGTACATTCCCGAAACCGCTTCGTTACCGCCTCTGTGATTGACTTTCGTGCGTCGGATAAATCCCGAACAGCAAGCCGCTCCGTTTCAATCTGAAAATAGATGGAAACCCACAAATGCCGCCCTGTTTTTGTAATATCAAAAAAGACAGGTGCAAATCGGTATTGCGCCATAATCGGATAACAAAGTGTCTTGATTTCCTCCACAAGCTCCTCCTCCGGCGAAAACAGAAAAATATCCTTGATGGCTCTCCACAAAAGCTTCATGTTTTCGGGAAGAATAAATATCATAACAATCACAGCAACAATCTGGTCGAAATAGGGCGCAAGAAAGGCAAGCGGCGTCTTTTCCAGATAAAGCGACAGGAAAAAGGCAAGCGACATACCAAAGCTGTACGCAATATCCAGCTTCCAGCCCAAAAGCTCCGCCCGTATGGTTGGCGATGACGCCTTGCGGCTCCACCGCTTCATAATAATAAAAACCAATAAGCACGCTATCCCAAGAATACATTGGAATAAGGAAATCAACGCATTATTTACAGGATTCCCGCCGGATAATGCAGAATGTAGAATTTCGGCCGAAACACCCAGCGTAACGGAAAGCATCATAATCCCCTTGATGATGATGAACATCGTTTCAATCTGAAAATACCCAAATGGGTGCTTTTCCGATATCGGCTTATAGAATAACGGCGTCAGAAACAAAAGCAATGCAATAAACGCCAGCTCCGCCGTATCATATACCGCATCCGTCAAAGCGGACTGCGAATGGCTGTATACCGCAAAGATAAATTCTGCGATTGCAAATGCAAGTCCTGAAAAAAAAGACATCTTCAAAATCCGTTTTTCTCTTTTTTCGGTTATCATTTCACACCTCTTTGCAATGTTTTTCTGTTGTTCGGTTTCTTCGTGTTCTCTGCAAACACTCAATATCCTAAGTATACTACATGATTGCTGTGCTGAACATAAAGAAAAATCAAAATTCCCAAAAAACAAAAAATGGATTCCACAGCCAAGCACCATGAAATCCATTCCTTTTAACGAAAACAGCCCGTTTCCGCATCATCCATTTTTTTCAGCTTATACGCCGCAAGCCTCTGCGTCATCCTCCTCCACAATCCTTGTTGCCAGAGGACGATATTTGCCGCTTTCCCAGCGATGATTCTGGCTATGAATCCAAAGCATTGCAAGCACAATGCCCAGCACACCCAAAATCAAAGAGGGGAAAACAGGAGAAATGCTCGGAATCAGCTTCGGCACACCAAAGTAGCCCAACACAATGCCTGCAATAAAGCCGATAAAGGGCAAGCCATACATCACAATGACTGCATTGAAAAATGCGTTTTCCTGCAATTCGAGTTCAACCCAATCGCCCTCCTCTGCGTCGCAAAGGTTTTTTGCTTCAATATCCATTTCCGTTTTCATCACGCCGGAAAAGCAAGCTCTGCATTCGCCGCAAGCCTCTTTTCTTTGAATTTTAACCATTGCCAAATCGCCTTTTACCTCATGCACAATACCCTTCATACACGAAACCACCTTTCTATATGCTGTCCGTTCCCTGCTTTTTCGGAATACAGACCTTCTTTGTATACATAACCTTATCGCATTATACAACAATTCTGAGCGAAAGAAAAGTGGTTTTGCGTGGAATTATTGACAAATGTCAGATTTTTTTCTGCGATAGCACCAAAGTACAAAATTTTTGCACAAAGCCCCCAGCGGAACCGCAAACAGCAGTCCCCAAAAGCCAAACAGCCGCCCAAACACCGCCAAGGAAAGCAAAACAAGAACAGGGTGCAGCTCCAGCTTATACCCGACTGCCTTCGGCACAATAAAAATGCTGTCCACCTGCTGTAACAACAAAATCAACACAGACGCATAAACCGCCTTCATGGGTGTGCCGCTGAGCAGGCCCACAAGGACAGCCAAAAGAAACGCCATCACTGCCCCAAAATACGGAATCAAATTGGAAAAGCCGGAAACCAAGCCAAGCAAAATCCCATGCGGCAGTCCCACAATCAGAAATGCCGCCGAAAACAGCACCGCCATAATGACGGCATCCAAAAGCTGTCCGCTGAGGTATCCCGAAAAAACCGCATACCCCTCTCGGAAGATTTTTTTTGCACAGCAGGTCAGCCGTTCTCCAAGCAAAACCGTACTCAATTCCCCTGTAATTCTGCGGATTTTCTCCTTTTCCATTAAAAAATAAAACGCAACCACTGCCCCAAGCAGAATATCCAACAAACTTCCGCCGATCCTTGACAGGCAATCCGCTATGTGCAGCAGCCGCTCCTGCATCCAAAGCGTCGCCTGCTCCGTCCATTGTGCAAGCAGTCCCTCCACGTTTTGTAAAATCCCCAGCTCTGCCAATTTCACATTCAACAAAACAAGCAAATCTCCCGCCTGCCTGATATAGCCGCTGATTTGCTCCGTCAAAGCAGAAACATCCGTATGCCCGATTTTTCGCACCAAAGCACTGCCCGCCAAAAAAAGAAATCCGCTAACGGAAAGATAGGTCAGCGTTGTCCCTGCCTTCCGATTGGGAATACGGCTGCGCTGATATAAGGAACAGCGTTTTTCATATACCCCTTGCCAAAAGGCCGTCAGCGGCTCCAAAAGCAGTGTAAAGAAAAAAGCCCAAAAAAGAGGCGCAAAAACGGCGAGGAATTTCCCCGCCGTTTGTAATATGACATTTTTCGCCGCAGAAAGCCGCAGCAGCAGTGCCGTCATCCCCACCAAAATAAAAACAGTGACAATGACATGAAAGCCGATTTCCATGTATTTTTTGTTCCACGGAAGCCGCATACGCCGCCCTCTTTCACACGATTTTTTTGATTCTTCTTTCTTTATTTCATTTTTGTCAGAACCAGCTTCAAATATTCCCAAACACGAATGGTGGAAGAAATACTCAGCCGTTCATCCGGTGTATGCACATCATACATATTCGGCCCCAAGGAAATCAAATCCAGATTGGGAATTTTTTTCGCAAACAATCCACATTCCAAGCCTGCATGAATCGCAACCACCTTCGGCGCAGCACCGAATTTTTCTTCCCAAGCCGCCTTAAAAATACGCAGCAGCTCGGAATCGGGGTTATACTTCCAGCCGGGATAATCATTCACGCCGACAACCCTTGCACCGCACAGGCTGCCAAGCACCTCAATCTTTTTGCAAATGGCATCCTTTCTGCTTTCCACAGAGCCGCGCACCGCATTATCAATGAAAATATGGTCTGCATTGGTTTTCAAAATCCCGATATTGCTGGAGCTTTCCACCAAGCCATCCAGGTTGGTATCCATCGTCTGCACGCCATAGGGCAAAAGCTGCAGCAATGCAATCAGATTATCTCTGGTTTCCGCTGTCAATGCCTCCTCTGCCGCCGTCAGCTCTGCTGTCATCAGTATATCGCTTTCACGGTCTTTATATTCCTCTCGGAACACTTGGTCTATTTCTTCTACAATCGCCTGCACCTGCTGTACCTGCTCCGACGCAACCGCAAGCACCGCCTCAGCCTCTCTGCAAATGGCATTATCCATATTTCCGCCGTCTGCGCTGACCAAGGCAAAATCCACCTGCTCCCGCAAGGCATACAGGAATCTGCCCAACAGCACATTTGCGCTTGCTCTTTGCAAATGGATATCAGAGCCGGAATGGCCGCCCTTCAAGCCACGGATATGCACAGAAACAGCCTTCGCCCCTGCCTGCAAGGGCTTTCTTTCCACAGGAAGATACACACGCATCCGTCTGCCGCCACAGCAGCTTACCATCAGATGACCTTCCTCCTCGGTATCCATATTCAAGAAGCGTTTTCCTTCCAAATCAAAGGCATCAAAATCCGTTGCACCGCCCATGCCGATTTCCTCTTCCACCGTAAAAACACATTCCAAGGGTGGATGCGGAATCTCCTTTGCATCCAAAAGTGCCAGCATATATGCTGCGGCAATGCCGTTATCTGCACCAAGGGTTGTCCCTTTGGCCTTGATATCATCCCCGTCAATATACAGCTTCAAGGGCTCTGTCAGGAAGTCATGATTGGTATCCTCATTTTTATCGCACACCATATCAATATGCCCCTGCATAATCAGCGCAGGCGAATTTTCATAGCCTGCTGTCCCCGGCTTTTTAATCAGCACGTTCTGTCTTTCGTCCTGACGGCAATAAAACCCTCTTTCCTTGGCAAAGGCTACAATATAATCACTCAGCGCTTTTTCATGGAAGCTCCCATGGGGAATGTCGCAAATCCTTTCAAAATACTCAAAAACCTTGTCACACCCCAAATGGCTTAAAACATTCATTTTTCTTTTCCTCCTACTGCAATGTCATTCCTATCTATGATATGCCCCAAAATTCCTTCTGTCAATCACGTTTCGACAAAAATCCTGCCGTAAATCCCGCCTTCCTCGGAAACTGCTAAAATCCACCGATACGCATGGCAGTATGTTCCTAACATAATCCGCTGTGGTGCGCACATACTAACCTTGCAACACCAAGCAACACAAATTTCAAAAATCAGAAAATAACGAGGAGGTTATAAACATGAGCAACAGTAATACTACAAACAGCAATAAAATCAACGTACCGGAAGCAAGAGCGGCAATGGAGCAGTTTAAATTCGAGGTAGCAAATGAAATCGGCGTGCCTCTGAAAAAGGGCTACAACGGCGACCTGACCTCTGCACAGAACGGTTATGTCGGCGGCTATATGGTAAAAAAGATGATTGAGAAGCAGGAACAGATGATGGCTGAAAAAAATCAGGGCTGATTTCTTCATTGAAACCGCTTGATTTTTAACGGCAAAAAAGCCCCTTTGCGAATATTCTTTGCAAAAGGGCTTTTTTCATACATAAAAATAGAGCAACCGCAACAAAGGCTCTGCTTCAAAAAGCCTCTGCTTCTCATTTTTTCTTATTTGGATGCACCGAAGCGGCAAAGCGTTTTTTCTCTGACCACTGTGCCTGTTTTTTCATTCATGCTGGAGCACACCACCAAGGGAATCTCAAATTTTTTCGCCAGCTCTACACAACGGCTGTGCAAAACCTGTGCGCCATTCAGTGCCATGTGAAGCATATCGTCATAGGAAATTTCATCCAGCTTTTTCGCAGTAGGCACCTTTCTGGGATCTGCTGTATACACCCCATCCACATCCGTGTAAATCTCACAGGCATCTGCCTGCAGGGCTGCCGCCAGGGCAACCGCCGTTGTATCGGAGCCGCCTCTGCCAAGCGTTGTATAGTCGGCATTTTCATTGATTCCTTGGAAACCCGTCACAAGCACAATCTTCTTCTGCGCCAGCTCCTCCCGAATCCGCTTGGTATCAATGCTTGTAATTCTTGCATCTCCATGCACCGCAGTTGTATGAATCCCCGCCTGAAATGCGTTGAGGGAAACCGCAGGCACGCCAAGGCTTTCCAAAGCCATTGCCATCAGGGCCACAGACATCTGCTCTCCAATCGTAAAAAGCATATCCATTTCTCTTTGAGAGGGGTTTTCGTTGATTTCCTTCGCCTTGTCAATCAGCCGGTCTGTCACATCGCCCATAGCAGAAAGCACAACCACCACATCGTTGCCCTTTTCATATTCCTTGATACATCTTTTTGCCACATGAAAAATACGCTCATTATTTGCTACGGAGGTGCCACCGAATTTTTTTACGATTAACATAGCCGATTCCCCTTTCTGCGAAATTTTATTTCCTTACTCTTATTTTACGCAGCACAACTTGCAAATAAAATACATTTTATGCTATAATTATTGCAAAAAGTGCGACCAAAGGAGAAATGGCATGGAATCGAATTATGAAAAACGGGGCTATCTGTTGGATGATTTCCGTTTGTTTCATTTGAAGGATGAAAAAGGCACCGATGTTGCCTATCATTATCACGAATTTTGTAAGCTGCTGCTCCTGCGCAGTGGCTATGGCGGCTATACCGTCGATGGGCAACGCTATGACCTAAAAACAGGGGATGCCGTCCTAATCGGCAGTCAATGCGTGCATAAGCCGGAATTTGAGCCGGGGGTACTCTATGAGCGTGTGATTATCTATATCTCCCCCCAATTTTTGCAGCAGCAATCCACGCCGGATTGTCAGCTTGAGGAAATCTTCAACGGAAAAAAGGGGGCGGTTTTGCATTTGGAAAACCCCGAAACCATCTGGGATTTGGCAGATGCGTTGGAGCAGGAATTGGAGGGCAATGCCTATGGCAGAGTCATTTTAAGCAACGGCCTTCTTCTGCGACTTTTGATTGCCCTGGCCCGCCGTATACAAAACCCCGATGCCGCCTTCGCAAAGCCCATTGTCCCGACCAACAGCCGTATTTTAGACATTCTGCACTATCTGGATGCACATTTGACGGAGGAAATCCCGATTGAACGCTTGGCAGAGGAATTTTTCATCAGCAAATATCACATGATGCGTCTGTTTCGGCAGGAAACCGGCTACTCCATTCACGGCTATTTGCAGGAACGCCGCCTCCTCCACGCCAGAGAGCTGATTCGGCAGGGTGTTTCCGCCACAGAAAGCTGTTTCCGTTCCGGCTTCGGCAGCTATTCCTCCTTCACACGAGCCTATGCCAAACACTTTGGCACAACCCCGACAGGCAGAAGGGGTGCGCCCGCAGAGGAAACCTACGAATAAACTCAAAGAAACTCAAAAAGCCGCACACTTAAAGGTGCGCCCGGATAAGAAACCATAAATTCATGTTTTCTTATTGGGACACACCTAACAGCTACGGCTTTTTTTATAAAGAATTTTGATATTCCCTACCCCATTGCTCCATTGTATTCATAATCGGGCGCATAGATTCTCCCAAAGCGGAAAGCGAATACTCCACTCTCGGCGGAACCTCCGGATAAGCCGTTCTGATAATAATTCCATCTGATTCCATCGAACGCAGGCTGTCAGTCAGCACCTTCTGGCTAATTCCCTCCAAATCTCTTTTTAATTCATTAAACCGCCAAGGGCGCATAAACAGATTCCGCAAAATCAAAAGCTTCCATTTGCTGCCAATCAGCCGCACTGTTGTTGCCACAGGGCAAGCAGGCATTTCTTCCTTCGTCAGCATATAAACACCTCCAAAAGTTCATTTTTGAATGTTACATTCTAATTATAGCGTATCCTTCGTTTCTTGTGCAAGAGTTACCTTTTGGTAACTAAGTAATAAAATAGTGCGTACTTGTGGCGATCCTTTTTCAGCAGTATCATCATAGGCGTAAAGAAAATTAACGCACAACATAAGGAGGTACAACAAATGAAAAAGAAACTTACCATTCTCTTATCCGCAGCAATGACAGCATCCATGCTTGCGGCTTGCGGCACGCAGGATAAGGCAGAGGTCACAGAAACAAATGAAAAAAAACCTTCTGTCAACGAGGTTGCTCTGGAAAGCGGCAATGTGACCGTTTATGATTACGGCGATACAAAGCTGCATGCCTTCCTGACAGGCGATGCTCTGGCGGATGTCGCTTATATCGTAGAAGGCAAGGATGCTTTGGTTGGCATTGAGCTGCCCGCCTTTACCGAAGGACTGGATTCATGGAAAGGCTATATTGCAGACCTCGATAAGCCCATGAACGATATTTTCCTGTGCAGTCATCCTGCCGGTGCAAGCTATGTAAAGGGCATGCACATCTATGGGACGCAGGGCGCAAAGGATTCCATTGCCGCAGGCTCCGCCTATGCCACCACACAAGGCCTGTATGAAAGCTTTGGCACCGATTTCCATGGCGGAGAGGATATTGCCAACATCAATACCGTTGTTTCCGATAAAGTAACGGTTGGCGGCATTGCGTTCAACCTGATTGACCATGGCGAAAGCTATGATTTGGAAATTCCTGCACTGAACGCTGTCTATACCCACATGCTTGGCAAAACAAGCCATTCCATCCTTGTCAGCCTTGAACAAATGGACAGCCTGCTGCTTACTCTCAAGGGCTATCAGGATGCCGGTTATGATATGATTCTGACCTCTCACGGCGGTATCGAAGGACAGGATGCCGTCACCGAAAAAATTGCTTATGTCAAGAAAACAAAGGAGCTGGCACAGGCAAATAATAACGCAGAGGACTTCATCGCAGCCATGAAGGAAGCCTTCCCCGATTATTCCGGCGAAAACTATCTGGAAATGACCGCCGGCTATCTGTATGCTTAATTCTCTCTTTCTAAGCCTATAAACAAAAACCGCCGCCTACTTTCCTCAGAAAATAGGCGGCGGTTTTCTTTATGCCGTTTTTTTAATTATTTCAAATTGAAGAACGCATCAACGCCCAAATATTCTGCCGCATCGTCCAGTTCCTCTTCGATTCTCAGCAGTTGGTTATATTTTGCCACACGGTCTGTTCTTGCAGGTGCGCCTGTTTTAATCTGCCCTGCATTCACAGCAACCACGATATCCGCAATCGTTGCATCCTCTGTTTCGCCACTTCTGTGAGAAACAACTGCTGTCATCTTGTTTCTGTTTGCCAACTGGATTGCATTGAAGGTTTCTGTCAATGTACCAATCTGGTTTACCTTAATCAGAATGGAGTTGCCTGCCTTCAGGTCAATGCCCTTCTGCAATCTTTCTGTATTTGTAACGAACAGGTCATCGCCAACCAGCTGAATCTGATCGCCCAGTTCCTTTGTCAGAAGCTGCCAGCCTGCCCAGTCCTCCTCAGCCAGACCGTCCTCCAAGGAAACCAGAGGATATTTTGCAACCAAAGCCTTCCAGAAATCAACCATTTCTTCAGAGGTTCTTACGATTTCCTTGCCAAGCATTTTGCTTTCGCCGGGGAAGTGATACTTGCCGTCCTTTTCATCATACAGCTCTGTTGCAGCCGCATCCAGAGCAATCTTGATGTCCTCGCCCCATTTGTAGCCTGCGGCTACAACTGCCTCCTGAATCAAGTCGATAACTGCGTCTGCTGTCGGCAAGTCGGGTGCAAAGCCGCCTTCATCGCCAACTGCTGTGGAAAGGCCCTTATCCTTCAGCACCTTTTTCAGCTTATGATAAATTTCCGCACACATTCTCAGTGCTTCCTTAAAGGAGTCTGCACCAACAGGCATAATCATAAATTCCTGTACGTCTACGGTGTTATCTGCGTGCTTACCGCCGTTCATAATATTCATCATGGGAACGGGCATTGTTTTTGCGTTAAAGCCGCCCAAATACTGATACAAAGGCAAATCCAGTGCTTCTGCCGCTGCCTTTGCAACTGCCATGGAAACACCCAAGATTGCGTTTGCGCCCAGCTTGCCCTTATTGGGTGTGCCATCCAGTGCAATCATTGCCTTATCAATCGCAACCTGATCCAGTGCGTTCATGCCGATAATCGCATCTGCGATAATATCGTTTACATTATCCACTGCATCCTGCACGCCAACACCGTTGTATCTGTCGCCGCCGTCACGCAGCTCCACTGCTTCAAATGCACCTGTGGATGCGCCGCTGGGAACAGCCGCACGGCCCAGAATGCAGTCATCCAGAATAACCTCAACCTCAACCGTAGGGTTTCCTCTGGAGTCCAGAATTTCTCTTGCATACACATCTGTGATTTCGTAATAACCTTTCATATCATTTATCCTCCTTATTTTTCGGCGGACGCTGTCCCCCAAATTTTATTTACCAATCAATAAGCTTGTGCCTGTCATTTCCGCAGGCTTAGGCAATCCCATCATTTCCAACAAGGTCGGCGCAATATCAGCCAGCTTGCCGCCCTCCCGAAGTCCCACGCCATCGGTGTAGTTTACCAAAAGGAAGGGAACCGGATTTGTGGTGTGTGCCGTAAAGGGCTGCCCCGTTTCATAATCAATCAGCTGGTCGCTGTTGCCATGGTCGGCACAAATAAACATCTGCCCATTCACTGCAAGCAACGCCTCCATCACTCTGCCAATGCAGGCATCCACAGCTTCCACTGCCTTGATTGCGGCAGAAAGTACGCCTGTATGCCCAACCATATCCGGATTTGCATAATTCACAATAATCAAATCATATTCCTTGGAAAGAAGTGCCTTTACCAAGCCATCGGTTACGGCAACTGCACTCATTTCTGGCTGCAAATCATAGGTTGCAACCTTGGGAGAAGGCACCAGCCAACGCTCCTCATTGGGATTCGGCTCCTCCACACCGCCGTTGAAGAAAAACGTAACATGTGCATATTTTTCCGTTTCCGCTGTTCTCAGCTGCTTTAAGCCCAAAGAGGAAATATATTCCCCAAGGGTATTTTTCAGCCTTTGGGGCTTGAATGCAACCTCCTTATTGGGAATGGTCACATCATATTCCGTAAAGCAGATATATTTCAAATCCTGCGGCACATACTCTCTTTGGAAGCCGTCAAAATCGGGATCACAGAGAGAACGTGTGATTTCTCTTGCCCTGTCCGGACGGAAGTTATAAAAAATCACTGCATCATGGTCGCTGATTTTGCCGACAGCCCTGCCATCCTCCCGCACAACCACAGTGGGCAAAACAAATTCATCTGTTTTTCCCGCCGCATAGGAATCCTTGATGGCCTGCACCGCATCGGCAGCCGTTGTGCCTCTGCCCAGCACCATAGCATTGTATGCCTCCTGCACACGCTCCCAGCGCTTGTCTCTGTCCATAGCATAATATCTGCCCATGACCGTAGCAATTTTGCCTACGCCGATTTCGCGCATTTTTTCCTCCAGCTGCTCCGCATATCCCGCACCGGAGGTCGGCGGCGTATCTCTGCCGTCCAAAAAAGCATGCACATAAACCTTTTCCAAGCCGTTTCTTTTTGCCAGCTGCAGCAAAGCGTATAAATGTGTGTTGTGGCTATGTACGCCGCCATCGGAAAGCAGGCCGTACAAATGCAGTGCGGAATCATGCTTTTTGCAATGCTCCACCGCCTCCAAAAGTGCAGGGTTTTCAAAGAAATCGCCATCCTCAATCGCTTTTGTGATGCGTGTCAATTCCTGATAAACGACACGCCCCGCACCCATGTTCAGATGCCCGACCTCAGAATTGCCCATCTGCCCTGCCGGCAAGCCCACATCTAAGCCGCTGGCATATCCCGCAACAAAGGGATATTTCTGCATCAATCCGTCTAACACAGGGGTTTTTGCCTGCTTCACTGCATTGCCCTCTGTTTTATCATTCAGACCAAAGCCATCCAAAATCATCAAAACTGTTGTTTTTTTCTCCATTTTTTCCTCCATTCCTCGAGGAATCCTCTCCCCGAACCCCCAAGGGGTATGATGGTGAGCCTGCTTGCACAGGAAATGCTTTAATAGTGTACGATAGAGGCAAATTCCTCCTTCAAGCTGGCACCGCCAACCAAGCCGCCGTCAATGTCCTGCATTGCAAACAGCTCTGCGGCATTTTTGCCATTGACACTGCCGCCATATTGAATACGGATTTCCTCTGCAATCTCCTTGCCGTACATCTCTGCCAAAACCGTGCGAATGGCATGGCAAACCTCCTGCGCCTGTGCGGAGGTAGCTGTTTTGCCTGTGCCGATTGCCCAGATTGGCTCATAAGCAACGACAACCTTCTTCACAGCCTCGGCAGAAACGCCTGCCAAAGCACACTTAATCTGCATACGCACCCATTCAATCGTGATATCCGCTTCTCTCTGCTCCAAGGTTTCCCCACAGCAAAGAATCGGCACAAGGTCAGCCTCCAAGGCCTTTTTTACCTTCTGGTTTACCATAGTATCTGTTTCGCCGAAATACTGACGCCGCTCGGAATGTCCCAAAATGACATACTCCACGCCCATTTCCTTCAGCATGGAAGCAGAAACCTCGCCGGTATATGCACCGCTTTCCGCAAAGTGCATATTTTCCGCACCAACACCAATGCCCGTCCCCTTCAATTCCTCCAAAACAGCATACAAATCCACAAAGGGTACGCAGAATACTACCTCAACCGCATCGGAAACAACCTTTTCCTTCATCAGCTTGCAAAACTCTGCCGCTTCCTTGGGTGTCTTGTTCATTTTCCAGTTCCCTGCAACGATTTTTTTCCTCATATCTCGTTTCCTTCTCCTTCCGCAGCAAATACCTTTTCTGCTGTCAGTTCTATTTTCCGCACCACATCTGCTCCGTCCATGCCGGATTCAATCGTAATGCGGGGAATTGCATTTCTCTTGGTCTGCCTTGTAATCACGCTGTTTTCCACCGTAAACTGCAGCACATAGCCATCCTCCTCCAGCATCCGCTGTGACAGCTCTGTATAGCGTCCGTTAGGGTATGCCATTGCCTTCACGTGTTTTTTGCTCAGGTTTTCGTTCAGCGTCTCCTCACTTCTTTGCATGGAGGCGAGAAATGCCTCCTCCTCGCCTTCCTCAACCGGCTGATGGTTTGCCGTATGGCTGTAAACCCGCAGAAAGCCGGATTTATCCATTTTCTCCGCCTGCTCCCATGTAAATTTCTTCAAGCCGATTTGCTCTGTCACAAAATCCGTCACCGCAAACACAGAGGCCGGCACACGATATTTCCGAAACAGCGGAAATGCCAAATCATAATTGCTGTAATACCCATCATCCATGGTAATACAGAGATACTTTTCCCCCAGACCGAGGCCAAGCCCTTCTGGATTTCTTTCCGCCCTTGCAAGCAGTGCATCCAATTCCTCTAAGGAAATGATATGATAGCCCTGCGATTGAAAATAACGCAGCTGCTCCTCCAATTCCTTTGTTGTTGTCACAACTCCGTTGCCAATCCCCATGTTGCGCATCGCAAAATGATGATACATCAAAACGGGGATATATTCTCCCGCCAGGGAATCCGCCTGCTCCGCAGTATCGACAACGCTTACATAGGCCTCCTCTGCATAAGCCGCAGAAACGGAAAGCAGAGAAAGCACCGCTGCCAGCACAGCCGCCATTGCTTTTCTTTTCTTCATTCTCATTGCTCTTTCTTACAAATTCTTATTTATCATCCACCGCAACAACACCGGGCAGCTCCTTGCCTTCCAAAAATTCCAAGGATGCGCCGCCGCCTGTGGAAATATGTGTCATTTTATCGCCATAGCCCAACTGGTTTACCGCTGCCGCAGAATCGCCGCCGCCGATAATTGTGGTTGCATCAATGGAAGCCATTGCCTCTGCAACTGCCTTTGTGCCCTTTGCGAAGTTTTCAAATTCAAATACGCCCATAGGCCCATTCCAAACAACTGTCTTTGCGCCCTTGATGGCATCGGCAAACTGCTTTCTTGTTTCCTCGCCGATATCCAAGCCCATCCAGCCATCAGGAATTTCGCCTGTCGGCACGGTTTTATATTCTGTGTCATTCTTAAATTCCTTTGCAATCACAGTATCCACAGGAGTTAAAAATTTCACGCCCTTTTCCTCTGCCTTCTTCATCATTTCCAGTGCATAAGGCACCTTATCCTCCTCCAGAAGGGAATTGCCGACCTTGCCGCCCTTTGCCACTGCAAAGGTATAAGCCATACCGCCGCCGATAATCAGTGTATCCACCTTTTCCAGCAGATTATTGATAACATTGATTTTGTCGGAAACCTTGGAGCCGCCCAGAATTGCCACAAAGGGTCTTTCGGGGTTATTCACGGCATTGCCGAGGAAGGCGATTTCCTTTTCCATCAGATAGCCCACAGCGGATTCCTTCACAAATTTTGTCACGCCAACCGTGGAGCAGTGTGCTCTGTGGCTTGTGCCAAACGCATCATTTACAAAAATATCTGCCAAGGAAGCCAGTTCCTTGCTGAAAGCCTCCTCATTTTTTGTTTCTTCTTTTCTATAACGCGTGTTTTCCAAAAGAACAACATCGCCGTTCTGCATTGCTGCAACTGCAGCCCTTGCATTTTCGCCCACAACTGTGTCATCCTTTGCAAAAACAACCTCTTTTCCCAACAATTCGGAAAGTCTCTTTGCTACGGGAGCCAAAGAAAGTTCAGGCTTCACCTCGCCCTTGGGCTTGCCCATGTGGGAACAAAGAATAACCCTTGCGCCCTCTCCCATCAGCTTTTTGATGGTCGGCAAAGCTGCCGTAATTCTGTTTTCATCTGTAATTACGCCATCCTGCAAGGGTACGTTAAAGTCACATCTTACCAATACACGTTTTCCCGTTACATGTAAATCATCCACTGTTTTCTTGTTCAGCATCTGTCTTGCTCCTTTCCTTATCCGATACGGCCGGCGGCTCCTTGCCGCCAAAACTGCTCCTGCAATTTTCCCGAATCCTCCCTCTATGATGAAGGTACTTGCATTTTCATTTGGGACAAAAAACGTCCCTCAGAAGTATTATACGATAAGATTTACTTTCCCGCAAGTCTTAACATTTCCAAAGCTGCACCTTCATCCGTCACAAAGATCCCATCGGGAATGCTGTGGCTGACTGCCAGCAGGCTTTCCGCCTTTTTCTTGCCGCCTGCCACCACAATAATGCAATCCAATTTATCAATATCATTGAAATCAATCCCGATGGAGCGGGTTTTATAAAGCACCCTGCCCGCACCGTCAAAATAATAGCCGCACGCCTCGGCAACGGCATTTTCCCGCTCCAACTGCTTACGAATGTTTTCATCCAAGCGGCGTTTTTCCGCAAGCTCCAAGGCATTGCCTACGCCCAAAAGCAAAATATTCGCCATCTCCATTTCCGCAATCGTTTCGGCAATATCCGGGTCCTTCCGCATTTCCTCCAGCACATTCGTGCTTAAGTTATCCGGCAGGTGCAGCAAACGATAATCCGCCTGCAGCTTTTCCGCAAGCCTTGCCGCCAAGGTATCCGCCTGCAGCTCCAATCTGCGCCCAATGCTGCCTCGTGCCGGCAGAACCATCTTTGCCATGGGTACGGCTGCCTCCGGCGCCGCCTGCACCAATTCCGCCATGGCAGAGCCGCCCGCAATCGCAATGCGCAGCTCCTCTGTGGTATGCTCGGAAAGCACCCTTGCCGCCAACTGTCCCATTTCCTTTTTGGCACGCTCGCTGCTGTCGCTGTCCCCTTGGGCAATAAATACCTTCTGCGCCCCCAAGGCCCGTGTCAATCTCTCCTCCAAAATTGAAAGCCCCGTCAGAGCGGAGAAAATTGCCTCCAGCCCCTCCAAAACCTCCATGCCCTCCTCGGTCAAGCTCATGCCGATTTTGGAAACGTGTACCAAGCCCTGCGCACTCAAGCGCTCAATCTCACTACGCACCGTCCGCTCCGTCATTCCAAGGGAAAGCACCACCAAGCGTCTGCCGCAGGGCTGCAGCAGTCTGACCGTCTTTAACACGCGGTAGCGCTTTATCATTTCTTCCGTCAAATCCGGCGCAATTTTTTTAATCAGTTGCAATTTTTGTTCCATTTTTTTCACACACCTTATTTGGCTATCTTTTATCCCACAAGTTCACTTTATGTCCCATTTACCTCAAAAAAAGAGGGTGACAGCAAAATTTTACCACACCCTCTTTATTCATCAAGCCTGTTCTACTTTCACGGAATCATCTACGTCCTTGTCTGTGCAGCAGCATTCGTCATCATCACAGAATTCGTCCTCTAAATCATCCCAGTCATAATCCCAATCATCTTCGTATTCGTCGTCCATTCTTGTTTTCAAAAGATAAACCACGCCTACGGTTACAACAACCAGCACTGCCGTTACCAGTGCAATCACTGCAAGCAAAGTCTTTTTATCCTCTCCGTCCTTCAAAACAATAATTCTTTCCTTCAAACCGTCAAAGTTGGGTGCTGCTTCAAAATATTTTTTCATAATCGCATCTCTTCCTTTCACCTTTTATGATTTGCTTTCACCGAATTTTCTTCTCAAAAACTCTTTGTTTTTGCGCATTTCACTATATTCATAGTATGCCTTTTTCAAGATTTGGCGTTCATCGTTGAATTTCAGCAGATGATAAGCCTCATGGAATTTATAGAAGCCGGCATCGGCAAAGTATTCCTCGCTCTGCGGCTTGCAATAAAAGGAATTGGCACTCATCAGATACCAATGCACCGTTTTGTTTACGGTATCCTCACTGCCTTTAAAGGTATATTGGGTTTTCCCGACGTATTTGATAATCTCGCCGTTTGCCCCGCTTTCCTCCTTCACTTCACGCAAAGCCGTCTGCCGATAGGTTTCGCCTTCCTCCACTGTGCCCTTCGGAAGAACCCAGCCCATGTATCTGCCATTCTGGTTTTTATACAGCAGAAGGATCTTCCACTTGTATATCACGACACCGCCGCAGCTCACTGCTTCTACCATCGTTTTTCCTCCCGCCTATTCAGTTTTGCACTGATTATAGTATATCCTGTTTTTTGTCCTTTTTCAAGGTGTTTCCAAAAGATTCTCCCCTATGCCGCCGTCTCTTTTGATAGTTTTTCCCGAAACGGCGAGCAATTTTGCAGCTCTTTGATTTTTTTCAGCCCAAAAATCCAAAGCCAAGCCTCCAAAAGTGCAAAAAATAACCAAAAATAGTTTTCCTTCCGCAGCAGAAAATAATTATACAAGGCGTGCGCAAGATAAGGGCAAAGGAAGGCAAGCGGCAAATATCTTTTTTGACTGCGATATTTCCCCAGTGCAAGAAAATACCCCATCTGCACACCAAAAAGCGCATGCCCCGGCACAGAAAGCAGCGCCCGCACCAATGCCGTTGCATAGCCGCCGAGAATCGGGTTTGTCACATAAATGATATTTTCCGCCCAAGCAAAGCCAAGCGAGAGAAACACGCCGTAGACAATCGCATCCAACGGCTCATTGAAATTGCGGTTGCCCCAAATCAGAAAAAACAAAAACAAAAGCTTCACTGCCTCCTCCACCCCTGCCGAGCTGAAAAAGGCGGTATAAAACGGGGTTTCCCGGTGCGGAAATCTCCGCTCCAAAAAGCTGCCGCAGGCATAGATCACCGCCGCCGTATACAGCCCGTACAAAACCCCCAGAAACAGCATTTTCCAAGGCTCCTTTTCATATTTATCCTTGATATACAGAAAAAACAGCCCTGCCGCCACCGGTGTGCTGGCCAATTCCACAAGCATGAAGCCTTCTCCTTTCCGTTTCCTTTTCCTTAGCCTTTGCAGAAAAGAGAATTCTATGAATCCAAGCATAAAAAAATCCCCCGAAAATTCATTCAAGGGATTTTTTCGTTTAGCCTAAATATAAACCAAGCTCTTGAAACCTTGTGCTGTCATTTTTAACGGTTTCCTCTTTTTTCTCTCCATTGGCATATTCCACAAGAAAGCGGGATTCCGTTTCCGTGCCATCCAAGAGCCTTACACTGACAATCGTGGCACTCAGCTCCGCCTGCATGGTAAAGCCCTGCATTCTTTCGGATTTTCGCACACGCTCCGCCGCTCTTTTTTCCTGCAGCCTTTTAAAAAAGGACATCTTCTTCCTCCTGATTCGCTTTTACTGATAGCTCCTTGCGGTATTGATTCCGATGGTTGCCGTTTTTTCGTCCCATGTCACACCCATATCCAAAAGCTTTGCCAAATCACGCAGCTTATAATAGGTATAATCGTTGATGGTATACGCACTGACATATTTTCTGTCCCCATCGCAGTATAGCTTTGCCGTAGAGGTTGTGCCATAGGTATCGACATATCTGCCTGCCTCACCGCTCACAGAGGAGGAATACGGCACACCACGGAACAGCTCAATCGCCTGCTTGCCTTCATTCCAATAGGTCTGGAACTGCTTTTCCGTCCCATTGATTGCCCCTGCAATATCACGCAGCTTGAAATAGGTATAATCATCAATCGTATATGCTTGGAAATCCACAGCCTTCCCGTTTACAGTTACCTTTGCTCTGCCTGCATAGGCATATTTCTTTTCAATCGTAACGGGTACTTCGGGTTCTGCGGGTGTTTCGGGTGTTGTCGGTGTTTCGGGTGCTGTCGGCACCTCTGTCTTTGCTTCATAATAAGCCTTCACTGCATCCGCACAGCCCTGTCTGTTGTTGAGCAAATCCCGCAGGCTGAAGAAAAAGCTGCCGTCCACAGAATATTTCTCGTTGACCTGCATTTCCTGTGCAATCTCCTTGGCAACGGAATCCTTGTAAATCCCCTGCCCGATATACAGCTTCACGCCTGTGCCGTCAACCACATCACTCCACCATTTTACAAGTGTTTCATAATCAGCATAGGCATTGCCCTGCTCCCAATAAATCTGAGGAACAATATAATCTACCCAGCCTTTTTCCACCCATTTTTTCGCATCGCCGTATACGGTATAATAGCCTTCGGAGCCTCTGGTTGCAGAGCCGACCTCGTCAGAGGTGCTGTTCTTCCAAATCCCCATCGGGCTGATACCGAATTCCACAGAGGCATCCGCCGCCTTGATTGTTTTATGTACCTTTTGAATCAGTGCATCCACATTCTCTCTGCGTTTCTGTGCCACTGCGCCTTCCCTGTCCTCTCCCTCAGGCAAAGGATAGTTGGAGGGGTAGAAATAATCATCAAAGTGAATGGCATCCACATCATATTTTTCCACAACCTCTTTTACCGTGTCACAAATATATTCCTGCACTTCTTCATTCGCAGGATCATAATACATTGCACCTTTATAGGTAAGAATCCAATCCGGGTGCTGTCTTGCCATATTGTCTGCCGCAAGTGCGGAAACATCCGTCCCCGATGTTGTGATACGATAGGGGTTCATCCACGCATGAAATTCCATGCCACGCTTATGTGCCTGCGCAATCATAAACGCCATCGGGTCATAGCCGGGGTTCACGCCCTGTGTTCCTGTCAGCACCGCACTCCAAGGGTTCAAATCGGATTGATACAATGCGTCGCCCTTCGGCCGCACCTGCACCACCACTGTGTTAATCCCCAACGCCTGCGCCCGTTCAAGCTTCTGAATAAACTCATTCTTCTGTGCTTCCTCGTTATTTGTTGTTGACGGATAATCCGCACTGTAAACCGTCGAAATCCAAACAGCACGCATATCCTTCGCATTCGTTGCATAGACCTCCTGCGCCCCAATGCTTACCATGCCAAGCACACCACATAAAATACCCATGCATACCCTCTTTAAAAATTGATTCATTTTTTCACCTGATTCCTTTGTTCATAAAAAGCCGTCTGTTTTTTCTTATTGTACCATGTTTGCAGGGGAAGAAAGCAGCTGCGCAGCAGATATTTTCTTCCGCAAGGCATGGTATGAGCAGGCTGTGCCTGCGAATTGTAGAATTTGCTGTGAAAACAGCAGATAGACGCTGTAAGCGGCTAACCCACGGATTTATCCGTGGATATTCCGTGGGTATTATACCATAAAAACAGGATGAAAAATATTACAATTACTTTAATCTTTTCTTTTACTTTCTTACGGAAATAGATTGCATAATTCCCATGTTTGCATTAAGATAGAAAGAAACTATCATTCCATAGAGTATACAAAAGATACGAGGTGAATTTCTATGAGATACGGGCTAATTGGCGAGAAATTAGGACACAGCTTTTCCAAAATCATACACGAACAGCTTGCGGACTATACCTATGACCTAATCCCTTTGACAAGAACGGAATTGGATGCTTTTTTGAAGGAAAAGCAGTTTGCCGCTTTGAATGTTACCATTCCTTATAAGGAAACCGTTATTCCTTATCTGGATGAGGTAGACTCCCGTGCGCAAAGAATCGGTGCCGTAAATACCGTTGTAAACCGAAACGGTAAGCTTTGCGGCTATAATACGGATTTTTACGGATTCCGTTATCTCCTGCAAAAAAACAACATTTGCATTGCAGGCAAAAAGGTATTGGTGCTTGGCAAGGGCGGTGCCTCCAAGGCAGTCATTGCCGTTTTGGAGGAATTGGGTGCAGCCGAAATCATTACCGTATATTATAAGGAACACCCGCAAACCGTTACCTATGCGAAGTGCTATCAAAGCCATGCCGATGCGGAAATCATCATCAACACCACCCCTGTCGGAATGTACCCCAAGGCAGATGACTGCCCGATTGATTTGAGCCGTTTTCCCGCTTTGGAGGGGGTTGCCGATGTTGTTTATAACCCCCTGCGCACACAGCTTGTTTTGGAGGCGGAAAAGCGTGGGGTTTCTGCCGCAGGCGGCTTGGAAATGCTTGTGGCACAGGCAAAATATGCCGTAGAGATTTTTCTGGATACACAGCTTCCCGATTCCCGCATTGCCGAAATCAATGCGGATTTGCTGAAGGAACGCTCCAATCTGGTGCTGATTGGCATGAGCGGCGGCGGCAAAAGCACAATCGGCAGGCTGGCGGCAGAAAAATTAGGGAAAACCTTTGTGGATACGGATGAACGCATTTTGGAACGCATCGGAATGTCCATTGCCGATTTCTTCGCCAAGGAGGGCGAGCCTGCCTTCCGTGAAATCGAAACGAAGGTGCTCCATGAGCTTTCCTCTCAAAATAACCTTGTCATTTCCACAGGCGGCGGCATTATCAAAAACCCCTTGAACGTGGAATATCTCAAGCGCAACGGCAGATTGATTTGGCTGAAGCGTGATGCAAATTTACTGGAAAGCGGCAACGGCAGGCCACTCGCCCCCGACCAAGCGGCAGCGCAAAAGCTTTATCAGGAGCGTCTGCCTCTTTATACAGCGGCGGCAGAGGCCATTGCGGAAAACAACAGCACCCTTGCGGAAGGCGTAGCCGCTGTTTTGCAGGCCTATGAAGCCCTTTTAAAATAAAAAAGCATAAGCAAAAAGTCCTCCTTTTATCAGGGAGGACTTTTCTATAAATAATAAGAGGGACTATCTTTCGTAGCTTTCGTTTTTCTTTCTTTTCATCTGTGCTTTTCGCTGTCATTCGTGATGATGTCTTTCATCAACATCATTCACAGGCGGCTCCAGCCCGTCAATCACAATGTCATTCTTCTGTGCATAATCCCACAGTGCCGCCCGCAGTGCTTCCTCTGCCAAACAGGAACAGTGAACTTTTACAGGGGGCAGGCCATCCAACGCCTCCATAACCGCTTTATTGGTTACCTCCAAGGCCTCTTGGATACTCTTTCCCTTTACCAGCTCCGTTGCCATAGAGCTTGTCGCAACTGCGGCACCACAGCCAAAGGTCTTAAATTTCGCATCTACGATTTTTCCATCCTCAATCTGCAAATATACCTTCATAATATCGCCGCACTTCATATTGCCGACCTGCCCAACGCCGCTGGCATTCTCAATTTCGCCTACATTTCTCGGGTTCATAAAATGATCCATTACCTTTTCGCTGTATTCCATTTCTAAATCCTCCTCAGTAATTCAAACTCTCTTTTCTGTCCTTTTCTAAAACGCTTTTCTCATGCTTTGTTTCCCGGATAAACAGGAGACATATCTCTCAATCTCTGCACCAATGCAGGCAGCTTTTCCAAAATATAATCCACCTGCTCCTCTGTATTTTCTCTGTCCATGGTCAGCCGCAGGGAGCCGTGTGCAATTTCATGGGGCAAGCCAATGGCCATCAGCACATGGGAGGGATCCAAGGAGCCGGATGTGCAGGCAGAGCCACTGGAGGCAGCAATGCCCAGTGCATCCAACAGCAGCAGCATGGATTCGCCTTCAATATAGGCAAAGGAAATGTTGCAGTTGCCGGGCAAGCGGTCAGTCGGGTGTCCGTTCAGGCGGCTGTCCGGAATCCTTTCCAAAATACCGTGAATCAGCTTATCTCGCAATGCCACCAATTTCTTCGTTGTTTCCTCCATCTCAGCAACCGCCAATTCCGCAGCCTTTCCCAATCCAACAATGCCTGCGATATTTTCTGTGCCGGCACGCAGCTTCTTTTCCTGTGCGCCGCCGAAAATCAGTGGTGTAATGCTTACGCCCTTGCGGATATAAATGGCACCGATTCCCTTTGGTGCGCCCAGCTTGTGTCCGCTCATAGAAAGCAGGTCAATGTGCATTTTCTCAACATCAATCGGCACATGCCCGACAGCCTGTACGGCATCTGTATGGAAGAAAATACCATGCTTTTTCGCAATTTCGCCAATCTGCTCGATAGGCTGAATCGTACCGATTTCGTTGTTTGCAAACATAACGGAAATCAAAACGGTTTCGGGGCGGATGGCATTTTCCAATTCCTCCAAGGAAATTTTGCCGTCTGCGTCCACATTCAAATAGGTTACCTCCACGCCCTGCTTTTCCAAAAATTCTGCGGTGTGCAAAATGGCGTGATGCTCAATCTTTGTTGTAATGATGTGCTTTTTTTCCTTTTTGCTTGCGTTGACAATGCCACGCAAAGCCATGTTGTCGCTTTCGGAGCCGCCCGCTGTGAAATAAATCTCATCCGGTGCCGCACCGATGGCAGCCGCAACCTTCGCTCTCGCCTGCTCCAGTGCCTTTTTGCTTTCCTTCGCAATGCTGTAAATGCTCGATGCGTTGCCGTAATATTCTCTAAAGTAAGGAAGAATCTCCTGCAAAACCTCTTCTCTTACGGGTGTTGTTGCTGCGTTATCAAAGTAATATTTTGTCGGCATAAGAAAACTCCTCTCAATCTCTTTTATATATCATAGTATGTTTATATGTTTTATGTGATTTGAATATAGCATTATTTCTGGTATATGTCAATAAATTTTTTCATTTTTCTCAATAAAATTTCCATTTTTCGATTTTTCTTTGAAAAACGCAGATAACTTCACATTCCGCAAAATTTCGTTAAGATTTTCTTTGTATCTGTGGTCTTGTCTTTTCCCGTCAAAAATTTATCCGTATAATAAATATTGTTATGAGGAGATACTCTATATGTTCCTATCGTGCGAAAAAATCGTTTTCGTTAAGTCTTGAGTCGAAGAAGAGGTGCATTATGGAATTTAAAGATCGTTTGAAGGCACTGAGAAAAGAAAAAAAATTAACACAGGTCAAATTAGGCGAAATGCTCAACTATGGCTATACGGCGATTGCAAACTATGAATCCGGACGTAACCAACCCTCCATTCCCGATTTAAAAAAAATCGCTTCTATCTTCAATGTATCCATGGATTATTTGTTGGGTGTCAATGATATCCGCTATCCCTATGTGATTGATGATGAAACAGCCAAGTTCAATGAATTTCGCCGCTATTACAGTATGCTTGAGGAAGAAAGCAAGGATGATTTGCTGCTGTATATGGAATTTCTGATTAACCGGCAGGCTCGCATGAAGCCTATCCCCGATATCAAATATGAAGATTATGATTTAAAGCCCACAGTGCAAAAGGCGGCGCAAGAGCCTGTGGATTATCAAAAATGAGCAATCAAAAAAAGAGTATGAAATGCGTTTTTTCGCTTCATACTCTTTTTTTCTGCGTTTTTATTTTTCTTCCTCTGCACAAACATTCGGTCTGTCCGGGAAGACAATCATGCCGTATCCGTTCAGTGCGGAAAGCTTTTGCAGCAAGGCCTCTGTGCCTGCTGTTTTCTGATATTCCATCTCTTCTTTATACAAGGGAATCACGCAATACATATTGATTTGCGTATCATCCTCTGTGCGAAACATACTGATGTTTTCCTGCAAGGCTCCCAGCATAGCGCCGCACAGCTTTGTGCTTTCGTCATAAGGGACACATTCCGCAGAATTTGGCAGGGTATGCCCCCACCCAAGCCATGTTTTAAATTCATGGGGAAATCTTGCCAGATATTTCATCAGGCGCACCGGCCACCAAAGCGCATCCGGCACATCCGCATCTGTTTCATAGCCCGTCAGAATGTCCCATTCGGCAGGCAAAAACAGCAGCAGCTCCGCACGCTCCAAGTCCTTATATTTGGGCAAAAATTCCTTTGGCAGCTTCATGGGCATTGCACTCATGCCTGCGGTATAAAGCACATGAAAATCCTTCTTTGTGGGTGCCTTCATCACAAACACATTCACACTCAAAAATTCGGAATCAATCTCCCGATATACTCTTGTCACACGATGGGGAAACAGCCCCTCCATATGCTGACAAATCTCACGTTCATAGGGTGTAACCGTCGCAGGACGGCGTTCTGTTCTTTCTTCCAATTCTCCGTATTCATAAACGGAATTTTCGATTTTCTTTTCCTCCGCCATGCTTAGTCCTCCCTTCCGAACAATGCGCCAGCAAATTCAGCCGCATCAAATTTCTGCAAATCATGAATCCCTTCCCCGACACCGATATAGCGCACAGGAATCTGCAGCTCACTCTTAATGGCAACCACAATGCCGCCCTTGGCTGTGCCGTCCAGCTTTGTCAGCACAATGCCTGTAATCTCGGCAACCTCCTGGAACAGCTTTGCCTGCTGCAAGGCATTCTGTCCCGTTGTGGCATCCAGCACCAGATAAACCTCTCTGTGTGCCGCAGGATATTCCCGCTCAATGACACGGGCAATCTTTTTCAATTCCTCCATCAGATTCTTCTTGTTGTGCAGACGCCCTGCCGTATCGCAAATCAAAAGGTCTGTGTTCTGCTTTCTTGCCTCATGCACCGCATCATAAACCACTGCCGCAGGATCGGAATTTTCCTCATGCTTAATGACCGCAATATCGGAACGCTCGCCCCAGATTTCCAACTGGTCAATCGCTGCCGCACGGAAGGTATCCGCCGCCGCCAGAAGAACGGACTTTCCCTCCTCCTTGAAGTTATGCGCCAGCTTACCGATGGTGGTTGTCTTGCCGACACCATTGACACCAATCACAAGCAAAACGGAAGGCGAAGGCAGGTTTTCCTCCTCCTGCGCCCCCTCCTGCAAAATTTCCGTAATTTCATCAATCAGCATATCCTTAATAACCGCAGGATCGGTTGCATGCTCCCTTTTCACTCTCTTGCGGAGGTTTTCCACAATATCCATCGTGGTCTGCACCCCCATATCCGCCATAATGAGTGCTTCCTCCAGCTCCTCAAACAGGTCCTCATCAATCTTGGTAAACGCACCCAAAACACCGTCTACGCCGCCCAGAATGTTCTTCCTGGTTTTATCCAAGCCTGCCTTCAGCTTGGCAAAAAAGCCCATTTTTGCAGGCTTTTCCTCAGCAAGTGCTTCTTCTTTTGCAGTGGCTTCTTCTTTCGCAGGGGCTTCTTCCTTCGCAGGTGCCTCCTCCTTCGTCAGCTCCTCGGCAACCTCATCTGCCAGTGCCTCCACAAAGGCCTTGCCCTCCTCATCGGTATCGGCAGTGAAAACCTCGCCTTTCTCTGTCGCAACAATGACTTCATCCTCTGCCAAGGGCTTTTCCGCAAGAATTTCCCCCGCAAGATCTGTCAATTCCTCCAGAAGTGCTTCCGCCTCCGCTTCGCTTTCCGCCGTCAAAATCTCTGTGCCGTCTGCATCCGCAAGGGTAATCTCAATTTCCTCCTGCGGCTCCTCCTTTGCATCCTCCCGATACAAAATATCCTCTCCGGCACGGTCAATCTGAATCTCCTCCTCATCCATTGCCACATGGACAGCAGTATTCATATCCTGATTTTCCTCCACCTCCAGAACAATATCCGCATCCGGTGCAGTCGTTTCAACCTCAAGGCCCTCCAACTCAACAACACCCTCCTGCGGCTCTGCCTTCGGCTCCTCTGTGGTGGTTTTTTTCTTAAAAAAATCAAATAAACCCATTTTTTTCTCCTTCTAACCTTTATGCTGTAATACTTTTTTCCGCCTCCGAAAAATCAACGGAAATCAATTTGGAAATGCCCTTCTCCTGCATGGTCACGCCATAAAGCACATCTGCATACTCCATGGTACCCTTTCTGTGCGTAATGACAATAAACTGTGTTTCTGCCGCAAATTTTTTCAAATATTGCGCAAAGCGGCTGACATTGGCATCATCCAACGCCGCCTCGATCTCATCCAGAATACAGAAGGGAGAGGGCTTCATCTTCAATATGGAAAACAAAATCGCAATCGCAGTCAGCGCACGCTCTCCGCCGGAAAGCAGCTGCATATTCTGCAAATTTTTCCCCGGGGGCTGTGCCACAATCTCAATCGGGGATTCCAAAACATGCGCCGTATCCGTCAGCCGCAGCTCTGCCCTGCCGCCGCCAAACATTTCTCGGAACACCTCGCTGAAGTTTTCGGAAATGACACCGAACTGCTCTCGGAACTGCTTTTCCATCAAAACGGAAAGCTCCTCGATAATCTGCCGCAGCTTTTCCTCTGCCGCCAAAATATCCTCTCTCTGTGCAGTCAGGAACGTAAAGCGCTCCTTAACCTCCTTATACTGCTCAATCGCACCGACATTGACATCCCCTAAAGCACGGATTTTTCCCTTCCATTCCTTAACGGAAATCTGCTCCCGCTCCTTCGGCAAGCCTGCCGTATATTCCTGCGCCATCCGCAGTGTCATTTCATATTCCTCCCACATCTGTGTGGTCAATCTCTGTTTTTCTTCCTCCAGCCTTTCCTTTTTGGAGGAAATGCGAAGCTGTTCATTTTCCAGCCTGTTCGCCGTTTCCTTCCATTCCGCCGCCTTTGCTTCCGCCTGTGCCGCCTGCTCTGCGGTCTGCTGCTTTTCCGCCGCCGTTTCATTCAGCCTGTCCTGCAAAATCTCCGCCTGCCGCTGCAATTCGTCTGCTCTTTGCTGCAAAATCGTCTGCTGTTCTAAGCGCAGGTCAGTATTTTTTTCATAGACTGCCGCCTGCTCTGCTGCCTTTTTCTGCTCCTGCCGTAAGGTGCTTTGCTCCTCCCGCAAGCGCAGCAGCTCCTCCTCCAAGCTGTATACCTTCTGCCCAACGGAAGAAAGCACAATCTTCTTCTGCGTGATTTCCTCCATCAGAATATCCTTTTCTTCCTTGCCGCCCGTCAGGCTGTCTTGGAAGGCAGTCAGCTTTTCATTCGCCTGCTCCATCGCCTCCTCGGAGGATGCCGCCTTCTCCCGCAAGGCCGCAATCTCCCTCTCGGCATTTTCGGTCTGCTCTGCCAGTTGCTTTTCCTCCAGCTCCAAAAGGGAAAGCCTTTCGGCTGTCTCCCGTTGCTCTGCCAAGGTCTTTTCCGTCTCCTCGCCGTTCCTGCTGACCAAAACGCCTTGTAGCTCCATTTTTTTCTCAATGGTTTCCTGCTCAATCTCCTGCAAATCCTCATTTGCAAGTGCAAGTCTCTCTCTCAGCTCTTGAACCGTCTTGGTGGCTGCTTGCAGGCTTTCCCGCAAATTGCGGATTTCTCTGCTCCTGCTGAATACATGCAATGCCCTTTTCTGCTGTGAGCCACCCGTCATTGCACCGCCGGGGTTCAAAATATCCCCCTCCAAAGTCACAATTTTATATTGATGGCGATATTTTTTTGCCAGCTGTACGGCTCTGTCCAGATTTTCCACAACCAAAATCCGCCCCAGCAAATATAACGCAAGCTGTCGGAATTTTTCCTCAAAGGAAACCAAATCATACGCCGTACCAATCACGCCGATTTCTGCCAAAATCCCATGCCGATCCTCCAACGCTCTGCCCTTGATGGCTGTCACAGGCAGAAAGGTTGCTCTGCCCAAATTTCGCTTTTTCAGATAGCCGATGGCATCTCTTGCATTTTCCTCGGTTTCGGTTACAATGTTCTGCAAAGCACCGCCAAGCGCCGCCTCAATCGCAGTTTCATAGGCCTCCTCCACCTTCAAAAGCTGGCCGACTGCACCGCAAATCCCTCTTTCCTTCGCATCTGCCAAATTCAGCAGACTTTTCACGCTGTTATAATAGCCCTCATGCTCCCGCTCCATTTCGGATAACAGGGAGAGCCGAGATTGCAGCTCCGAGCTGCGTTTTTCCTGCGTGGAAAGGCTTGTCTCCGCCTTCTGCTTCTCCTGTTGGGCATGGGCTTTGTTCTGCTCCAAGGCAGTCAGCTCCTGCTGCAAATAGCGCAGTTGCTCCTGCCGTTCCTTCTCCTGCTGCTCCAACGCCTGCAAATGCACCGTGAATTGATGCAGTCTGCTTTCCGTATGCTCCTTTTCGGCAAAAAGCTGGTCCCTTCTGGCAAGAAACTGCTCCCTCATTGCCTCCCGCTTGGAGATTTCCCCCTTCGTCTCTGTGCCAATGCGAATTTGCTCAAAAATTTCATCCTTGAAGGATTCCACCTGTGTTTCATCCCGGTGCAGTGCAGTGCTGAGGGAGGCATATTTTTCCTGCAAGGCCTCCAATTCCTCCTGCCTTGCATCCATTTCCAGCTTCAGCCCTGCCATCTTGCTGTGGCAAAGCTCCTGCTCCGCCTCATTTTCGGCTTGCTTTTTTGCCTTTTCCGTCAATTCGCCTGCAATACGGCTGCGGTTTGCCTCATCATTGGCACGCTGCTCCTCCCGCAGACGAATTTCGCCCTCGGTCTTTTCCGATTCGGCACGCAGCTCCGTCATTGTCTCATTCTGCTGCTGCAAAAGAACATCCAGCTTCTCATTTTTCTCTCGGAAGGAAATGGCTCTTTCTTTCTCCTCTGCATTTTTTGCAAGGCTTTGCGAAAGCTGCTCTGCGGCAGCTGTCTCCGCCTGCCGCAGTGACTCCCATTCGCCGCCGATTCTCTCCAAATCTCTGCAAAAGGCAACCGTTTCTGCCTGCTTCAGCTGCTCCTTCAAATGCAGATATTCCTTCGCCTTTTGGCTCTGCTGCTCCAAAGGCTCCACCTGCACCTCAAGCTCACTGATGATATCATCCACACGCAAGAGGTTTTGCTGTTCCCTTTCCAGCCTATTGACTGCCTCATTTTTTCTGGTTTTGTATTTCACAATGCCTGCCGCCTCTTCAAAAATCCTGCGGCGTTCCTCTCCTTTTGCGCTCAAAATTTCATCAATGCGTCCCTGTCCGATGATGGAATAGCCCTCTCGTCCAACACCCGTATCCATGAACAGCTCTTGAATATCCTTCAAGCGACAAGCCGTTCCGTTGATGCGGTATTCACTCTCACCGGAGCGAAACACCCGACGGGTTACCTGCACCTCGCTGTAAGCCAAGGGCAATCTGCCATCCTCATTGTCCATCAAAATGGAAACCTCGGCAAAGCCCAAGGGCTTTCTGCTTTCTGTTCCGGCAAAAATGATATCCTCCATCTTATCGCCACGCAGGCTCTTGGCTCTTTGCTCCCCAAGCACCCAGCGCACCGCATCGGAAACATTGCTCTTGCCGCTCCCGTTTGGCCCGACAACCGCCGTCACCCCCGGGTTAAATTCCAGCTTCACTTTTTCGGGAAAGGATTTGAAACCCTGTAAATCCAATCGTTTCAAATACATTCATCTACACCTCATTTGTTCTTTTAGGTCAGCAATCTGCCGCCAACCATGGTATAAAGCACCTTGCCACGCACTTCCTCGCTTGCAAAGGGAGAAAATTTCGCCTTGGATGCAAAATGCTCGGGGTCAATGCTATGGGTTTCCAGAAAATCAACCACAATGATATCTGCATCCTTGCCCTCAGCCAAGGCCCCTTTATTGTATAATTTCAAAATCTCCGCAGGCTTTGCGGACATTAGCTGAATCAAATGCTCCACCGTAATATAGCCCGGCTCAACCAAATGGGTATAGCTTAAGGAAAACGCTGTTTCCAAGGCAGAAATGCCATAAGCGGCAACGTCAAATTCCCTCTCCTTCTCCGTCAGGTTGGTGGGGCTGTGCCCGGATGCAATCACATCAATCGTGCCGTCCACAATGCCCTCGATGATGGCATAAACATCCTCTTTGGCTCTCAGGGGCGGGTTTACCTTTGCAAAGGTGTCATAATCCCCGATTGCCTCCTCCGTCAAAATAAAATAGTGTGGACTGGTTTCGCAGGTCACAGGCACACCTCTGCCCTTTGCCTCACGGATGAGCTGCACAGAGCCCTTTGTGCTGATGTGCGATAAATGCAGGCGCACACCTGTCCGCTCCGCCAAATTCAGATTGCGTGCAACAATAACCTCCTCCGCCTCTCTGGGCATCCCTGTCAATCCAAGGCAGGCGGCAATATAGCCCTCATTCATAACGCCCTTGCCGGAAAGCTCTCTGTCCTCACAATGCGTCAGCACAGGCAAATCAAACATTTTCGTATAAATCATCACATTTCTGAGAAAGGCGGCAGAATCCGTAAATTCATCTCCATCGGAAATCCCGACAATCCCCGCATCATACATCTCGCCGATTTCCGCCATTTCCCGTCCCTTGCAGCCAATGGACATGCTGCCATAGGGATAAATATTTACCATTGATTTTTCCTTCGATTTGGAAACGATATATTCCACAACCGTTTTATTATCAATGACGGGGTTTGTGTTCGGCTCACAGGTAATGGTGGTAAAGCCGCCGCGCAAAGCCGCACGGGAGGCTGTTGCAATGTCCTCGATATATTCATGCCCGGGATCGCAAATGTTGCAGTGCATATCAATCAAGCCGGACATTACCGTATGCCCGCCGACATCCACAGGCTTTGCGCCCTCCACCTCCAGGTTTAAACCGATTTTTTCAATGATTCCGTTCTCCACATAAATATCATGGAGCATCTCTTTATCATGGCTTGTCCCCAATAATCTGCAATTTTTCAACACTGTTTTCATTTGAAGGCACCTCCCACTTGAGAAAGGATATAGAACATTGCCATACGCACCGCAACGGAGTTCCCGATTTGGTCATTGATGATACACTGCTTGCTGTCAATCACTCTGGAGGAAATCTCAATTCCTCTTTGAATCGGGCCGGGGTGCATCACAATGGCGTCCTTCTTCGCATAGCGCAAAAGGTTTTCATCAATGCGGAACAGGCGTTTATATTCATCCAAGGAGGGCAGGAAGGTTTTATCCTGCTTTTCCATACGCATACGGGTTGTCAAAATAACATCCGCATTATTGACCGCCTCTCTGGCATCATGGCAAACCTCCACGCCGAATTTTTCGATATCGGGCAAAAGCAAGGTCGGCGGGCCGGAAACACAAACCTCCGCTCCCAGCTTCGTCAGCCCCCAAATGTTGCTTTTGGAAACACGGCTGTGCAGTAAATCGCCGATAATGGCAACCTTCAAGCCCTCAAAGCCGCCCTTCTGCTCCCGAATGGTCAAAAGGTCGAGCAGGGATTGCCCGGGGTTTTCGTTAAAGCCATCCCCCGCATTGATCACAGAGGCCTCCACGCAGCCTGCCAACAGCTTCGGCGCACCTGCCATGGAATGACGCAGGATGATAAAATCCGCCCCCATCTGGTCGATGAGCTGCCCCATATCCTGCAGGCTTTCCTTTTCAATGGAATGAACGGAGTTCGTCATATCAATCACGTTTGCGCTCAGGTGCTGTGCCGCCAGCTCATAGGCCAGCTTTGCTCTTGCACTTTGCTCATAAAAAAGCATGATGACAGATTTCCCCTGCAAATGCGGTGTTTTCTTGTCTTTTTGGTTCAAAATATATTTCATGGTTTCGGCGGTCCCAAGGATATAGCGGATATCCTCCGCAGACATATCCCGCAGGCCGAAAAAGTCCTTCTTGCACAGCGACATGATGTTCCCTCCTACTTACTTGCGCAATCGTTCCAGCAAAGCCTCAAAATAAGGCGGCAAGGGCGCCTCAAATTCCAAATATTCCTTTGTGCGAGGATGAATAAAGCCTAACACACGGGCATGCAGCACCTGCCCCTCCAAATGAAACGGCTGCTTCTTCGGGCCATAAACCATATCGCCCAAAAGGGGATGCCCGATATAAGTCATGTGCACACGAATCTGATGGGTACGTCCCGTTTCCAGCTGCGCTTCAATCAGGGTAAACCTTTCCATGCGTTCCATCACACGATAATGCGTCACTGCATGGCGGCTGTGCTTTTGTGTCACTGCCATTTTCTTTCTGTCCTGCGGATTTCTGCCAATCGGCTCATCCACCGTCCCCTCATCCTCCGTAAAGCCGTTATAAACCACAGCATTATATTTTCTCGTAATGCTATGCTCTGCAAGCTGTGCCGCCAAGGATTGATGTGCCATGTCATTTTTGGCAACCATCAGCACCCCAGAGGTATCCTTATCAATGCGATGCACAATGCCGGGGCGTTTTTCCCCATTGATACCGCTCAGCTCCGCTCCGCAATGAAACATCAGTGCATTGACCAATGTGCCACTTGTATGCCCGGGAGCCGGATGCACCACCATGCCCTGCGGCTTATTCACCACAATCACATCTGCATCCTCATATAAAATATCCAGAGGAATATCCTCCGGCAAAATTTCAACCTCCTTCACCTCGGGAAGCTCCACATCAATAATGTCCTTTTCCCGCAGCTTATAGTTCGCCTTTGTCCTTCCGCCGTTCAGCGTGATATGCCCTTCTTCAATCAGCTTTTGCACGCCGCTTCGGGAAAGCGTTTCCATCACATCGGCAAGAAAAACGTCGATTCTGGTGCCGACATCCTCCTTTTCCGCCCCAAAGGTAAAATATTCCATTTCATTCATCCTTTTTCTTTTTCAAATCCAAATCCTCGTCCTTCATCACGAACAAAATCAAAAATACCATCAGAAGAACGCCTACAACCACATAAATATCCGCCACATTAAACACAGGCCAGTCAAAAAAGGTAAACTCAAAAAAATCCACCACATAGCCACGCAGCAAGCGGTCAATAATATTGCCGACTGCACCCGAAAGCACCAGCAGCAACGCCGCACGCAAGGGCAAATATGCCTTCTTCCTTGGCAATGTGCGGTAAAAATAAACCAAAGCCCCAACGATAACCACCGTCAGCAGCAGTATAAACCATCTTTGCCCGGAAAGCATCCCAAAGGCAACCCCTCTGTTTTCCACAAAGGTCAAATCCAAAAAGCCATCCACCACCGTCATGCTTTGAATCGGCTTCAGGCTCCCCAAGGCCCACAGCTTCGTGCCTTGGTCAAGCAAAATCAGTAAAATTGTTATCACAATCGGTATGAGATTCAAAGGAATCACCCCCTTCGGAAAAGTATTCATTATACAAAACGAGCCACGGCAAGAAAACCTCACCGCAGCTTGTCCGCTTTTATTTCGTTTCTTGTGCCTTTGCTTCCTTTTCTGCCAGAACCTCGCCCTTATCCAGCAGCTCAATTTCTGCATAAAGCAACAGCTTAATTCTTGTTTTCATCAATTCATAACGGCTTTCCAAGCCGGAAATCTTCTGCTCCAGCTCATAGGATTTTGTTCTTGCGCATGCCAGAATATCCTGCGCCTGCTGCTTTGCCTCATTGATGATTGCATCAGCCTCTGTTTTTGCCGCTGCCTTTGTTTCCTCCGCAGCCGCCTCTGCCAAGCTTAATGTACGCTCAATGGATTTTTCAAGATGCTTCAACCGATCTGTATCCTCAGCCACAGCCTCTACCTTTGTTCTTTCCTTCAGGCTCTCCTTATACAGCTTTTCATAGTCCTCATAGATGTCATCCAAAAAGGTATCCACTTCTTCAGGAGAATAGCCCACAGCTACTTTCTTAAAGTCCTTGGTTGCGATATCATTCGGTGTGATCACGAAAAAACCTCCTCATACATATTTTTCAATTACCAATCCGATTCTGTCTTTTTTGGTCTTTCCGCCAATGCTTTTGATACGAAAACGCCCAAAGCCACGCAGGCTGACCAAATCCCCTTCCTTTAA
The DNA here is from genome assembly GCF_934277605.1 of uncultured Anaerotignum sp. Taxonomy (GTDB): domain Bacteria; phylum Bacillota; class Clostridia; order Lachnospirales; family Anaerotignaceae; genus Anaerotignum_A. The sequence goes on from NZ_CAKQVD010000002.1 coordinate 50,456, forward strand.
CAGATGGGATGTGTTTGTTGCAATGCTCCAGTTTACCTGTGCCTTTTCCGCCGCAATCAGTGCTTGCGTCTTTCCTCTTGCCAAGCGAAATGCCTCACTCATCACCGCATCCAAACGCAGAGAGGCCACCGTCAAACGTCTTTCCTCCGTCTGTCGCATGGGAATATCCTCCGCCTGCTCCGTTTCCTCTGCCACCACTGCGGTTTTGGAAACCTGCTCCAGCACAGCCGTTATGTATGGCGAAATTTCCTCCGCCACAAAGCAGACCGCAGAATCCTCCGCCACCAGAATATCCCCCACCTTGCCTCGGTCAATGCCAAGGCCGAGAATGGAGCCGAGATAATCTCTGTGGCTCAAATCCGCCTGTCCGAATTTCTTACTTTTTCTTCTGATTTTCACAATCTTAATCGGAAAATCCTCTGCCGTAAGCGGCTCTAAGGAAAAGCCCATCTGCTGCCGCTCACAATCCTCCGTCCCGCCATAGCACAGGATGTGCAATTCACGGATACCCTGCAATCGTTCTTGGAAGCGGGCACATTTTGCCCGATCCATAAAATCCGTAAAAGCAGGCTGTCTGCGTCTTATGGCGAAAATCGCTTGATCCAATGCCTTTGCAAACAGCAGCCGTTCCTCGCCCTCCGGCACGCTTTTCAATAATGCTTGTCTGTCCATGGCATCAGAACATCTGAATGGCTGCAACCAAAACGGTCTGCACCAGTCTCATCAAAATCAACGCAAAAATCGGGGAAAAATCCAATCCCATGCCGCCGCCGAGAGGAGATTTATCCACCATGTTTCTCACAGGCCCCAAAATCGGCTCCGTCAGCTGATACAGAAAACGCCCAATGGCACTGTTATAGCCAAAACCGAAGGGAAGCCAAGAAAGCAGGATACGCACAAAGATGAGAATTTCCAGCAAATAGAAAAACACACCAATTGCGCTAATCAGCAATGCCTGTATATTGTTCAATTCACAAAACCACCTTTATCATCTGGCGCTTGTGCCGTTCATCCAGGGCAGCAAAACGCCTTTTGTTTTTAATTCTTCTTTAAAGTCGCCGGAAATATCCACATTTTCGGGTGCAATAATAAAAATATTATTGGCAACACGCTGAATGGAACCCTCCAGAGAATAGCAGGTACCGCTCAAAAAGTCCATAATCCGCTGTGCGATGGGATATTCCACCTTTTCCAGATTGACCACAACCGGACGTTTGGTTTTAATCTGGTCACAGATTTCCTGTGCATCCTCATAGCATTCGGGCTTAATGATAACCACCTGCATCTGCACATTTGTGTTTACGCTGTAAATCTGAGGGTTTGTCGTATTCTTTGCAGGCTTACGGGGTGCAGTATACTCCGTATTTCTGCCGACTTCACGCAGACTGTAAGGAGGTGCTTCTCTTACCGGCGCAGGTGCCGCTGTTTCATACTCATCTTCATAGTAATCATCATCTTCTTCATATTCACCAAACATTAGGTCTTTCATTTTGTCAAAAATTTTTGCCACGATAGGTTCCTCCTAAGCTATTCTCTATTGCTCATCCTTTATCTGTTCGGATAATATCTTTCGCCAAAAATACCTGTGCCGACACGAACAATGGTTGCACCCTCCTCAATGGCGACTGCATAATCACCTGTCATGCCCATGGACAAGGTATCCATCTTTATATTATCAATTTTTTTGCCGTTGATGTCAACAAGTAATTCTCTCATTTGACGAAAAACTTCTCTGTTTTCTTCCGCATTTTCTACAAAAGGTGCAACCGTCATCAATCCACGCACACGAATATGCTGCATTTTTGCGATTTCTCTGAGCAGGGCCTCGGTGTCCTCCGGCTTCACGCCGAATTTGCTTTCCTCAGCCGCCATGTTCACCTCAATCAGAACATCCATCACAATATCCTTCTGGGCGGCACGCTTTTCGATTTCCTCTGCCAGCTTCAAGCTTTCCACAGAATGAATCATATCCACCTTATCAATGATATATTTTACCTTGTTTGTCTGCAAATGCCCAATCAAATGCCAATGAATCCGCTCTCCCGCCGGCGCATATTCCATCATAGGCTCATATTTCTCCATGATTTCCTGCACCTTGTTTTCGCCTAAGGCCAAGCAGCCTGCCTGCACTGCCTCGCCAATCAATTCTACAGGCTTTGTTTTGCTTACCGCAAGCAAAAGCACATCCTCCGCAGTTCTGCCGCCCTTCTCGGCAGCCGCCGCAATTTTTGCTCTTACTTCCTGAATATTTTCAACTACGCTCATATCTCTTGCCTTCTTTCTGTCTTTTCATCCTGTCTTTTCATCAATTTTCATTCGGGAGGTTAAAAGATGCTCTCTCCCTCCTTGATATTTTTTGCATCGGAAACAATCGTGTCATACGCCTGCAGCCCTGTTGTGCTGCCCGCCTTCACGATGGCATATTCCTGATTTTGTTCAATAATCTCAACCACCGCAAACTTCGCCACAGAGCTGTTCGCCACATAAACCCCCGTGTGCGGCTTCAATTCGGAAAGAGTTACCTGTGTGGCTGCTTCCCCTGTGCCCTGCAAAACAACATCGCCTGTCTTTAGGCTGCCGTCCCCCGTTTCAATATAAACCGCCTCCTCGTCACCGGTAACGACAGAAATATCGGTAAATTTCGTGCTGCTTCCCTTTATCAGCAAAACGCCGGTGTTGCCCATGCTTTCTGTCAGGCAGTCTCTCGGAATTTTCAGCAGAGACTTTTCCACAATCGCATCATTGGGGATTTTCAGTCCCTCCTTCACAGCCCCCTCCAAGCTGAAGGAAACCGTGCGGCCTTCCATAAAGTCCTCCATATGCTCATAGCTGGAGAAAACAACCTTTGTTTCCTTTTCTCCTGCGGTAAGGGCCTCCACATCCGCACTGATTTGATAGGTTTCCTCCTCCGTCAGCATATTTAAGGTGCGGCTTGTCTTGCCTGCCTCCCAACCGGTTACGGCATTGTTCGGCAAATAAGCAACCACATACCACTTGTTGTCCGTAATAATTTTAAAAAGCGGATCTCCCTTTGCCACGCTCTTGGCCTTGGAGATATACTGCGTTTTGCTGTCCCCGATTTGCTTTTTGGTAACCTTCTCCGCTTGTTCGGGGGTAAGCTTTTTCTCCATGCCGTCATAGCTTAAGCAAAGCACGCCTGCCTCTGCTGCAGATAAAGCACTCTGGTTTTGCGCCAGCTGCTTTTCATAAACATTTTTTTCTTCTGTCAGCTGAGAAAGGCTGTCCACGTTCTCCGTCAGCCAAATTTCGTTTCTTTGGTCCATGAAGGACGCAACCTGGCTTTTTAAGGTATACATATAGGAAAGGCTTGCACGCATGGAACGCCCCGCATACGCATCTACGGTGCGGCTGACATTATCCTCCAAGCGAGAGATATCCTCTGAAAAAGCGGATAAATCCGTTCTCGCCTTCTGGCTCTTCAAAATATCCTTGTCAATCTGCTTCAGCTTGCTTTCCAGCTCATCCGTCGAATCCGTATCCTTCACGGTGCAGACCACTGCCCCCTTCGGCACATAGTCCCCCTGTGAATATTGATAATACGGCTGCCCGTCTCGGCTGCTTTCCACCACATATTCCTCACGCAAAATAAGCCCTGTGTAAATCTCAGGTGTGTCAATCGTGCCGTATGCCACCGTTTCCACATCAATATCGGAACGCTTTGCCACAAGGCCGCCAATCTGCCCCACCAAATAAAGCGCAATAATCGCAAAAACAACGAGCGGCATCATCATTTGGCTGCCCCTTCTCTTGCGTTTGTGCTTTTTCCGTTTTGTGCTGTGATGGGGTGTCTGCGCATAGCCCATCTGTGCCTGCTGCCACTCTCTCGCCTGTCTTTCCTCCTGTGCCTGTCTCCTCTGTCTCTCTCTCTGAAGGCTATACACATTATCTCTGGTAGGATAACGGGAGGTCTCCTGTACGGGCGGTTTTCTTTTTCTTCTATTCCCTGAGGAACCTTTTTTCATGGGAATCCCCCTGTTTCTTTTCTTTCATTTGCCCTATAATTCGGACATCATACCATAAGTAATTTTATTATAATACAAAAAAAAGAAAAGGTAAACCTTCCGAAAAAAACTCTCATAAAAATCTTACAAAATATGGTTGGCAAGCGCCTTCCTTCTTTGCTATAATGTTTGAACAGAAAAACAAAGGAAGGGGCGTTCCCCTTCTGTTCTCAAAACAAAGAGGTGATTGCATGAAACCCATTGACGCATTAAAAACCGCAAGAAATGCCTATATTCATCGACAGGTAAACCGTGTCAAGCTGCCCGATTTTGAAGAAAACCGTTTCGTCCGCCGCCATATCATCTTTCATGGGCGTGTGCAGAAGGTCGGCTTTCGCATTGAAATGGCGCAGATGGCAAAAAGGCTGGAGCTGACCGGCTGGGTAAAAAATGCGGAAAACGGGGATGTGATTGCACAGGTGCAGGGCTTTGAAAGCCGCATCCGCTTTTTGATTAAATTCATGGATTCCATCAAGCGCATCAAAATCAAAAAAATCGAAAATAAGCCCCATTCCATAAAGCCGGATGAAACCGATTTTCGTATTCTCTAAATAGATAAGCCGAGGGGAAGTCCTCGGCTTTTTGCTTTTTTATAAAATAATACAAATCAGACCGCCGCTGCCCTCATTCACAATTTTTTGCAGTGTTTCCTGCAGCTTCATCTGCGCATCCTCAGGCATACGGTAAATCTTGTTTTGCATACCGTCGCTTACCATTGCACTGAGCGTGCGTCCAAAAATATTCAAATCCCAAATTTTTTCAGGCTCCGATTCATAATCGGCAATCAAATGGTCGATAAATTCTCTCGATTGCTCCTCATTCCCAATAATCGGGGAGACCTCCGTTTCCACCTCCGCCTTAATCAGATGGAGGGATTCCCCCTTCGCCCGCAGCTTAATGCCATAACGGCTTCCCTGCTTGAACACCTCCGGCTTTTCCAGTGTGATTTCCTCAAACACAGGCGTAACCACGCCATAGCCCTTCCGTTCCACATCCTGCAAGGCCGTTGCCAGCTTATCATATTCCCGCTTGGTTTCCGAAAGCATTTTAATGGTAGAAATCAAAGCATAATCATTTTCAATCGGCAAATGAACCGTTTCACTCAAAATCCGATAAAATAAATCATCTCCGAAATCCAGTGCAATATCCGCCGCACCCTCTCCAAGCAAAACACGCTCGGTATAAGCCTTCTTCAAAAATTCCGTTTCCGCAAGTGCAGTGACAGCCTGCTCCACATCTGCCAGCTTATCCGCCTGTGCCATGATTGCCCTTAAGGCATCCGTCAAGCCCTGCTTCAGCCAATGGCTCTGCTCCAAGGTTTCCACCCACCCAGGAAAGAAGAAGCGCAGCTCCCGCAACGGAAATTGATACAGCATTTGCCCCAATATTTTTTTGATATCCTCCGCCTTTAGCTGTGCCGCATTGACCGCAAGCACAGGCACACCGTATTTTTCCTCCATGCTCCCTCTCAATGCCTGTGTTTCGTCGCTGTACGGCGTTGCAGTATTCAGCAGAACCAGAAACGGCTTCCCCAATTCCCGCAGCTCTGCCACCACCCGCTCCTCTGCCTCCTCATAGCTCTCCCTCGGCAGCTCTGTCACACTGCCGTCTGTGGTAACCACCATGCCAATCGTGGAATGGTCGGTAATGACCTTTTTTGTTCCCAGCTCTGCCGCCTCCCGAAAGGGCATGGCATTTTCTGACCAAGGGGTATGTACCATTCTGGGTGTCTCCCCGTCCTTGTCCCCCTCTGCCCCCGGCACCAAATAGCCCACGCAGTCAATCATCCGCACACGCACATCCGCATTGTCCCCCAAGGAAATTTCCACCGCCTCATTCGGCACAAATTTCGGCTCTGTTGTCATAATCGTTTTTCCGCTTGCCGATTGCGGCAGCTCATCCTTTGCACGCTCTCTTGTGTGAGCATTCGGGATATTCGGCAAAACAAGCAAATCCATAAACCGCTTGATAAAGGTCGATTTTCCCGTCCGCACAGGGCCCACCACGCCGATATAAATATCTCCTCCCGTCCGCTCCGCAATATCCTGATAAATGTTGAATGTCTCCATCGTTTTTCCTCCATTTCCTTTAGAACCGTATCCATACAATTCAATTTATGGAAAAAATAAGAGGAATATACCTTCCGAAAACAGACAAAGTCCCCGTTTCCGTAAAAACAGGGACTTTCGTTTGTGTTATTCCGTATAAGTCGGGATAATTTCTATATATTTGCTGATTTTCTTGATATTCTTCTCATCCATGTAGGAGCCCATATAAATCGGCATCCCTTTCCCGCCATAATTCGCCTTCATATAATAAATCATGTTTTGCCACAGCAGCATTTGGCAAGCATCGCTGTCATAGGAAATCATCCTTTTCGCCAGTGCGTTGTCTCCGCCGCACATTCTCTTGATAGAGTCCGCATAATAGCTGCCGTCCTCCGCCTGTGTCCAGTCCGTCAGAATCCATTTGCCGTTCCGCTTTTCAAAATCCAGTCTGCTCGGCACCACAGAACCGCCCCGCTCAAAGAGTGCATAGCCCTCTTTCGTGCGGCTCATGGCATAGGTAGAATCGAAAATCACCGCAAACACCTGCATCTTGTTTCCGTTTTCCTTCATTCCCTCAATCAGCGGCGCATAAATCGTTGTGGTATATCCGGCGTTGCTGTAATTGTTGAATCTGTCACTCAGCGCCGTATAAACCGCACGCAGGCGGTCATCCTTTCCCGCCGCCACAACGCTGTATTGATCCGAGCCGCCCATGGAATATTTCTTCGCCAAATCTGCGGTATAAAGCGTTGTATCCTTATCGCCATAGGTAAAGAACGCACAATATGTCGAATCCGTTGCCGTATAATTCCGATACCATTCTGTCGGTGTCGGCAAAACATCCTTATCTCTGTGTTCGCCCAGAATATCCTGACACGCACTCGTCTTGATATAGCCCTCTAAGTCATCCCCGATACTTCCCTCCGCAAATTCGGAAAGAAACGCTCTGAGTGCAGGCTCTCCCAGCTTGATCAGCTCATCATATTGTGTGCAGTTCAGGTAATCCGCATAATTGGAGGAGGTCAGCTTCTGTTCCGCAATCTCCCCCACCAGGCTGTCCGCCAGAATCATCTGATAGGACATACTCTCCTCTTCCTTCTCTTCCTCAAGAAAATCTCCGGAGGCCATCTGCTCCATCCGTTCCTGTGCCGCCGCCGCATCCAGCTTGGAAAGTGCAAGAATCTGTTCGGGTGTCGAAATCCCTTCATAGAAATAACGGTTGATTGTCAGCACAAAATTACGGAAGGTTCCCTCATCGCTCGCAAAATCACGCAAATCCTGCTCCCCAAAGTATTTCTTCGCCTGCTCTCTGTCAAAGCTGAAGGAGGTCACAACCTGCCCGTCTGCCGCATCCGCATGGTGCAGGGAAAGGTTATAATCCCCCGCATTCTCCACCAAGGCAAGAAAAATCATGCCCTGTATCTGCATCCAGCGGTCATCCGTATAGCTTTCCCCATCCACAGTGTAGGCTGTTTCCACATTGCTCTGCCATTGCAGATGTCTCCTCACGCCGTAAGGCTCCTTGTCCGTATAAAGCTCTACTCCCTCACTGTCATTCGTCACCCCTTCTGGCAGGGGCAATAAGCCCAGAATCCTTCCAACGCCGATGTGGTCGCCGATATATTGCAGCTTCGCATCATAAAGCTCATGCACTGTTTCCTCTGTGTAGTCTCCGTAAACCGTGCCGGAAAGCGTTTTTTCCTCCTCGGTATCCGCACAGCCGACAAACGCCGTTCCGCCGCAGACCACCAATGCCGCCGTCAAAAACAGCGCAATCCCCCGTTTTTTCTGCGACATATCGAAAATATTTTCAAACCGCATCCTCAATTCCTCCTTTCCGCCCGAAAAAGCCGTACTCATCTGCATATTTTTGCTTTTCGTCTCACGCACCGTCCGCAGAATCGCCATGCTGTATGCCTCACGCTCCGCCATGCCGCAATGCTCCATCACCGCAAGGTCGCAGGAAAGCTCCATGTCCTTTTCCGCAAGGCGTGCCATCCCATGCACAAAGGGATTGAAAAAATGCAGCGCCCTTGCCAACAGCAAAATCCCCTTAAACCAAAGGTCTTTTCTCTTGCAGTGCGTCAGCTCATGCTTTAAAATCAGCCGCATTTCCGCAGGCTCTCTCTCCTCGGAATTGAGGTAAACCGTTGTTTGGAAAAAGCCGGCACAAAGCGGACTGGGCAACGCCTCACAGAAATAAATCGCAGGCCGCTTTTGCAGTCCCATTTCTCTGCAAAGGCTATAATAGGTATCCAAAACAGAGGCATCCAAAATTTTTCTCCTGCTCCGCTTCAACATTCTTCGGAAATCATAATATTTCCATCCCTGCCAAGCCAAAAACCCAAGCACACCGCAAAGCCACAGCACATAAGGATATGCAAGAAGGAAATCAAAAATATCATTTTTTTCCTCGCTCACCGCCTGTGTCCGTTCCACAGAGGGTTGCCGAATCGGCTCATTCGTCTCCTTCTGCACGAAATAATCAGGCGTTCTCTGTGCAAGCACCTCTCTTGTACCGCTCTGCACCGAAGGCACCTGTATCTGCATTACCTCCATCCGCCCCGGCAGGCTCAGCTGTATCGGCACACAAAGCCGCACCGCAACCACCAGCCAAATCAGATACCGCCATTTTGCGCCGTAACGCTTCCCCAACAAATTCGCACAAATCGCCAAAACAAGAATCACAGGAATGGCAAACAGGCTCATTTCCAAAATTGCTTGAAACATTCGTTCCATACCTTATGCACCTCCTGTTTTCGAGCGGATAAATGCCGCCAACTCATCCAAGTCCTCCTCAGTAATGGAATGGCTGTCATATAGGCTTGCCACCAGCTTTGTAACCGAATGATTGTTGACCTTATCCAGAAAGGCCCGATTTTCCACCGCCAGATAGGCCCGCTCCGCAACCAATGGTGTATAAAACCGATTCTTCCCCTCTTTATAGCTTTCCAAAAAGCCACGGTCAATCAAGCGGTTCAGCAAGGTCTGCAAGGCAGAAACATTCCAAGGCCGTTGCTGCTCCAAGTGCGCCTTTATTTCTGAGGTAGAAAGCGTTGCTCCGTTTTCCCAAATCACCTTCATAATTTCAAGCTCCGTATCGGGCAATCGCATCAGCTCTGCCATAAGCCTCCCTCCAATCTCCTACAAATGTATGATTTGTATTTTTCTATATCTTACACTTGTAGGAGTTTCTTGTCAAGCATTTTCTATACCCCCTATCCGTTTTTCTGATGGAAACTTCCCTTGACAAAATTTACTTCTGTGTTATCCTAATGGATATGGATAAATTTTTATCAATGCTCCTTCATTGCATAAAACGCTGTCCATGCTACGATAACATACAAGAAAGAGGTGCTTTCTATGAGTAAAACATATATCCCCGAAGGTTACCATTCCGTATTGACCTTATATGAAACCCAGAACGCCATTGGTGTCATTCATCATGCCTTTGAGGAGCATCTGGGGCAAACCTTAAACCTAAAACGTGTTTCCGCTCCCCTTTTCGTTGATCCCCATACAGGTCTGAACGATAATCTGAGCGGTGTGGAACGTCCGGTCAGCTTTGAAATTCCCGCAACAGGCACAACGGCTGAGGTTGTTCATTCTCTGGCAAAGTGGAAACGCATGGCGCTGTATCGCTATGATTTCCGCCCCGGCAAGGGTCTGTATACCAATATGAACGCCATCCGCAGAGATGAAACCTTGGATAACCTGCATTCTATTTATGTAGACCAGTGGGATTGGGAAAGAGTTATCACTCCCGAAAAGAGAAATATCGAAGAGCTGAAATTCACTGTGCAGGGCATCGTTCTTGCAATCTGTGATACACTCGAAGTCGTAAAGAAAAAATACCCCCGCATCACAACTGAGCTGTGCCGTGATGTTACCTTCATCACCTCTCAGGAATTGGAGGATAAATATCCCGATTTCACACCCAAGGAAAGAGAAAATGCCATCGCAAAGGAATGTAAGACCGTCTTTATCATGCAGATTGGGGATAAGCTGCGTTCCGGCGAACCCCACGACAGTCGCTCTCCGGATTATGACGATTGGCAGTTAAACGGCGACCTGCTGTTCTATAATCCCGTTTTGGATAATGCGCTTGAAATTTCCTCCATGGGTATCCGTGTAGACGCAGCCGCTCTGGATGAACAGCTCAAAAAGGCAAACTGCGATGACCGCAGAACGCTGACCTATCATAAAATGCTTCTGGAAGGCAAGCTGCCCTGCACCATCGGCGGCGGCATCGGTCAGTCCAGATTGTGTATGCTGCTTTTGGGCAAGGCGCACATCGGCGAAGTGCAGTCCTCCATCTGGGATCAGGAAACCATCGATACCTGTAAGGCTGCCGGCGTTGCTTTGCTGTAAGCCATAACCCGAAAAAGAGACACCCTTTCCTCTTTTTCATACATAATTCAGTCAGCATAAACCGCATGAAAGCTTCTTTTTCGTGCGGTTTTTTGTTATCGTTTTTATCAATCTAAATCCCGCCTTCATTTACAAATTCCAAATTCTGTGCTATGATTAAAAAAATTTTAAAATGTAAAGGCTTGGAGGGATGTTTTTATGGAAGTACGGAATTTAATCACATTTCTGAAAATCATTGAGACCGGCAGCTTTTCCAAAGCGGCAGAGCAGTTGACCTATTCCCAATCCACCGTTACCGTGCAGATTCAGCAGTTGGAGGAGGAAATCGGTGTGCAGCTTTTCGACCGTATCGGGAAAAAAATCTTCGTTACGGATAAAGGGCATGAGCTGGAGGCATACGCACAGCAAATCATTTCTCTCACACAGCAGGCGGCGGCCATCGGCGGCGAGGAGCAGGAGCTGCAAGGCACCCTTCGTCTCGCTTGTCTGGATTCCCCCTTCACTGCCGTCCTTCCCGATATTCTGCGGCACTATCATCAGCGGCACCCCAAGGTTGATATCATTGTAAAAACCGCCGATAATGTTTTTTCTGCGGAGCGTTTGCTTGCGCAAAATGAGGTTGACCTCGCCTTTGTTGTCCATGATAAAAGAAATACCAAAAACTTCATCAAAACCATTCTGAAAGAGGCGCACTATGTCTTTGTGGCTGCCCCCTCCCGTCCGTTGACAAAAAAATCCGTTGTCACGTTGGCTGAAATTGCGGAGGATGATGTGATTATCACAAATCAGCAATTCTATTTCTCGGATATGTCCAACGAATATACCAAGCACACCCTTGCCTATCTCATCAAGCCTCGCTTTGACCTTTGGAATCCCATTGCTGCCATGGAGCTGGCAAAGCTGAACTGCGGCATTGCTCTGCTTTCCTCCTATCTGGTTGAGGATGCCGTAAAAAAGGGCGAATTGTGCATCCTCAATGTACCCGAACTGGATTTTGCCGTTTGGCTGCAGGTTCTTCGGCATGAGCAAAAGGCCGTCACTCCTCAGATGTCCGCCTTTTATACGCTCCTTCAGGATTACTATAGCCTCTGATTTCGTATCATTTTTTTTAATAGAAATCTTTAAATCTATCCATTTCACTTTTTTATTTGGATATGTTACAATGACCTCGTACCCTAAAAGAGAAAAACTTCCATCATATAACAAATCTCACCATACGGCTCATGATGAGATTTTCCTTCCTTCTTCCTCCGGGTACTTTCACATGCTTGCAGCCGCACACTTCCTTGTGGCTGCTTTTTTTATTGCACAAAAAAGGGCATCCCCAAACTGCTTGGGAATACCCTTATTTTTTTATTCGCCGAGGGCTGCTGCCTCCTGCTTTCTTTTGGTTTCGATTGCCTTTTTCGCAACCATATCCTTTACCTTCATCAATCGTGTTGTGTTTGCACGTTCATTTTCTTCCAATTTCATTGTGATATACTTAATCGTTTCCTGATAATTGGGAATCATAACATTTTCCAGTGCATTTACACGGCGACGGGTACGCTCAATCTCCTGTGCCAAAAGCTGTGCTGTTTTTTCGCTTTCTGCCAAGCGAAGCAGCGGCTCCATCGCATCGGAGAAGGAAAGCATTGCACTATCCAACTCACCGGAGGTAAACGCCATGCCGTAAGGGAAAATATTCCCGTCACCGCCGCCCTCCTTCTGGAAGTCAAACACAGGTACGTTTACACTCATAATGTTTTTCTTTGTAACCTTTACGGCCACAGATTGCTGGGGAATCATCAATGCCTCCCCCAGACTTGCTTCACTGAGAACCGCTCTGGCAATGATGAAGTTTTTATAAGCATTTTCCAGTGCAGCCTCCGCTTCTTCTCTCAAACGCTTATTTTCCCGCACGATTTCCATGAACTGCTTCATCAGCTCATCCAGCTTATCCTTCAAAAGCTTATGCCCTCTGGTTGCTGTTTTCAGCTGCCCCTTCAGGCGAGTCATTTCCATACGGGTGGGGTTGACATTCAATCTAGCCACACTTCATCACTCCCCGCTGTTCAAATATTTTTCCAGATATTCGTCACGAATACGCTTCAATTCACTCTTCGGCAGCATCCGCAGCAAATCCCAGCCTGTTTCCAAGGTCTGCTCAATGGTTCTGTCTGTCTGGAAGCCCTGAGAAACATATTTTTTCTCAAATTCATCCGCAAATTTTGCATAAATCAAGTCAACCTCAGACAATGCGGATTCGCCCAGAATCGCCATCAGCTCCTTCGCATCTTTACCACGGGAATATGCCGCAAACAGCTGGTTCATGGTGTCCGCATGGTCCTCTCTGGTCTTGCCCTTACCGATACCCTTATCCTTCAAACGAGACAGGGAGGGCAATACGTTGATGGGAGGCTGAATCCCCTTCTTATCTAACTCACGGCTCAGGATAATCTGCCCCTCTGTGATATAGCCCGTCAAGTCGGGGATGGGGTGCGTCTTATCCTCCTCCGGCATGGTCAGAATGGGAATCATTGTGATAGAGCCGGGGTGCCCCTTCATTCTGCCTGCACGTTCATACATCGTCGCAAGGTCTGTATACAGATAGCCGGGATAACCACGGCGGCCGGGAACCTCCTTCTTCGCCGCAGAAACCTCACGCAGCGCCTCTGCATAGTTTGTAATATCTGTCAGAATAACCAAAACGTGCATATCCTGCTCAAATGCCAGATATTCCGCTGCGGTCAGTGCCATTTTAGGCGTACAGATACGCTCTACCGCAGGGTCATTTGCAAGGTTTACAAAAACAACGGAACGGTCAATCGCACCTGTCTGCTTAAAGTCATTGATGAAGAATTCCGCATCCTCAAAGGTAATACCAATCGCAGCAAACACAACTGCGAATTTGGAATCTGTCCCACGCACCTTTGCCTGTCTTGCAATCTGAACCGCCAAATTTGCATGAGGCAAGCCGGAGGCAGAGAAGATGGGCAGCTTCTGTCCACGAACCAATGTATTCAGGCCATCAATCGCAGATACGCCTGTCTGGATAAATTCCGCAGGGTATTCACGGGCCGCAGGGTTAATGGGTGCGCCGTTGATGTCCAGTCTCTTTTCGGGGATAATCGCAGGGCCATCATCAATGGGGTTGCCCATGCCGTCAAACACACGCCCCAAAATGTCGGGGGAAACGCCGAAGTCCAAGCTCTTGCCAAGGAAACGAACCTTACTTTCCGCAAGGTTGATACCGGTTGCGCTTTCAAAAAGCTGAACCAAAGCAGTATCCCCGTTTACCTCCAGAACCTTACATTTTCTGATTTCGCCGTTTGCCAGCTCAATTTCGCCCAGCTCATCATAGGTAACGCCTTCCACACCGGAAACCACCATCAGAGGGCCGGCTACTTCCTGAATCGAACGATATTCCTTTATCATAATTCATCTGCCCCCTTTCTGATGAGTTCTGCTACCTGTGTTTTGATTTCTCTTTCAATTTCATCGTAGCTCTTGTCTACGTTCATTTCCTCTACATATTTTGCACGGCCGATACGCTCGATCACATCCATTTTTGTCAGCTTTTGAATCGTAACGCCCTGCTTGATTGCATCGTTTGCCTCTCTGTAAAAGGTCAAAATCAGCTTCATCATGCGATACTGCTTATGCAGGGAGGTGTATGTGTCAACCTCATGGAAGGAGTTCTGGTGCAGGAAGTCCTCACGAATGGAACGTGCTGTTTCCAGAATCAATCTGTCACTGTGGGACAGTGCATCCACGCCGACCAGCTGAACGATTTCATTCAGCTCCGCCTCTGTCTGCAACAGACGCATGGCATCCGTTCTCTGTGCGGAGAAATTCGGCTCAACATTTGCATCTGCCCAAGCATCAACCTTCGCCTGATATAAGGAGTAGCTTGTCAGCCAGTTAATCGCAGGGAAGTGACGTTTGTATGCCAAAGAGGAATCCAAGCCCCAGAATACCTTTACGATACGCAGGGTTGCCTGCGATACAGGCTCGGAAATATCGCCGCCGGGAGGGGATACCGCACCGATTGCCGTCAGTGTGCCGATTCTGTCATCATTGCCCAAACAAACCACACGGCCTGCACGTTCATAGAACTGTGCCAAACGGGAGCCAAGGTAAGCGGGATAGCCTTCCTCACCGGGCATTTCCTCCAATCGTCCGGACATTTCACGCAATGCCTCTGCCCAACGGGAAGTAGAATCCGCCATCAGTGCAACGCTGTAACCCATGTCACGGAAGAATTCCGCAATGGTAATCCCTGTATAAATAGAAGCCTCTCGTGCCGCAACGGGCATATCGGAGGTATTTGCAATCAGAACGGTTCTCTGCATCAAGGACTCGCCGGTACGGGGGTCCTTCAGCTCAGGGAACTCGTTCAATACGTCTGTCATTTCATTCCCACGCTCGCCGCAGCCGATATATACAACGATATCCGCATCTGCCCATTTTGCAAGCTGGTGCTGCGTAACTGTTTTACCGGAGCCGAAGGGGCCGGGGATTGCCGCAACACCGCCCTTTGTGATGGGGAAGAAGGTATCAATGACACGCTGCCCCGTAATTAAGGGTGCATCGGGGGATTCCTTTTTCTTATACGGTCTTTCCCGACGTACAGGCCATTTCTGCATCATGGTTACATTTACGTCGTTGCCCTTTTCATCCGTGATAATGCAAACGGTTTCCTCAATGGTAAAATCGCCGATAAAGATTTCCTTGATAACACCCTTCAAGCCATAGGGTACCATAATCTTACACTGCACCACTGCGGTTTCCTGCACAAAGCCGATTTCATCGCCGGCAACCACTGCATCGCCGGGCTGCTTTGTGGGTTCAAATTTCCATTTCTTTTCTCTGTCCAAAGAGGGTACCTCAACACCTCTGCGGATGTTTGTGCCGCCCACCTCGTACATTTTCTCCAAGGGACGCTGGATACCGTCATAAATGGTAGAAATCAGCCCGGGGCCAAGCTCTACACTCATAGGCATCCCAACGGATACAACCTCTTCGCCGGGGCCAAGGCCCGCAGTTTCTTCATAAACCTGAATGGAGGCTTTGTCTCCGTGCATTTCGATGATCTCGCCGATCAAATGCTTATCAGATACACGCACCACGTCAAACATATTGGCATCTCTCATGCCTTCCGCAATGACCAGTGGGCCTGATACTTTTACGATCGTGCCTGTTTTCATATGCTCATTCACCTACAATCATTCTTTATTCGCTAAACAATATATCTGCGCCGATAGCACGCTTTGCCGATTCACGCACTTCATTCATGCCCAAGCCCATGCTTCCGCTAATGCCGGGAATCACAATGATGGCGGGCAACTCCATATCCTTATATTTTGCAAGGCTTTCCTTCGCCTTCAGGCTGGCTTCCTCTGTGATATAGATAATCGCATATTCTCTTTCCGCCAGTCGATGGATTGTTTTTTTGATTTCCTCTGCGGAATAGGCAGGGAAAATATCAATCCCAAGAGCAAGAAAGCCCATAACGGTGTCCTTATCGCCAATGATACCCACCTTAGACATACGCTTCTCTCACCCTTTCCTTGATTGTTTCTGCATCAATGCCGTGCAGCTTGCAGGTCATAATAATCCGCACGCATTTTGCCTCTGTCTCTTTTGCAAGGATGTAAGCCGCAACGGGTTCGGGTGTCAAGGTTTTATATTTTGCCTCCTTCACATACTCCGTCAGATAATCGTCGCAGGCCTTTTCAAAGGCAGTAAAGCCAAGCTCCATGCTTTCGCAAAGTCTGCCGTAGGCGGTTTCCTTCAGCACCGTTGCCATGCTGTCGCTCTTATAGGCACGCAGCAGTGTTTCTGTGCTAAGCTCGCCGCCGGGCACCATGCTTTCCAGAAGCTCCTGCTCGGTGCGCTTTAAGGTGTAAATGCGGAACAGCGTTTTCAGATTGGTCACATCCGCAAGCTTTTTCACATAAAGCCGAACATACGGAATCCCAAGCTTTTCTGCCGCCTCGCTCATCATGCGGAAGCACGCATAGTCCAAAATCGTGTCGATATAGCGTCCGTTTTTTGTCTTTGCGTAAAGCTCAATCGCTTCCTCAACAGACTTTGCATCAATGCTGGGCATTTCCATGTAGTTTCTTTCTCGGAAAAACTTCCGCAGCTCCTCCACCGGAATTGTGCCGCCCTGAACCAAAAACTTCTTACCGTTGACCTTGGAAATTTCCTCCTTAATCAACACCTTCACATTATGATAATCATTTTTGAATCGGAAAATATCCATGAAAACCTCGTTGGGAATCAGCTTGCCGATTGCCTGATAGGCCTCCTCCATGCTTGCCTGAATCATTGCTTCAAATTCATGCACATCCCCAATCTGCGTTTTTCCGTAATCACTGTCCTGCAGGAAGCGCAGTGCCTCCTCTGCATCCTTAGCCTCTGCCATCTGCAGCAGCTTTTGCTTTGTCAGCAGCTTGTTTTCCATGGAACGCACGCTGGCTACGGCGAAAGGGTAAATTCGTTCTCTTGCCATTTTCTACCCCTCCTTAAAACAAAATTTTTGCTGCAATTTGCTGGATTTCTTCTTTTTCTACTGTAATGATTGATTCAAAAGAATAGTTATATTCAATATCTCCGTTTTTCACGATAAAGCCACCGCTGATGTCAGCCGCCCTGTCGGAAAGCGTGAAGCCGTTTTCCTTTATCACAGCCGCCAATCTTGCCGCATCCTTTTGGGAAACCAGAATTTCCGTCCCCAGAGAACGGTCAAGCTTTTTCAGCATACCGCCGATAACCCTTGCATATTCCGCATCCTCCAAGGAGAGCAGCCTTTTTTCTGCCTCCGCAATGGTTTCTGCCAAAATCTCCTGCTTGGTCTCAAGGATTGCCTTCTTCGCCTTCATCTGCGCACCGGAAACCTCCTTGGCAGCCGCCTTTTCCGCCTCTGCCTGTGCGGTTCTGTCAAACGCATCCAGCTCTCTGTTCACCTTTTCCTGTGCAGCCATCAGAATGGCGTCTGCCTCCTTCTGCCCTTTGGCAAGGGATGCCTTTGCCGCCGCTTCTGCCTCCGCAATGATTTTATCAATGATAATCTTGCCATCATTCATAGGAGTTACTCCTCCTTTTCTGTTTTATTGATTACAGCTGAATGCTGTTGAGCATCAGGAAGGAAACCAACAGAGCCAAAACTGCGTATGTTTCTACCATCGCTGCAAACAGCATACCTTTTGCCAGCTCACTCGGTCTTTTCCCTACCAGCATAACGCCTGCTGCGGCTGCCTTGCCCTGAGAGATACCGGAAATCAAGCCTACAAAAGCGATAGGCAGACAAGCTGCGAAAATTTCCGCACCCTGCACCACTGTCAGCTCCATCATGCCGTCGCCGCCCAGCAGGCCAACCTTAACCATTACGATAAAGGCAATCAGCAGACCATAGATACCCTGTGTGCCGGGCAAAGCCTGCAGCAGCAAAACCTGACCGAATTTGTTGGGGTCCTCGGAAACAACACCTGCTGCCGCCTCACCGGCAATACCAACACCCTTTGCGCTGCCAATGCCGGCAAACAAAGATGCCAGCGCTGCGCCGCCTAATGCCAAAAATTCACCACTTAATAAATTATTTAACATTGTCATTACCCTCCTTGAGAATCTTGATGTATTTTGTTTTTCTTTCAAATGGAGCAAACGGTCTTCCGCCGCCTGTATAGAATTTGCCGAAAAATTCAACATATTGCAATCTACAAGAATGAACGAAAGCACCCAATGCGTTAATCGCTAAGTTGAACACCGTGCCGAAGGCGAAAACCACAATCAGCAGGATAGAGCCTGCAATGCCGCCGCCCGCCAAGGAGCCCAGTGTATTAAATACCTGTGCAACTACGCCTGTTGCCAAGCCCAGTGCAAGCAATCTGGAATAGGAAAGCACATCCGACAGATAGCTTGTAATGCCGTAAAGACTGCCAAGCCCGCCGGTCAGCTTGCCGAAGATTCCCTTTTTCTTTCTGCCGCCTGTCAGCAAAATGCCGACAGCACCGATGATTGCCATAATCTTGCCGATACCGACAAGCCCTGCGCCGAATGTACCGCCAAATGCAAACAGGACAATACCAATCAGAAGCAGATACCATAAGCCGATATCAAACAGTGCATCCAGCGGACGTCCGTCTCGGATGTCCATATAAGCCTGCACCCCCATGCCGACAAACAGATGAATGGCACCCAAAATCAAGGATACCACCAGCAGCTTCATAGGCTCGCTCAGGGGATCAAACCACAGCGGCTTAATCACAAATTCCTTGCCAAAGAAGGTTTGTGCCGCCACCGTAAAGAAGTTGCCAAACCAGCCGCCGAATAATGCGCCCCACATAAAAGTAGCCACGCCGCAGAACATAAACATCTTAATCATGCGGTAGGTTGTGCCTTCCAGCTTATATTTCTTTAAAATAATTGCACAGAGGGTGGTCAGAATAATGCCGTATGCGGCATCACTGAGCATCAGCCCGAAGAACAGGCAATAAAACGGTGCCAAAATCGCCGTCGGATCAATGTCATGCCGTCCGGGCAGGCTATACATTCCCGTAACCGCCTCAAACGGTGTCACAACGGAATTGTTTTGCAGCAACACAGGCACCTCCTCATCATCGGGATCAGGCACTTCAATGTTATAATAAAATTCATATTCCTTTAACAGTGCCTCCACCTGCGGCTGTGCCTTTGCAGGCATCCAACCGTCAAAATAGAAAACCATTTCTGTGCTGACCATGTCCCCGACAACATCAGCTCTGTCTCTGCGCATCGTCAGGCTGTCATAGAGAAATTCGATGTTTTCTCTGTAAACCGCCAATTTTTCCAATATTTTTTCGTTCTCTGCTATTGTTTCCTTAATTTTTTCAATTTCTTTTTCATAGCGACGCATCGCATCTGTCGCAGTTCCCTTCTGTTCTGCCAGCGAAACTGCCGAGAAGCTGTAAGGGTGCAAGGCCGCAAGCATCTGCTCCCTTTCTTCCTTTAAACAAATGAACGCATAATACTTCTGCTGCTTATCCCTGCCAACCTCCTGTACAATCGCAGAAGGCGCTGCCGCCTGCACATCTGCCATCAAGGCTGTGCTGTCGGTTTTTGCGCTTGCCGTTCCAAGCTGCACAAAAGCATATTCCGTTTCATTCATTTCCAGCGGGATATCCAAGGATTCCCAAGGCTTCAGCCCTGCAATCAAGCCACGCAAACGGTTGATTTCTGTCTGTCCGTCGGCAATGCCCTTATAGGCATCCACCGCCCTATCCACATTCAGCTCCGTTTCCGTTTTGACGGAATCCATCAGCTTTGCAAAGTCTCCTCTGTCCAATGTCGTTTTGGTTTTGAATAGGGGCTGCTTTGCAGTGTCATACCTCCCAATGGCCTCCAATGCAGTGCTTGCACGGGTAATATCCGCCTCCAGACGCGAAACATCGGCACTGTTACTGGTTCGGAAAATATCGGGCATCCATTCCTCATCATTGATGGCATCATCCTGCGAGTTGATTTCCACAACCCCAAGGTGCATCAATTCATGGATGAAGGGTGTCCGGCTGCTGTTCAAACCAATGACAGTAAGCTTCCGCATCTCAACAACTGCCATATTCTCCCACAACCTTTCCGATTACCGCCAGAACGGCTTCTTCCTTCTTCTGAGACGCCTGCTCTCTGATTTGGGAACAGGTTTTCTCCGCCTCCCTCAAAATCTCTTGGATTGCCTCCCGGCTTTCCGCTACAGCGCTTTCTACGGCTTGGTGCATTTCCTTTGCGCCTTGCAGCTTCGCTTCTTCCAGCAGTTTCTCCTGCTGCTTCAGTGCGTCGGCCTTTTTTTCTTCAGCCTGTGCAACCGCCTGCTTTTTGATTTCCACAGCACGGACTTCCGCCTCTACAATGCTTTTCAGGATCTCATAAGCCACACTACTCACCTCACTTGCTGTATTTTTTATTTGAACAAATTGCACAGGTACATAAAATACTCTCGTCAAAATTACCTTGTTAAAGATATAACAGCTTTATTTTCTAATTTAAATAGAGATTTGTCCCTGTCCGAATCGTTCCTGCCCCTTCGTTTTCCGAAGGCTGCTATGAAATTTTCATGGATTTTCAAGAAAATTCCAAGGATGTATGAAAAATGAAACATATCCTTAACCTAAATAATAAGTGATTTCTGCAATTATGTCAATCCTAATCCATTTTCGGCCCATTTTAAGAAAAATTTTTTCCTTCGGATTCGATTGTTAAAAAAACATCATAGTTCACTTCCATAAAAAAGCGAATTTCTTTATTTTTCAAGGTTTTTAAAAGGTCTTTCGCATACAATCTATTTTGCTACCAAATTTTACCTGTTCTTTTTCTTCATCTTTTTATCAGAAAATTGTGTAAAATACATAAAAAATAGAAATCAATTTTTGACAGTTTCCCATGAAGAAAATCGTTTTTTCACTGAACAAAACTTTTTTCACTGAAATTTTATTCATTTAAAAACACTTGTCTTGCATTTTTCCTGTTTTTTTGTCCCTTTTCGCACTTTTCCCGCTTTTCTTTATGCAAATTCAATATATTAAAAAAGAGACTATATTCATTAAATTTATTGAATAGATATAGTCTCTCTCAAATACACTCTATTTTGTTTTCCTATTTTGCATCCTTCCGCAAAACGGCAAATGCCGCACGAATGTCACGCTTCATCCAGTGGGGCAGCTCGCTTCGCTCCATCTCCTCCTCTGTCATCCAGAAGAAAGCCTCATGCTCTTGGCTCAGCCGAACCTCGCCCCCTGTCCATGTGCAGGCGTATGTAAAAATGCAAAGATGAATATGGTGCTTGATGGCATCAAACAAGGATAACGGCGGCCCAACAGAAACCTGCAAATCCGTTTCCTCTCGGATTTCCCGCAGAAGTCCCTCCTCCGCCTTCTCAAAAAAGTGCAATCCGCCGCCGGGCAAATCCCATTTCTGATGGCTGTTCATATAGCTGCCCTCCATCTCATGCTTGGAGCGGCAAAGCACCAGTGCCTTATTCTCTTTTATAATGACAGCCTTGACAGCCACCGCAAAATCCCTTTTCAAAAGGAACGCCCCCTTCGGCTCTTTCGTTCTTATTTCGCTTCTTCCAAAAGCTTTTTCAGTTCATCCTCTGTAAAAGCATATTCCTTGCTGCAAAAATGGCAGTGCAGGTTTGCTTTTTTATCCTCTCTGATGATTTTTTCCAGCTCCTCTCTGCCAATGCTGATGAGTGCCTGTTCCACACGCTCTCTTGTGCAGTTGCAGTAAAATTCAGTCGGAACGGTGTCCATAATTTTCAAGTCCATATCGCCCAAAATCATCTGCAAAATGTCCTCAGGTGTCCGTCCCATGTCCAGCAAATCGGACACATACGGAATGGCTGCCAGCTTTTTCTCCAGCTTTTCAATCATTTCATCTGTCGCATCGGGCAAAAGCTGAATGATAAAGCCGCCGGCTCTGCGGATAGAGGTATCCGTTTCCACCAAAACCCCCAAGCTCACTGCGGAGGGTGTCTGCTCGGACTGTGCAAAATAATAGGTCAAATCCTCTGCGATTTCCCCTGTCACCAGTTCAATCCTGCCCGCATAAGGCTCTCTCATGCCGATATCCTTAATCACGCTCAAATAGCCGTTGCCAATCGCACCGCTGACATTCAGCTTGCCGGGGTATAAATCGGGGATTTCCACATTCGGCTGAAAAACATAGCCCTTCACTCTTGCATGACTGTCGCTTGTTACCACAACGCCCTGCAAGGGACCTTCCCCACGGATTTGCAGTGTCACAATATCCTTTTCGCCCTTCAGCATACTGCCCATCATGGCTGCCGCCGTCAACATTCTGCCCAGTGCCGCAGATGCAACGGGAGAGGTATGATGAATCTCTCTTGCGTGCTGCACCAAATCCCTCGTTGTTGCGGCAAAGGCACGAATACTGCCGTTGCCCGCCGTCGCTCTTACAATATAATCACTCATGTTTTTTCCTCCGGTTGTTCTTTATTTCAATCGAGCCGCAAACAGCAAGCGCTCACTTTTCTCATGCGGCTTTGCAAAGCTGTAGCCATCCGTAACCTCCAGCAGCTCCATCCCTGCCGCCTGCAAGGCCTGCGCCACTTCCTCTGTTGTATAGGCTCTTTCGTAGTGGTATTCCTCCACACGCTCATATAATCCGTTTTCCTGCTCAATAAAAAAGCTTACATAGTATTCATTGATTTTTTCTTCCTCGTCGTAATCATTCTCCCAGATATATGCCGCTGCTTCCTCTGCCGAGCCAAATGCCCTCTGCCCCAGCACCTCTCGAAATTTATATTCCGTATTCATATCAAATAAAAAGAGGCTTTCCTCTTTCATGTGTGCGGCAATGCTTTGGAAGGCACCTTCCAGCTGCCCATCTTCAATCAAATAATTCATGCAGTCGCAAAGGCTCAAAATACAATCTGCCTGCTCGCCCAAATCCAGCTCCGTCATGTCCTGACAGGCAAGCCTAACCGAAGCCCCCTCTGCCATCGCCTTATGGTCTGCCTCCGTCAGCATTTCAGGGGAAAGGTCAACGCCAATCATGTCAAAGCCCTCCTTCGCCAAGGGAAGCAGGATACTGCCTGTCCCACAGCCCAAATCAATGATGCTTTTCGGCGTAATGCCATATTTTTCCCAAACCGCATGGATATGGCTCAGCCATTGGTCATATTCGACCTGCTCCATGAAAAGATCGTATACCGATGCAAAGGTTTCGTATGCGCTCATAAGCCTTCCTCCAAAGAGATATTCATTCACAACTTTATATTATATCTCCCTCTACCTTTAAATGCAAGCAATATTCCGTTTTATTGCAAAGACCGCTTCCGCTCTGCCGCTTTCCTTGTTCCCATGATGCCGCCGATCCGCCCGCTCTCTCTTGCGGTCAGCCCCTTCCAGCCCACCTGCTCCAGCTTTTCCAAAAGCCCCAATTCCTCCGCAATTTCATATTTCATCGCCAAATCTCTTTTTTCCGCCTCTGTCAATTCCTTTTTCTTCAAAGAAATCCGCCTCCTTCTGTGTGGGTTTATCCTCTCAGTATGCACATTTTCCGCAGAAATATGTATTTTGTACGCACACGAATGACTTTTGAAAGAAAACAAACTTTTTTCCCGAATTTGTTTGACAGAATACATTTCTGGTGTTAGACTATGAGACAAATACATATTTTTTCTAAAGTAGAGGTGCGTTTTTTAAGAGTATCCGCGCAGATGTCATAAGGGATAAAGGAAACGTGGAAAAAGGGAAAAACGCCGAAGAAGGGTAAGCCTTATCTTTCCCCTTCTGGTTGTGCAGCGAATAACTGTATGACTGTCATTGGAAAACCCAATGGAGCGCTACAAGGAACAATCAAACTGCGGCATTTTTTAAGGATACCACAGTTTCCTTGGGAGGTCGGCGCATGCGTCGGCTGTTTTTGTTTATGGCACAGAAGATGTTTCTTCAGCCTATCGGCACATTGCCAAAATCATTTAACAATCATTTAAAAAGAAAGAAGGACTTGAAATGAAAAAAATCAATCTCGCCGTCGTCGGCGCAACAGGCATGGTCGGCAGAACTTTTTTGAAGGTTTTGGAAGAAAGACAGTTGCCCATTGAAAATTTCTATGTGATGGCATCTGCACGTTCCGCAGGCAAAACATTGGAATTTAACGGCAAGGAATATGTGGTAGAAGAGCTGACAGAGCATTCCTTCGATAAGCCCATCGACATTGCACTGTTCTCCGCAGGCGGCGGCACAAGTGAAAAATTCGCTCCCATCGCTGCTGCACACGGCTGCATCGTTATCGACAACAGCTCCCAGTGGAGAATGGACCCTCAGGTTCCTCTGATTGTTCCCGAAGTGAACCCCGAGGATATCGGCTGGCACAAAAACATCATTGCAAACCCCAACTGCTCCACCATTCAGGCAATGGTTGCACTGAAGCCCTTGGATGATAAGTATAAAATCAAGCGTGTGGTTTATTCCACCTATCAGGCAGTATCCGGCGCAGGTGTTGCAGGCTGGCAGGATTTGGAAAATGGCATGAAGGGAGAGGCTCCCAAAAAATTCCCTCACCCCATCGCAGGCAACTGCTTGCCCCACATTGATTCCTTCCTTGATAACGGCTACACCAAGGAAGAAATGAAAATGGTAAACGAAACCAGAAAGATTCTGCACAATGATGATATGCGTGTTACCGCAACAACCGTTCGTGTTCCCGTTTTCGATTCTCACAGCGAATCCATCAACGTGGAATTTGAAAAGCCCTTCGATCTGGATGAGCTGATTGAGGTTCTGAAAAATGCACCCGGCGTTGTTGTGCAGAATGACAGCGCACACAACGAATATCCCATGGCAGTCACCGCAGCAGGCAAGGATGAAGTATTCATCGGACGTATCCGCCGCGATGAAAGCGTAGAAAACGGTGTAAATCTGTGGGTTGTAGCAGATAATATCCGTAAGGGTGCCGCAACCAATGCCGTTCAGATTGCGGAAGAAATCATCAAAACATTAAACAAATAAAAAATACTCTATAACCAGTAGAGATATTTAAGGAGGTTATACATATGTCTATTTTTACAGGCGCAGGTGTGGCTCTGGTAACACCCATGCACGATGACGGCAGCGTAAACTTTGAAAAAATGAAGGAGCTGATTGAATTTCAGCTTGCAAATCACACAGACGCATTGATTATCTGCGGCACAACAGGCGAAGCATCCACCATGACCGATGAGGTGCAGATTGAATGTATCCGCTTTGCAAAGGAGGTTGCTGCAGGCCGTGTTCCCATTATCGCAGGCGCAGGCAGCAACGATACTGCACACTGCATCAAGCTGGCACAGGGCTGTGAGCAGGCAGGCGCAGATGCGGTTCTTCTGGTAACCCCCTATTACAACAAGGCAACACAGAAGGGCTTGATTCTGCACTACACAGCAGTTGCAAACAGCATCAGCATCCCCATCATTCTGTATAACGTGCCGGGCAGAACCGGCTGCAACATTGCACCCAAAACAGTTGCAGAGCTGGCAAAGGTAAAAAATATCGTTGCTGTGAAGGAGGCAAGCGGCAATCTTTCTCAGGTTGCTGAAATTGCAGCCTTGGTTGGCCCCGATTTCGATATTTACAGCGGCAATGACGATCAGATTTTGCCCGTTCTGTCCTTGGGTGGCAAGGGCGTTATCTCTGTTTTGTCCAACGTGGCACCCCAACAGACACACGATATGGTTATGCACTATCTCAACGGCGACACAAAGGCTGCAACAAAGCTTCAGCTGGATGCCATTGAATTGATTTCCGCCCTGTTCTGCGAGGTAAACCCGATTCCCGTAAAAACAGCACTGAACGAAATGGGCTATGCCGTAGGGCCTTGTGTTGCACCTCTGTGTGATATGGAGCCTAAGAATCTGGAAACACTGAGAACCGCACTGAAGAATTACGGTCTGATTTAAAAATTCTTTTTTGAGGATTCTTCCTTGAGGGCTTTGCCCTTAAATTTCCACCAAGGGAGTCCACTCCCTTGCGGAGTGTGAGGCAGTGCCTCACGAAAAAAGGAGTGTAAAAACAATTATGATAAATGTAATCATTCACGGCTGCGGCGGCAAAATGGGCCGTGTGGTAGCCGAATTAGTAAAAAACGAACCGGATTGTCAGGTTGTGGCAGGGATTGATCCTTCCACGCCTGCACTGGATTTCCCTGTTTTTGCAAGCTGTGACGCTTGCGATGTTGCAGGGGATGTCATCATTGACTTTTCCACCGCAAAGGCCGTTCCCGCCCTTCTTGCCTTCTCCAAGGCAAAGGGGATTCCGGTTGTGCTTTGCACCACAGCCTTATCCGAGGAAACAACAGCATTGATGCACGAAACCAGTCAGGATGTTGCCATTTTGAAATCCGCAAATATGTCCGTCGGTGTCAATCTGCTGTTGGATTTGGTGCAGCGTGCTGCGGTGATTCTGGCAGAAAGCGGCTTCGATATTGAAATTGTCGAAAAGCACCATAATCAGAAAATTGATGCCCCCAGTGGTACTGCAATCGCTTTGGCAGATGCCATCAATCAGGCAATGGAGGAACGCTATCATTATGTGTATGATCGTTCTCAGGTGCGTGAAAAGAGAGAAAAAACAGAAATCGGCATTCATGCTGTGCGTGGCGGCAATATCGTCGGCGAGCATGATGTCATCTTCGCCGGCAGAGATGAAATCATCGAGCTGAACCATCGTGCAACCTCCCGCGAGGTCTTTGCCGTTGGTGCGGTGAAGGCAGCAAAATTCTTGGCAGGCAAGCCCGCAGGCTTATATACCATGAAGGAAGTTTTGCAATAACAACGAACAAAACCCTCTGAGCTATTCTCAGAGGGTTTTTGATTGCCTTTTTTTATTCTTCCTTTTCCGCCACAAGCTGATAGATATTCTCCGCTTCCTCCGCAATGCCTGCGGGAAGAATGGTCCCTGTCAGGATAATATCCATAAAATCGGGGCGTTTCTCAATAATTTCACGCAAATCAGATTCCTGTAAGTATTCCTTTTCCACACATTCCAAAATACCATCCAGCAGCAGCATTTCACATTCGCCCGTATCAACAATTTTTTTTGCGAAATTAAACGCATTGCGGATTTCACCAAAAATCTCCTTCCGCAGTGCCTCATCCTTCTCTGCATCCTGCACATCCTCTGCGGCACGGTCTTTTTCAAAGCGGAAAATACGGAAATCCGGTTCCAGCTTTTTCAGCAGTGCAATTTCCTTGCTGTTATGATAATCCAAAAACTGAATCATCACAACACGCTGCTCCTCGCCAATGGCACGCATCCCACGCCCAACGGCAACGGCTGTCTTGCCCTTCCCCATACCATAATAAATTGAAATCTGACCTTGTTTCACCTTATCTTCACTCCTGTTTTTCTTGCTTCAGACAAATTCGTCCGGGCCCTTTTCCTCCGCTTCCGTCTCTGCCCTATGCGGCAGCTCGATTTTTGCAACAGAAACCTCATAAGCAACTCTTTCTTCAACATCCTCGCCAATGCGCTTTTGATATACCCTGCTCTGCATTCTGCCCCAGATATGAATATTGGAGCCAACCTCCAGATTTGCGATATATCTGGCATTTCTGCCCCACGCAATACAAGGAATATAATCCGATTTATTATAGGCACGGTTCACTGCCACCAGAATATCAGAAATCTCTCTCCCGAAGGGTGTCTTACGATAAATCGGCGGCTTGCAAATAAAGCCGTTCAAATAAATTTGATTGATATTCTTGATTTCTTCTTCCTCCGGCAAGGTTATCTCTCTTGCGAAAACCGTCAGCACCAGACGATTTTTTTTGCTGTTGTAGTTATTATAGCTCCTTAACTGCCCGACAATATCCACCTTTGTCCCAACCTGCAATAAATCAATATCCATCAGCCGCTCCGAAACGGTCACGGGCAGGATATCCTCTTTATCGCTGAGACGTTCAGAAGAAATCCGGAATGTATAGAAGCCCTCACCATATACCTCATGGCTAAAGACACAGCCTTTTACGATTTTACCGGCTACAAAAACAGTGTTGTTTTCCGGCAACCCTTCCATTTGCATCTTTTTCTCCCCTTTGCTCTGCCAAAGATTTTCCTTAGCAATGTTCTTTCAGTAAATCAGTTTATGCGGAAAAACAGTCTTTCAGAATCAAACCTTCCGAAATTCTGTCTCCACAGCCCCTTCACCGCTGTGTCTGGTTTTTTTCATTGCGGAAGACAAAACCAATCTTCACACAGTCAATGGCAACCACCATCGTATAATCCTTCGTTTTGTAAATCATCGGCGTGCCGCTTTTTTTAACCACAACGGCATCCACCTTTTTCCCCTCGCCTGTCCAATAGCAGAGAAAAGTAAAATCTTCATCCTCCCGCACTGCCCATTCAAAATCAAGCAACGGCTTTATGAAGAAATCCCCTTCGCAGCCGAAATAGTCATTGATGCGTTTCCTCGTCTGCACAAAGTCCATTACCGGTCCTTTTTCTTTTGCCATAGCTTCCTCCAAAAATCACATAGTACTTCATTATCCTTATGGTACTTAGTTTTTCATGAAATGTCAATAAGAACCTGTCCGCTCTTGCGGGGCAAGCCGCCCCCTCTCAACAGAAAAAATGCTGTATTTACAAGAAAACACAGCATTTTTTATTTATTCCGTTTCCAACAAATCTTTCAAATATTTTCCCGTATAGGAGGCAGACACCCTGCAAATTTCCTCCGGTGTGCCGACTGCCACAAGCGTGCCGCCGCCATCGCCACCCTCCGGGCCAAGGTCAATGATATAGTCCGCCGTTTTGATGACATCCAGATTATGCTCAATCACAACAACCGTATTGCCGCCCTCGGTCAATCTTTGCAAAATCTGCACCAGCCTATGCACATCCGCCGTATGCAGTCCCGTTGTGGGTTCATCCAGAATATAGACCGTTCTGCCTGTGCTTCTGCGGCTCAGCTCCGTTGCCAGCTTCACACGCTGCGCCTCGCCGCCCGAAAGCGTTGTGGAGGACTGCCCCAGCTTTACATAGGAAAGCCCCACATCATACAGCGTTTGCAGCTTATTTTTAATGCGTGGAATATTTTCAAAAAACTGCAGGGCCTCCTCCACCGTCATCTCCAGCACATCGGAAATGGTTTTCCCTTTATATTTTACCTCTAACGTCTCTCGGTTATACCGCTTGCCATGGCAAACCTCACAGGGTACATAAATATCGGGCAAAAAGTGCATTTCAATCTTCACGATACCATCGCCGCTGCACGCCTCGCATCTGCCGCCCTTCACATTGAAGCTGAATCTGCCCTTTTGATAGCCTCTGACCTTCGCCTCTGTGGTCTGTGCAAAAACCTCCCGAATCATATCAAATAAGCCTGTATAGGTTGCAGGGTTACTTCTGGGGGTTCTTCCGATGGGAGATTGGTCGATATTGATGACCTTATCCAGCTCCTCCAAGCCAAGCATTTCCTCATGTTTGCCCGCTCTGGTCTTTGCTCTGTTCAGCTCCCTCGCCAAGCGCTTATAAAGAATTTCATTGATTAAGGAGCTTTTGCCGCTGCCGCTGACGCCTGTCACACAGGTAAACACGCCCAAGGGAATCTCCACATCAATCCCCTTCAGATTGTTTTCCGCCGCCTCCTTAATTGTTATCTTATGCTCCGGCTGAAACGGTCTGCGTGTCTTTGGCACCTCGATTTTTTTTCGTCCGCTCAGATACGCCCCTGTCACAGAGCGTTCTGCCGCCATGATTTCCTCCACACTGCCTGCGGCAACAACCTCCCCGCCGCCACAGCCTGCGCCGGGGCCGATATCCACCACAAAATCCGCCGCTCGCATGGTGTCCTCATCATGCTCCACCACAATCAAGGAATTGCCGATATCCCGCAGGTGCTTCAAGGTTGCCAACAGCTTATCGTTATCCCTCTGGTGCAGGCCAATGCTTGGCTCATCCAAAATATAGACCACACCCACCAGACCGGAGCCGATTTGCGTTGCCAAGCGAATCCGCTGTGATTCTCCGCCGGAAAGCGTGCCTGCCGTTCTGGAAAGCGTCAGATATTCCAAGCCCACATCTATCAAAAAGCCCACTCTTGCGTTGATTTCCTTCAAAATCCGCTCCGCAATCATGCTTTCCCGTTCCGTCAGCGTCAGCCCTTGGAAAAATTCCTGCATTTTGCCGATGGAAAGCTCCGTAACCTCAGAAATGTTTTTTCCGTTGACAGTAATGGCAAGCACCTCCGGACGCAAACGCTTGCCATGGCAATCGGGACATTCGATATTCGTCATAAATTCCTCATATTCCGCCCGCATTGCCTCAGAGGTTTCGTTATATCTGCGCTGCAAGGTAGGAATAATGCCCTCAAAGGCATAATCGTATGTGCCTGTGCCACGCGCATTGCTGTAGGTAATCCGCAGCTTTTCCTTTGTGCCATAAAAAATGATATCCTTAACCTTACGGGGCAGCTCCTTAAACGGTGTTTCCAAGGAAAAGCCGTATTTCTCCGCCAAGGCATCAAACAGCACCTTGCTCATGCTCCCCTTTGTGTTCACAGAATTATAGCCTGCGGCTGTGATTGCCCCCTGCAAAATGCTAAGCTCCTCATTCGGCACAATCAGCTGCTCATCAAACTTCATCTGCATTCCCAAGCCTGTACAGCTCGGGCAGGCGCCGCTTGGGTTGTTGAAGGAAAACATCCGTGGTTCAATCTCCATCAAATCCACACCGCAATCGGGGCAGGAAAAGCTTTGGCTGAACAGCAGCTCATCCTCGCCCTGATTCACATCCACAATCAGCAGACCGCCGCTCAGTGCCACCACCGTTTCGATGGATTCCGTCAGGCGCATCTGCATACCCTCCTTCACCATCAAACGATCCACCACGATTTCAATACTGTGCTTTTTATTTTTTTCCAATTCGATTTTTTCGGATAGGTCATATAAAATCCCATCCACACGCACACGCACATAGCCGCTCTTCTTGGCATCCTCCAACAGCTTTGTATGCTCGCCCTTTCTGCCACGCACCACAGGCGCCAAAAGCTGCAGCTTTGTCCGCTGCGGCAGCTCCATAATACGATCTACAATCTGGTCAATGGTCTGCTTTTTGATTTCCTTGCCGCATTTGGGGCAATGGGGAATACCGATTCTGGCATAAAGCAAACGCAGATAATCATAAATCTCCGTTACGGTTCCGACTGTGGAGCGTGGGTTATGGCTTGTGGTTTTCTGGTCAATGGAAATGGCAGGGGAAAGTCCCTCAATCAAATCCACATCCGGCTTTTCCATCTGCCCCAAAAACTGCCTTGCATAAGAGGAAAGCGATTCCACATATCGCCTTTGCCCCTCTGCATAAATCGTATCAAACGCAAGAGAGCTTTTGCCGCTGCCGCTGACACCCGTAAACACCACCATCTGATCTCTGGGGATGGTGAGGTCAACATTTTTCAGGTTATGCTCTCTCGCACCCTTTATCACAATTTTATCCTTCATAGCTACTCCTTTGCCTCATGCACAGGCCTTCTTATATTTTCTTTAGTTCTGCTATTTTATCCCGCAGCTCTGCCGCACGTTCAAATTGCAGCTCCGCCGCAGCATGCTTCATTTCCTTATCCAGCTTTTGTATCAACTGCTTCAGCTCTTTTTCGCTCATGGATTCGGGATCCTTCTCCAAGCCGAATTTCTGCTTTTCCGTTGCCGTTTTTGTAATCTGAATGACATCATGCACCTTTTTCTGAATGGTCTGCGGAATAATGCCATGCTCCTCATTATAAGCCTCTTGGATACAGCGGCGGCGGTTCGTTTCCGTAATTGCCCGCTCCATGCTTTCCGTCATCACATCTGCATACATAATCACACGCCCCTTGGCATTTCTTGCCGCTCGCCCAATCGTCTGAATCAAGGAGGTTTCGGAACGCAAAAAGCCCTCCTTATCGGCATCCAAAATGGCAACCAGACTGACCTCAGGGATATCCAAGCCCTCTCGAAGCAGGTTAATGCCGACCAAAACATCAAAAACATCCATGCGCAAGTCCCGAATGATTTCCAATCTCTCCAAGGTATCAATATCCGAATGGAGATAGCGCACACGCACCCCGGCCTCACGCAGATAATCCGTCAAACGCTCCGCCATTTTCTTGGTCAGCGTTGTCACAAGCACCTTATCGCCTGCCTCTGTGGTTTTTCTGACCTCCGCAAGCAAATCATCAATCTGCCCATGAATGGGGCGGACGGAAATTTCGGGGTCCAACAAGCCTGTGGGGCGGATCATCTGCTCTGCCGTCTGCTCGGAATGTTCCTTTTCGTAAACCGAGGGTGTCGCAGAAACAAACAGCAGTTGATGGATTTTGCTCTCAAATTCCGCAAACTTCAATGGGCGGTTGTCCAAGGCAGAGGGCAGACGGAAGCCAAAGTCCACCAGTGTTGTTTTTCTGGAGCGGTCCCCCTCATACATGGCACGAATCTGCGGAATGGAAACATGGGATTCATCCGCAATGATAAGAAAATCATCGGGAAAGAAGTCTATCAAGGTAAAGGGCGTGCTGCCCGCCTCTCGCAAGGAAAGGTGTCTGGAATAGTTTTCAATCCCTGTGCAAAAGCCCATTTCCTTCAGCATTTCCAAATCGTAATTGGTGCGCTGCTCCAGCCTTTGCGCCTCCAAAAGCTTGTCCTCCCGCTTCAGCTCCGCCAAGCGTTCCTCCAATTCCTTTTCAATGCGCTGAATGGCAAGCTGCATTTTTTCGGGGGCCGTCACATAATGAGAGGCAGGGAAAATCGAGATATGCTCTCTCGTTCCGATGATTTCTCCCGTCAGCACATCAATCTCTGTGATACGGTCAATTTCATCTCCGAAAAATTCCACCCGCACTGCATGCTCCGATGAGCCAATCGGGAAAATTTCCACCACATCGCCACGCACCCGAAACGTACCACGTTCAAAATTCATGTCGTTTCGGTCATACTGCATTTCCACCAAGGCACGCAGCACCTCATCCCTGTCCTTTTCCATTCCCGGACGCAGGGAAAGCATCATGCCATAGTATTCCTCAGGATCACCCAAGCCATAAATGCAGGATACACTGGCAACAACAATGACATCCTCCCGCTCCACCAAAGCCGCCGTTGCGGAGTGGCGCAGCTTGTCAATCTCATCATTGACAGAGGAATCCTTTTCGATATAGGTATCCGTACTCGGCACATACGCCTCGGGCTGATAATAGTCATAGTAGCTGACGAAATACTCCACCGCATTTTCGGGGAAAAACTCCTTCAGCTCGTTATAAAGCTGTGCCGCAAGGGTTTTATT
>NZ_CAKQVD010000003.1 GCF_934277605.1 uncultured Anaerotignum sp.
GCTTCCGTGGAATGTGTGGAACCGGAAGAACTTGACGAGGACGAGCGCTTGGCTCGTCGCAGGGCTTATCTTGAAAAGGAGTTTGGCTCTGAGAAGTAATTAAGGTCTGACATTGGGATAGAAAAGGAGAACACAATGTCAGTAACAAGAGACAAAAGTACAGGAAAATGGATGTCTCAAATCCGAGTAAAGGATTGGACAGGAAAGGAGATTCACAAAAAGAAAAGAGGCTTCAATACCAAGAAAGAAGCCGTACAATGGGAACGTGATTTTATCAGTCAGGCAGATGGCAGCCTGGGCATGAAGTTTAAGGATTTCGTTGCACTCTATATGAAAGATGCGGATCCTCGTCTCAGAGAAACAACTTTAGCCAACAAGCGCTACCTGTTCGATAAGAAAGTCCTTCCTTACTTCGGTGAGATGCCGATCAATGCCATCAAGCCGACCGATATTCGCAATTGGCAAAACGAGCTGATTCACTACCGCCGTCCCAACGGCAAATGTTATTCGCCGACCTATTTGCGAACCATCAACAACCAGCTCAACGCAGCCTTCAACTTTGCAGTGAAGTTCTATGGACTGAGAGAGAACCCCTGTCACAAGGCAGGAACTATGGGTAAGAAAAACGCCGATGAAATGCTGTTCTGGACAAACGAGGAATTCAAGGTGTTTATCGAAGCCATGGAGGAAAGACCTGTTGGATACGCAATCTTTACGGTGATGTACTACACCGGGTTGCGTGTTGGCGAGTTGCTGGCTCTGACACCAGAGGATATCGACTTTGACAGACACATTATTTCTGTCAACAAGAACTACCAGCGTCTGAACGGAAAAGACTATATCTATCCGCCTAAGACAGAAGCTGGCTACCGTGAAGTGGTCATGCCTAAGGTACTGGAAAGCTGTCTGAAAGACTATCTGGCAAAGCTCTACGATGTACAGCCGACAGACCGTATCTTCCCTTATGATAGGGGCTGGGTCGGCAGGCAGATGAAGTATGGTTGTGACCACTCCGGAACGCAGAAGATCAGGGTGCATGATGTGCGCCATACACACGCCAGTTTGCTGATTGACATGGGCTGTACGCCACTTCTGGTAGCAGAACGCCTGGGACACGAAAGGGTGCAAACCACCATGGAAACCTACAGCCATCTGTACCCGAACAAGCAGACCGAAGTAGCCGCTCAGCTTGATACCATAGCCACAAACGATGATGGCTACGAAAAAATGTCCTGATGTAGCCAATTTGTAGCCAGTAAAAAACAAGAATCCCGGAAAACCCTGTAATATCAAGGTTTTCCGGGACTCAAAAGCCTAATTTAATTTATTCCCACTCAATCGTTGCGGGTGGCTTAGAGGTAATATCATACACGATACGATTTACATGTTTTACTTCATTTACGATACGGGTAGAAACCCTATCCAGCACTTCATAGGGGATTCTTGCCCAATCGGCAGTCATAAAGTCTGTTGTGGTTACGCCACGCAGAGCAATGGTGTAATCATAGGTGCGGAAGTCACCCATGACGCCAACAGAACGGACATCTGTGATTACAGCGAAATACTGATTGATTTCTCTATCCAGACCGGCCTTTGCGATTTCCTCCCTGAAAATGGCATCTGCATCCTGCAGGATGGCAACCTTATCCTCTGTCACCTCGCCAATCACACGCACACCAAGACCGGGGCCGGGGAAGGGCTGACGGTATACCAAATATTCGGGCAGGCCCAATTCCAAGCCCATCTGACGCACCTCATCCTTAAACAGCAGGCGCAGGGGTTCAATCAGCTCCTCAAAATCAACAACGGAGGGCAGACCGCCTACGTTATGATGGGACTTGATGACTGCGGAATCGCCCAGACCGCTTTCAATAATATCGGGATAGATGGTACCCTGCACCAGATAATCTACCTTGCCGATTTTTTTCGCTTCATCCTCAAAAACACGGATAAATTCTTCGCCGATGGTTTTACGCTTTTGCTCGGGATCGGTTACGCCCTTCAGCTTGGAAAGGAAACGCTCCTGCGCATTTGCTCTTACGAAATGAGAATCGAAATAGCCATCGAAAATCTGTTCCACTTCATCTCCTTCATTTTTACGCATCAGACCATGGTCAACGAAAACGCAGGTAAGCTGCTTACCGATAGCCTTGGAAACCAGAGCCGCAACAACGGAGGAATCCACACCGCCGGAAAGGGCGCACAATGCCTTGCCGTTGCCGACTTTTTCACGGATTTTCTTAATCTGGTCCTCGATATAGTTTGTCATTGTCCAATCGCCCTTACAGCCGCAAACCTCAAACAAAAAGTTTTTAATCATAAGGGAGCCCTTGGGGGTATGGTTTACTTCCGGATGGAACTGCACGCCGTAAAAGCCCTTTTCTTCACATTCGATGGCAGCAGCGGGGCAGGTGGGGGTGGTGCCGATGACACGGAAGCCCTCCGGCAGCTCTGTCACATAGTCTGTGTGGCTCATCCAGCAGATTTCATTGGCATCAATGCCCTTCAAAAGCTTGCTTGCGGTATCAAAGGAAACTTCTGCCTTGCCGTATTCGCTCAAAGCTGCGGCGTGGCCAACCTTGCCGCCCAGTGTATAAGCCATCAGCTGACAGCCATAGCAGATGCCCAAAACAGGCACACCCAGCGTAAACAGGGCGGGATCAACCTTTGGAGAAGCGTCATCATAAACGCTGTTGGGGCCGCCTGTAAAAATAATGCCCTTGGGATTTTTCGCCTTGATTTCTTCCAAGGATTTCTTCCAAGGCATAATTTCGCAATATACATGATGTTCTCTGACACGGCGGGCAATCAACTGATTATACTGACCGCCGAAGTCTAAAATGAGGATCATTTCCTGATTCATTTTATCCCTCCGTTTTTTATTTAAAATTTATTTATTCTCTGTTTCTCGGGCAGAAAAGGAATAAGAAAACCGTCGGCAGTGCCGACGGTCTGCTACTATCATTTGCTTTTCTATCTTACCATAGCAAAAAAAGATTGACAAGAGAAAGCAGGCCGCTATCTTTATATTTTTCCAAAAAAGAAATCAAAATATTTTATGGGATGGATAAAGGTTTTTTAGGGAAACACAAGGGAAATGGCAGATGAAATGGTTGAAACTTTAACAAAAACCATATATAATGTTGAAGTTGGCGTTTTATCAACCAAAAAGGAGGGTTTCTTTTGGAATTTTTTGAAAAGTGTTTTAAGTTGAAGGAAAATCAAACAACCTTCAAAACAGAGCTGATGGCAGGCTTAACCACATTTATGACGATGGCGTACATCCTGGTGGTTAACCCGAGCATCCTCTCTACCACAGGCATGGATGCCGGTGCGCTTTTGACAGCAACCTGTATCGCCTCTGCCTTAGGTACATTCTTTATGGCGTTTTTTGCGAACTATCCCTTTGTATTGGCTCCCGGTATGGGCTTAAATGCGTATTTTGCATTTACCATCTGCGCACAGTATGGGTATAGCTGGCACGTTGCGCTGGCAGCAGTATTTGTGGAAGGTATCATTTTTATTATTTTATCCGCAGTCAATGTGCGTGAAGCAATCTTTAATGCAATTCCCACAAATATGAAAAAAGCAGTAAGCGTTGGTATCGGTATGTTTATCGCATTCATCGGTCTGCAAAATGCAGGTGTTGTCATCAACAATGCTTCTACCTGTGTCAGCCTTGGCGATGTGAAAACCGTTCCCGTTGCATTGGCTTTGATTGGTACCATCATCACCTTGGTGCTGGTTATCAGAAAGGTGAAGGGCGCACTTCTGGTAGGTATTTTGATTACATGGCTCTTAGGTATTATCTGCCAGCTGACAGGCATTTATGTGGTAGATGTGGAAGCAGGCGCTTTCTCTCTGATTCCCACAGGCATCATTTCCGCACCCCCCAGCATTGCACCCATTGCCGGCAAGCTGAGCTTCTCCGGTATTTCTATCTTCGATTTTATCGTTGTTGTGTTTGCATTCCTGTTTGTTGACCTGTTCGACACACTGGGTACACTGATTGGCGTATCCACAAAGGCAGGCTTCTTGGATAAGGAGGGCAAGCTGCCCAAGATTAAAGGCGCACTGTTTGCAGACGCATTGGCAACAACCATCGGTGCTGTTTTGGGTACCTCCACAGTAACCACCTTCGTAGAATCCGCATCCGGCGTTTCCGATGGCGGTCGCTCCGGTTTGACAGCATTCACAGCAGGTATTTTGTTCCTGGTTGCACTGCTGTTCTCTCCCATCCTGACAACCATTCCTTCCTTTGCAACCACACCCGCATTGGTCGTTGTTGGTCTGATGATGGCGGAAAACGTAAGGGATATTGATTTCTCTGATTACACAGAGGGCTTCCCTGCATTTATGACAATTTTGATGATGGTTGTATGTTACAGCATTTCCGAAGGTCTGGTATTCGGTGTCATCTCCTATGTTCTGCTGAAGCTGTTCAGCGGCAGAAGGAGTGAGCTGAACCCCGTTATCATCATTATTGCATTTTTGTTCTTCTTGAAGCTGATTCTCGGCTGATTTGCAATTTCATAAAAACGTGTTATAATAACCATGTCTTGAAAATTATTTTTTTCGGGCATGGTTTTCTTTTTTTGGTTTATCCGTTAAAAAATTGATAGGAAATGAATTTGAGATGTCCTTTTTCAGGGACAGGAAAGGCTGGTTACTATGAAAAATCTTCTGGTTGCCCAATCCGGCGGGCCTTCTGCTGCAATCAATGCGACATTGGCAGGCGTTGTGGAAAAAGCAATGACCAATCAGAATGTAGGGAAAATTTATGGGGCAAAAAATGGTATCATGGGGATTCTCACAGATAAGCTGATGGATTTGACGGATACCTTGGCTGATCCCGAAACATTGCAGCTGCTCTGCCAGACACCTTCCTCTGCTTTAGGCTCTTGTCGGATGAAGCTGTCCGATTGGGAGGAAAATACCTTTGAATATGATAAAATCCTTGGGATTTTCCGTAAATATGATATCGGATATTTTGTTTATATCGGCGGGAATGACTCTATGGATACAGTACATAAGCTGGCAGGCTTTTGCGAACGGATGCACATTGATGATATCAAAATCATTGGTGCGCCCAAGACCATTGATAACGACTTGATGGAAACAGACCATTGCCCCGGCTTTGGCTCTGCGGCAAAATATGTTGCGGCAACCATGTCGGAGATTGCCTGCGATTGTAATGTATATGCACAGCCCTCCATCACGATTGTAGAGATTATGGGCAGAGATGCAGGCTGGCTGACAGCCTCCTCCGCATTGGGCAGACTCAATGGAGACACTGCCCCCGATTTGATTTATCTTTGCGAAAGACCGTTTTGCGTAGACCGCTTTTTAGATGATGTGCGTGAAAAAATGGCACATAAGCATTCCATTGTGATTGCTGTCAGCGAGGGACTGCGCAATGAGGAGGGCGATTATGTGACCAATTCCTTGCAGAACAGAGCGGCAGATGCCTTTGGACATAAAATCTTGGCAGGTGCGGCTCGCTATCTGGAGGAAATTGTTCGTTTTGAAATCGGCTGCAAGGTTAGAAGCATTGAGCTGAATGTGATGCAGCGTTGTGCCTCTCATGTGGCCTCTGCCTCCGATATTTATGAATCCAGATTGATTGGTGCTGCTGCGGCAGATTATGCCATCAGCGGCGGCACAGGGAAAATGGCGGGCTTCCGCCGTACCTCTGAGCAGCCGTATCGAATCGGGATTGATTTCGTTGATATCGGGCAGATTGCAAATCATGTAAAGACCGTTCCGGATGAATGGATTAACGAGGCGGGAAATGATGTGACAGAGGAAATGCTTGCATATCTTTTGCCGCTCATTCAGGGGGAATTGCCCTGCACCTATAAAAACGGTGTGCCGGTACATTTGCATTTATATTGATTTTAAAAAAGCCGTTTCATCATACGGCTTTTTTGCTTTTTTTGCCGCATGGTATAAAGTGCCTTTTTTGTGTCCATACTTTCTCCAAGAGGTGATACTATGCGAAAAACAGCAGTCATTGCAGCTCTGCTCAGCTTTATGGTCTGCCTGCTGGCAGGGTATTACGCAACCCTTTGGAGAGGAGAACGGCAACAGACGGCAGAGGCAGAAAGCAATATGGTTCTGGGAGAAAAAAAGCGGATTCATGCCGGAACAAAAATGGTTTATCAATATTTTTATACGCAGGATGCCGTAACGAAAAAGCACATCGAGCAGGCACCCGATTTTTTGCAGGGCTTGGATTTGGAGCAGCTCAAAAGCATTTATACCGGTTGGCAGATTGTGTATTTTTCTCCGGAGCAGGTCATTTTGCGTTGTAAAATTGAAGGGCTGAGTGATGAGGTTTATGTTCTGGGGGAGGAGAATGGTTTTTTGGCAGTTTTTTATGAGGATGAACGGAAAAAGCTGTGCATGAAGGAGCGAACAGAGCTGCCGCTTTCTGCTTTGCCGGAGGGAGAGGCAAGGCAGATTCGAGAGGGAATGCGTGTCATTGGGGAGGAAAACTTGGCGAAGGTTTTGGCGGATTTATTGTCCTAATGCTTTTGTGGATAAGGGTGGTTTATTGTATTTATTAACATATAAGTTTCTCTTATTTCTAAACCCTCCTTCCTTTCTGGACAAGAATTGCCCCGCATGATATACTGAATTTGTGAAAACTCCCCAAAATTTTCACTGAAAACACCTTCTCTTTTTTGAGGGAGAGCGGCCAAGCGGTCGCTCTTTTTGTGTGTGGGGAGGGGAGAGCTTTGCAGAAAAATTGACACTGTGCGGCGTTTCCCCTTATAATAAACCGAGGAAGAGAAATAAGGTGGTGGAATGAATGGAAACCGATTTTGGTCTGTCTGCGGCAGATTTTCGCACACAGGCGGTTTATAGTGATGAAACAAAGCAATTTCGCTCTCCGGAGGAGCCGACCGCAGAGGATTGGGTGGAGGTGCGGATTCGTGTGGGCAGGGGAACTGCCTCTGCGGTTTTCCTTTGCACTGCACAGAGGGAATATCTCATGGAGGAGGCGGAGTGTGAAGGGGTGTTTTCCTATTGGAAGGCCGCATTGCCTCCGACGGAACAGAAAATAACCTATTATTTTCGCCTGCATTTTGGCGAAACAATAGGCTTTTATACAAAATACGGCTATTTTTCGGAATATAAGCAGGAGGGGGATTTTCAAATCCTTCGCAATTATCAGGTTCCCGCATGGGCAAAGGGTGCTGTGATGTATCAGATTTTTACGGATCGCTTTGCCAATGGGGATTCCTCCGATGATGTAAAAACAAATGAATATGTCTATTTAAAGCAGAAGGTGCAGCAGGTATCCGATTGGAGCAGCCTGCCTGCCGTAAGCGATACGCACCGTTTTTATGGCGGCGATTTGCAGGGGGTAATCAATCATCTGGATTATTTGGCAGATTTGGGCGTTGAGGTGCTTTATTTCAACCCGCTTTTTGTTTCGCCAAGCAATCATAAATATGATACGCAGGATTATTGGCATATTGACCCCCATTTCGGGAAAATCGTCAGAGAAAGCGGTTCTGTTTTGGCTGAGGATGCGGAAACAAACGAAACCGCAACGCTTTATGCAGCCAGAACCACAGAGGAGGAAAACCTGACGGCCTCGGATGCGCTTTTTGCGGAGCTGACAAAGCAGGCGCATGATAGAGGAATGCGTGTGATTCTGGATGGGGTGTTTAACCATTGCGGTGCGTTTCATAAATGGCTGGACAGAGAGGGCTTTTATGAGGGAAAGGTGCAGGGGGCCTATCGAAATGCGGATAGTCCCTATCGGGAGTATTTTTATTGGAACCCCGATGGCACCTATGAAGGCTGGTGGGGCTATGAAAACCATCCCAAGCTGAATGTGGAGGGCTGTGCGGCTTTGCAGAAGGAGCTTTTGGAGATTGCGAAGCGTTGGGTTTCTCCTCCCTTTTGTGCAGATGGCTGGCGGCTGGATGTCGCCGCTGATTTGGGAAAAACGGAATCCTTCAACCATGCCTTTTGGCAGATGTTTCGCACTGCGGTCAAGGGTGTTTCTGCCGATAAGCTGATTTTGGCAGAGCATTATGGGGATGCGTCTGCTTGGCTGACGGGTAATCAATGGGATTCCATTATGAATTATGATGCCTTCATGGAGCCTGTCACATGGTTTCTGACAGGGGTTTCCAAGCACAGCACAGAAAAGCGTGAGGATATGTATAACAATGCGGATATTTTTTGGGGCACAATGAGCTATCAGATGGGGAAGCTGCCTGCACAGGCAGCTGCGGTTGCCATGAATGAGCTTTCCAACCATGACCATTCCCGCTTTTTGACACGCACGAACCGCAGGCTCGGCAGATTGGAAACAGAGGGCAGTGCGGCAGCAGAGGCAGGAACGGATAAGGCTGTTTTGCGTGAGGCTGTTCTTTTGCAAATGACATGGAACGGCGCACCGACTGTTTATTATGGGGATGAGGCAGGCTTGGCAGGCTGGACGGATCCCGATAACCGCCGCAGCTTTCCTTGGGGCAGGGAGGATAAGGGCTTGCTTGCTTTTCATAAGGCGGCAATTTCCTTGCGGAAAGCCCATCCTGTTTTGCGATATGGCTCGCTAAAGCAGCTTTTTGGTGCTTATGGCATCATTGCGTATGGCCGCTTTGACCGAACGGAAAAAATTTTGGTTGCACTGAATAATACGGAGGAAAGAAAAACGGTTGCCATTCCTGTTTGGCAAATGGGAACAAGCATAGAGGGAGCTTTGCAAAATTGTTTGATGACAAATCAGGATGGCTTTTCGGAATTTGGCTTTCAATATCCCATCAAAAACGGAGAGGTATTGCTGACCTTGCCGCCGAAAAGTGCAATGGCTTTGAAGGAAATATAATTATTATATAAGGAAGAAAAAGAATGAGGATATTATATGAAGATGCAGTCATGCTTGCGGTGGTAAAGCCGCAGGGAATGCCTGCACAGGCAGATAAAACAGGAGATTTGGATTTGCTTTCCGCCTTGGAGGAATATGCAGGGCAGCACTTGGGATTGCTGCACCGCTTAGACAGACCGGTTGGCGGTGTTATGCTGTTTGCGAAGGAAAAGAGGGCGGAGGCATTTCTTGCGAAGGAGCTGCAGGAGCATCGCCTGAAAAAAAGCTATTTAACGGTGCTTTGCGGCAAGCTGCCTGCGGAGGAAGGAACACTGGAGGATTATCTTTTGAAAAATGCCCGCACCAATCTTTCTGAGGTGGTTTCCAAGGAAAGAAAGGGGGCAAAGCGTGCAGCTCTGCGGTATCGGCGGCTTGCGGAAGCGGAAACGGAAATGGGTGTGCTGACCTTGGCGGAAATTGAGCTGGAAACAGGGAGGCACCACCAAATTCGTGTGCAGACGGCACATGCAGGCTTTGCCATCTGGGGCGACAGAAAATACCATAAATCCTTTCAGAAGCGGGGAAAAACGGAAATTGCACTTTGGTCTTATCGCTTGGAGGGAATCCATCCGCAGACGAAGGAGCCGTTTTGCTTTCTGGCAAAGCCGGAAAAGGAGCCGTTTTCATTTTTTGCGGAGAAATTAGAGGAATTGTAAGAAGTATCCTTTGCAATTTTAGATAGGTTGGTATATAATATAGCAATATAAAATGAACCTGTGGAGAAGAACCAAATGCGGTTCTTTTCTTTCTAAAATAAATTAGCAATCACAATCATGGATGGCTAACAAAATAAGCAAGGAAGGTGAAAAGAATGCAAGGAAAATATACGAAAAAGGCGATGGATGTTTTACAGCGTGCGAAGGAAGCAGCAACAAAGCTGGGAAATGAATATATCGGTACGGAGCATATTTTGCTTGGGCTTACATTGGTGCAGCAAAGTGTTGCCGCTAAGGCATTGGAAGGGCAAAATGTAACCTATCATCAGGTAATGGAGCGCATTTGTGAAATGCAGGGCGAAAAGAAGAAATTTTATCTCCCTGTGGATATGACGCCACGGGCAAAGAGAGTGGTGGAACGCAGTAAGCAGGAGGCATTACGCCTTGGGGCAAGCTATGTCGGCACAGAGCATATCCTTTTGGCACTTTTGCGAGAGCCGGATACGCTTGCCATCACATTGCTGGAGGATTTGGGCGTTGATATCCAGACCTTATATGAGGATATTATGCTGCTGCTTGGCGAAAGCGAGGCACAGCCTGCCGGTGTGTTTGGTATGTATGAGCGTCCTGAGGAGGAAGCCTCCGAAACAGAGGATTTGGATAAATTCAGCCGTGACATGACGGCGTTGGCAAGCCAGGGTAAATTCGATCCCATTGTCGGCAGAGAGCAGGAGATTGAGCGCATCATTCGGATTCTCAGCCGCAGAACAAAGAACAGCCCCTGCTTGATTGGGGATCCCGGTGTCGGCAAGACAGCCATTGTTGAGGGCTTGGCACAGAAAATCAGTGATGGGGATGTGCCGGATACGCTGAAGGATAAGCGGATTTTCTCCCTTGATTTGTCTGCCATGGTGGCAGGCTCAAAATATCGTGGGGAATTTGAGGAAAGAATGAAAAAGGCACTTGAGGATGTCAAGGCCGTAGGAAATATCATATTGTTTATTGATGAAATCCACACTGTCATCGGTGCGGGTGCGGCAGAAGGGGCGATTGATGCCTCCAACATTTTGAAGCCTGCCTTGGCAAGAGGAGAGATTCAGCTAATCGGGGCAACCACGCTTGAGGAATATCGCAAGCATATTGAGAAGGATGCCGCTTTTGAACGCCGTTTTCAGCCTGTGCGTGTAGAGGAGCCGACAGAGGCGGTTGCGGTGCAAATGCTGAAGGCATTGAAGGATCCGTATGAAATGCACCACAGGGTACGCATTTCCGATGAAGCCATTGCGGCGGCAGTGAAGCTTTCCGCAAGATATGTCACAGAACGCTTTTTGCCCGATAAGGCGATTGATTTGATTGACGAGGCGGCCTCTTGTCTGCGTCTTTCCGTTTACACCGCTCCGAGCTCT
The DNA here is from genome assembly GCF_934277605.1 of uncultured Anaerotignum sp. Classification (GTDB taxonomy): domain Bacteria; phylum Bacillota; class Clostridia; order Lachnospirales; family Anaerotignaceae; genus Anaerotignum_A. The sequence goes on from NZ_CAKQVD010000003.1 coordinate 10,953, forward strand.
ATCAAGGAGGTGGAGGCAAGAATTGATGAGCTGGAAAAGGAAAAGGAGGCTGCCATCAAGACAGAGGAATTTGAACAGGCGGCAGAAATCAAAAAGCTGCAGGATGGTCTGCGCAGCAGCTTGAAGGTGGCAAAAAAGGCATGGGAAACCTCCCATGACAGCGGCGAAATTGTGGTAACGGCAGATGATGTTGCAGAAATTGTGTCCCGCTGGACAGGAATCCCCGTGCAGAGCATGAAGGAGGAGGAAAGCCAGCGCTTGCTGCATTTGGAAGAAACACTGCACAAGAGAGTGATTGGGCAGGATGAGGCGGTGAAGGCATTGGCGAAGGCAGTCCGCCGTGGGCGTGTCGGCTTGAAGGATCCGAACCGTCCGATTGGCTCCTTCCTGTTCCTTGGCCCTACGGGTGTCGGCAAAACGGAGCTTTCCAAGGCTTTGGCGGAGGCACTGTTTGGGGATGAAAATGCCATGGTGCGTATTGATATGTCCGAATATATGGAAAAGCACAGTGTTTCTCGTATGGTTGGCTCTCCTCCGGGCTATGTCGGCTATGAGGAGGGCGGACAGTTGAGTGAAAAGGTGCGCCGCAACCCTTATTCCGTTGTGCTGTTTGATGAAATCGAAAAAGCCTCTCCGGAGGTGTTTAACATTCTTTTACAGGTTTTGGATGACGGGCATATTACCGATGGACAGGGCAGAACGGTTGATTTCAAAAATACGGTTATCATTATGACCTCCAACGCAGGCGCACGCAGCATTGCCGCACCGAAGCGGTTGGGCTTTACAAGTGTGGAAACACCGGAGCAGAACTATGAAATGATGAAAAAGGGTGTGATGGATGAAATCAAGACCATCTTTAAGCCGGAATTTTTGAACCGTATTGATGATATCATTGTGTTCCACCCCTTAGAGAAGGAGGAAATCACAAGAATTGTGCAGCTTTTGGCAGATGTCATGGCGAAACGGGTGCAGGAAAACATGAATATTTCGGTTTCCTTTACCAAAAAAGCAATCGAAAAAATTGCGGAGGAGGGCTATGATAAGGCGTATGGCGCAAGACCGCTGCGTCGTGCCATCCAGTCCAAAATCGAGGATGCCTTTGCGGAGGAATATCTGCGTGGGAACATCAAGGCGGGGGATAAGGTTTCCATTGGATTGAAAACCAACGGATTCAGCTTTCGTGTTGTGAAATGATACTGGATTTTATGCAAAAGAAATCAAAAAATTCTCTATACCTACAATCTATTTTGTGTTATAATCATAACCATAGTTTTATCTGCTTGCGGCAGAAAACAAACCAAGGTTCAAGCGCAGAGGCAGCCGTTTCCTTCGGCTGTTTCGGCGAGGTACAATAGAGAAATGAGTGGAGGTACTGAAATGGCAGTTATCGAGGAATTGATCAGACAAGAAGAAAATGGCACAATCAGTTTCGGTAATCATCTGATGGATGAAAAGAAAAAAGTTCTGGATTTTGAAGTAAACGGTGATTTATATAAAATCAAAACCTTTAAGGAAATCACAAAATTGGAGAAAAACGGCAAAATGCTGCTGGAGACAGTTCCCGGCGCAACCGTACATAATTTTGCAGTAGATGAAAAGGGTGCAAGCTTTTCCGTGGAGGGTGCGGAAAACGCACAGATTACAATGGAATTGGAGCCTGATACAGAATATAAAATTCTGATTGACGATGTAAATGTCGGCAAGATGAAAACAAATCTGGCGGGCAAGGTAAACTTCAGCGTAGAGCTGGGCAAGGAAACCCCTTTCGTTGCAATCGAAAAAATCGGCTGATGTAAGAAAAAGGGACTGTAATCATTGGGATTGCAGTCTTTTTATTTATATTGAGGAAATGCTATGAAAATCAAAACAGTTTATCAATGTAAAAATTGCGGCTATCAAAGTCCGAAATGGGCAGGAAAATGTCCGAATTGCAGTGAATGGAATACCCTTGAGGAAACGGAGCAGCTTAAGACAGGCACAAAAGCAATGAAAACAGCCCCGAAGCAGCCGATTTCCCGTCTTTCCGAGGTGGAAACGGGCAATGACCAACGCCTGCTGACAGGGATTGCGGAGTTTGATCGTGTGATGGGCGGCGGCATTGTGCGTGATTCCGTTACCATCATTACCTCTCCTCCCGGCGGCGGCAAATCCACACTGAGCCTGATGGCGGCCTCTGCCTTGGCCAAGCAGGGCTATCGTGTGCTGTATGCCTCCGGCGAGGAAAGCGACAGCCAGATTAAAAATCGTGCCGACCGTATTTTAGAAAGCATTGCGGAAAATATCTGGATTCTTGCGGACACCTCTATGGATAATGTCTTAGAGGCTATCCGAGAAATTGATCCGGATTTCATCATTCTGGACAGTATACAGACATTTTCTTTGGCGGAATTTTTGCCCTCCCGTGCAGGCAACCCGACACAAACGATGGAGTGTGCATCTGCCTTGGTGGCACAGGCGAAGAACAAGAAACGCCCCAGAGCAGTGCTGATGATCGGACAGATGAATAAAAGTGATGAAATCGCAGGGCTGCGAGCCTTGGAGCATTTGGTGGATGCTGTGCTTGTGCTGGAGGGCGAGGGTGCAGATGAGCTGCGCTGCTTGGTGGCAACCAAAAACCGTTTTGGCAGCACAGGCGAAATGGGCTTTTTCACTATGACGGAGGCAGGGCTTTCCTCTATTGAAAATCCTTCCGCCTATTTTATGACGAAAAGGGCACAGGGAGATGCTGTTTCGGGCAGTGCGATTGCTGTTTTGAAGGAAGGCTCCCGTCCTGTGATTGCGGAGGTTGAAAGCTTGGTTTCCTCCTCCTTTACGCCGTATCCCTCCCGAATCAGCGAAACCATGAAGAAGGATACCATGAATACGCTGATTTCCGTTTTGGAGCAGAGGGGCGGCATTAAGCTGTATGATAAAAATGTTGTCATCAAAACCACCGGTGGCCTGTATTTGAAGGAGCAGGCGGCAAATCTGGCGGTCTTGATGAGTATTGCTTCTTCCGTTTACAACAAACCCATTCCTTCCGATTGGGCATTTCTTGCGGATGTGGGCCTGACGGGAGAGCTGAAACGGGTTCCTTCCATGGAAGGTCGTATCAAAGAATTGGACCGTATGGGCTTTCGGAAGGTCTTTATTCCTGCCGGAGCCGTGCGGGAGCTTCATTTGGAGAATATCTGTGTTGTTGAAGCGAAATTTTTGTCAGAACTTCTAAAGCTTGTCTTTGATAAAAAGGGCAACAGATAAAGAATATGGTCTTTTGTTCGTCATACAAGGACATAAGTATTTCTTATCGTTGTATGACATAATTTATGGTTTACGAATGGAAATTCCTGTATTATAATAGGGAGAAACTATGCTTTGGTAAACTTAGCCAAAATCTCATTGGGATATAAAGCGTTATATACAAAAACCGAGAAGGAGGTATCCCCCATGCAGAACGTAGAAATTAAAAAATTTAAAAAGGTTCTGGTTGCAAACCGTGGCGAAATTGCCATTCGTGTGTATCGTGCCTTGAATGAATTGGGTATTCAGACAGTAGGTATTTTCTCGAAGGAGGATAAATACGCACTGTTCCGCACAAAAACCGATGAGGCTTATATGCTGAATCCCGAAAAAGGCCCTCTGGATGCATATCTGGATATCAAAAACATCATCAAAATTGCGAAAGCAAAAGGCGTAGATGCCATTCATCCCGGGTATGGTTTTCTTTCCGAAAACCCCGAATTCGTGCAGGCGTGCGAAAAGGCGGGGATTGCTTTCATAGGCCCCGATGTAGATGTTATGTATAAAATGGGGGATAAGATTTCCTCCAAAAAAATGGCAATCGAATGTAATGTTCCCATCATTCCCGGTGTTGACCATGCAGTCAGAAGTTTGGATGAGGTTATGGAGGTTGCACAAAAAGTCGGCTATCCCGTTATGCTGAAGGCCTCTAACGGCGGCGGCGGTCGTGGTATGCGTATCGTCAATTCCTCCGAGGAAATGCCCAAGGAATTTGAGGAAGCAAGAAATGAAGCCAAGAAGGCATTTGGCGATGACAAGATTTTCGTGGAAAAATATCTGCGTGACCCGAAGCACATTGAGGTTCAGGTGTTGGGCGATAAATACGGCAATGTGGTACACCTGTTTGACCGTGACTGTTCCGTACAAAGACGTCATCAGAAGGTAGTGGAATTTGCGCCTGCCTTCACAGTAAGCCAGCCCGTCAGAGAAAGGATTTTGGCGGATGCGGTGCGCCTGTCCAAGCATGTAGGCTATAAAAACGCCGGCACACTGGAATTTTTGGTCGATGCCGATGAAAACTACTACTTTATCGAAATGAACCCTCGTATTCAGGTTGAACACACGGTTTCCGAGGAGGTTACAGGCATTGATATCGTGCAGGCACAGATTTTGGTGGAAGAGGGCTATCCTCTGAGCGCACCCGAAATCGGCATTTCCTCTCAGGAGGATGTGCATTGCAACGGCTATTCCATTCAGCTTCGTATCACAACGGAGGACCCTGCAAACAGCTTTATGCCCGATACAGGCAAGATTAACGTATATCGTTCTCCTGCCGGCAACGGTATCCGTCTGGATGGCGGCACAGCCCACACAGGTGCAGAGGTTACACCCTATTACGATAGCCTGCTGGTTAAAATCATTGCACACGACAGAACCTTTAAGGGCGTAACCAATAAGGCCATTCGTGCCATTAAGGAAACCCGTATTCGTGGTGTAAAAACAAATATTCCTTTCTTGATTAACGTGCTGCAGAGCGAGACATGGAACGAAGGGAAATGCACAACCACATTTATCGAAAAAACCCCCGAGCTGTTCCGCTTTGTTCCCGGCAAGGACAGAGCAAGCAAGATTGCGGAATTTATCGGTAACCAGATTGTAAATGAATCCAAGGGACAGAAGCCCCAGTTTGATCCCATTGTGGTGCCTTCCTTCGGTAAGACCGATAACGGCCAGACCATTCAGGTGCCGGGTGCAAGAGATGCATTTTTGAAGATGGGTGCAAAGGAATATACACAGTCCCTTTTGAAAGAAAAACGTCTGCTGGTAACAGATACCTCCATGCGTGACGCACATCAGTCCTTGATGGCAACCAGACTGCGTACCAATGACTTGATTGCCGCAGCACCCGCAACCAATATGGCAATGGCAAATGCCTTCTCCGTTGAGGCATGGGGCGGTGCAACCTTCGACGTTGCGTATCGTTTCCTGAAGGAATCCCCTTGGGTGCGTTTGCAGAAGCTGAGAGCCGCAATGCCCAACACATTGATTCAGATGCTTTTGCGTGCCTCCAATGCAGTTGGCTATGCGAACTATCCCGATAATGTGGTTCAGAAATTCATTGAGGTTTCCGCAGAGCGTGGTGTAGATGTATTCCGTATTTTCGACTCCTTAAACTGGGTGGAAAATATGAAAATGCCGATCGAGGTTGCACTGAATACAGGCAAAATCGTAGAAGGCTCCATCTGCTACACAGGCGATATCTTAGATCCCAATGAAACAAAATATACCTTGGATTATTATGTAAGAAAGGCGAAGGAGCTGGAGGCTATGGGCTGCCACATCTTCGCAATCAAGGATATGGCAGGCCTGCTGAAGCCCTATGCGGCAAAGGAATTGTTCAGCACACTGAAAAAGGAGCTGCATATTCCTCTGCACCTGCACACACATGATACTACAGGCAACGGCGTCAGCACTGTATTGATGGCATCGGAAGCAGGCGTGGATATTGTTGACTTGGCAATCCAGTCTATGTCCTCTCTGACCTCCCAGCCCTCCATGAACGCAGTGGTTGAGGCATTGAGAGGCACAGAAAGAGATACCGGCTTAAATACAGAGCAGTTGATTGAGCTGAGCCATTATTATCAGGGGATACGTCAGATTTTCACAGGCTTTGAAAGTGAAATGAAAACACCCAATACTGAAATTTATAAATATGAAATTCCCGGCGGTCAGTATTCCAACCTGCTTGCACAGGTAAAGGCGATGGGCTCCGCCGATCAGTTTGAAGAAATCAAGCACCTCTATAAAGACGCAAATGACCTGTTGGGCAACATCGTTAAGGTAACGCCTTCCTCTAAGGTTGTTGGCGATATGGCAATCTTTATGTCCAAAAACGGTCTGACGAAGGAGAATATCTTGACAGAAGGGGCAGAGGTTTCCTATCCCGATTCCGTTGTGGATTATTTCTTGGGAAATATCGGTCAGCCTGAGGGCGGCTTCCCTGCGGATTTGCAGAAAATCGTGCTGAAGGGACAGAAGCCCATCGAAGGCAGAGCCGGCGCATTGATGCCCCCTGCGGATTGGGCTGCCATTGAAAAGCACTTGAATGAGGCACACGCTTTGAAGAGAGTGAACCCCAGAAACGTGCTTTCCTATGCACTGTATCCGAAGGTATATGATGATTATGTAAATCATGAGGAGGTTTACACAGACGTATCCAAGCTGAGCAGTGATGTATTCTTCTTTGGTCTGGCAAAGGGCGAAGAAACCTCTATCGAAATCGGCGAAGGTAAGGATATCCTGATTAAATATATTGATATGACCGAGCCGAATGCAGAGGGGATTCGTACACTGACTTTTGAAATCAACGGCGTTATGCGTGAAATCAAGGTTCTGGATAAGCACCTTGAGGTTAAGAGCGACGGTAAGCTGAAGGCAGATAAGAATAATCCCTTCCACCTTGGCTCCTCCATCCCCGGTACCATTTCTAAGATTCTGGTAAAAGAGGGCGAGGAAGTGAAGAAGAATCAGCCATTGCTGACTGTTGAAGCAATGAAGATGGAAACCTCCATTGTTGCAAATCAGGATGGCGTGATTGATAAGATTTATGTAAAAGAAGCCGAACAGGTTAACCAAGGCGACCTTTTGCTTTCCTTCGTACAGGAGGGCTGATAGGCTTTTCAACGAAAATAAGGCACACCAAAACGGCATGAAAAAAGCCCCCCTACAAAAAAGAGGGGGGCTTTTTGTGTTTTATTTGTTTATTTGCCGATGGATTTTCTGTATTCTGCAACCTCTTCATCTGTCAAAGGCTCCAGCTCCTTGGGATCCATCCATCTTACCCAAATGCGTCCCTGCAGGGCTGCGATATCCAAAGGGGTATCGAAGTTATCCTTATCAATGGGAATCACTGTATCGTTATCGCCGTTAAACATGATTTCAAAGGGCTTAAATTCGCCATCCTCAAATACCAGCATATCGGAAGAATAAACATTCAGTGCGCCTGCCTCACTCAGCAGATGCTTTTCCAATGCCTCTAAGCTGGGGAAGGTTACAACCATCCAGTCGCCCTTCATATCGGAATAATCAAAAAGCTGCAAGCCGTGGAAATCAATTTCCTCATTGCCGGTTGCACCCTTATCGTCATCCGCTTTGCCCTTCATGGCAACGGGAGTACCGTTTTTGCCATCCTTCAAAATTTCAGAGCCGGGGATGAAAGCGTTCACAAATTTATTGATTTCATTGGTTCTGAACTGAGAACGAATTTGTGCAAGCATACCATAGTCGCTGCTGTCATAGCAGATAGAAGCAACCTCGTTCCAAAATTCACTTAATGTTTTGACCATTTCCATTACCTCCATATCAAAATCCTTATCTCATATCATACTAGCATTGTGTTCATTCTGTCAATAGATATTCATTCGGTCTGCTGATTTGAAAGTAATGATTCGGCACCCTTCCGCTGAACACCAAATCGGCAAGCATGATTTTTCGTGAAAGCGACAGCTCCTCCTGATAAAGCGGATTGACAATCCGCAGCTCCATCTTGACAGCAAGCCAGATTTTATAATTGATTTGGTTAATGCCTACAGAGGAAAAAGACGTTTCATAATCCACCTTAACCGCACCCATCGGCATGAGTGTGAACGGGATGGCAGGGCCCTGATTGGCAAAAAGCCCGAAATGCGTGACAGCACCCAAGGGTATCCGAATTTCCTCTTTCGGCAGTTGATAGAGTCGTTCTGTGATATTTTGGCTCAAAAGGGCGCAGAATTGATTGACTAAGGCTGTGTTGGCGGTATAGCTTTCTCCGTCTGCTCCCTCCTGCACGAGTGCATTTGCATCTAATTCCATCTCGGAAAGGATGTCTGCTGTTGCTTGGTCAATCATGCGATTTGCCATTGCCTTGCATTGCAGATGTGAAATTTCCTTTAGGGGCGGCAAAAGGCTTTTTTCTACAAGCACAATGGCTAAGAGGAACAGCAGAAGGAAAAGCAGGAGAAAGAAAGGCGGCTTCCTTTTTCGTTTTCTTCGTTTTTTTCGCATCGTTTTCTCCCTCCCTTGCAATGATATGAAACGGGAGGAAAAAGCATACCCTTTCCCCATTTTCAAGGATTTTATTTGTAGTTAAAGAAAAATTAAACAAAGGTTTCATAAGAAACAAGAGTGTTTTTGTGAAAATGTCTTTCTTTTGCGGAAAAAATTTGGTATAATCAAGGAGTATAATGTTTGTAAAATGGCGGTACATGGATAGTATTCCATCCGTTTTGGTCACACATGGAAACAAACAGGAGGCTTGAAATATGAGTGAATCTCAACACAGAAGGGGAGAAGGTTACGAGTATCCCAGAGCTGCTTCCGGCGCAAGACACACTTCTCAAAGAAGTGCGGCAGGGGCGGGCGATCATCAAACCAATCATTCTTCTTCCGGTCACAAACCAACGAAGAAAAACAGAAGGCGCAGAAAAAAACGTGGTTCAAAAAGCAAATTCGGGAAGATTTTATTGATTCTTGCTGTGGTAATCGGTTTTGCGGTTGCAGGTGCGGTCTTGGGGACACTGTTCGGTATTCTGCAAAGCACGGAAATGCTGAATACCTCTGATGTTTTGCCCGATTCCTACACCTCTGTCATCTTTGATGCGGATGGCAATGAGGTGGATAAGCTGCATGGCGAGGAAAACCGAGAATATGTGAAGCTTTCTGCTATCACAACCAATATGCAAAATGCAGTCATTGCGATTGAGGATCAGCGTTTTTATGAGCATAACGGCATTGATATCCGAGGGATTATGCGTGCGATGGCTGAAAATATTAAAACAATGAGCTTTTCGCAGGGCGCAAGTACGCTGACACAGCAGGTCATCAAAAATGATGTGCTTGGCGATAATGAAAAGAGCATTACCCGAAAGGTAAAGGAGCAGTATCTTGCGGTTTCCTTGGAAAATGCACTCAAGAAACAGCTTGGCTCGAAGGAAGAAGCAAAGAAGTATATTCTGGAGCTGTATCTGAACACAATGTCCCTGCATCATGGTCTGCATGGTGTGGAGGCGGCGTCTCAATATTATTTTGGCAAGCATGCCAATGAGCTGACCTTGGCAGAAGCTGCCAGCTTGGCGGGTATTACGAAGAACCCCAGCCTGTATGCACCGGATGTGAATGAGGAAGAAAGCCGCAAGCGTCAGCTGACGGTTTTGCAGAAAATGCTGGATTTGGGCATGATTACGCAGTCGGAATATGATGAAGCAGAGGCAGAAAATATTTATGCAAATCTGGTTTGCAAGGATACCTCCGAGGGGGAGGGCAATGCAAAGCATAACTGGTTTGTAGAGTCTGCGGTGCAGCAAATCAAGGCAGACCTGATGGAGCAGAAAAACATGACGGCGGCACAGGCCTCCAATATGATTTACAGCGGTGGTCTGCAAATTCATACAACCATGGATGCCTCTATGCAGGAAAGTGCAGAGGCGGCAATGAAGAACGACAGCCTGTTCCCTGCGGGAGACGGCTTGATGGATGTGACATATCTGCTTTCTGTATTGGATACGGAAAATCCCGATGAAAGCAGCAACCAGACACATTATGAAAAGAAAACCACAGTTACCACACAGGCGGAGGCAGATGCCTTTGTTGCATCCGTAAAGGAAGAGCTTTTGGATGAAACACACGTTTTGGTTTTGGATAAGCTGACGGTTTCTAAGTCCTTGCAGGCGGCAATGGTCATTATGGATCAGCGCAACGGCGAGGTGAAGGCGATTGTCGGCGGACGAGGCGAAAAGCCGGGCGATTCCGTATTTAACCGTGCGACACAGGCATTGCGTCAGCAGGGTTCGACCATGAAGCCCTTGGCGGCGTATGCCCCTGCGATTGATACAGGGCTGCTGATGCCTGGCTCCATCATCATTGATGAACCCGTTACCTATGGCGGTTGGTCTCCGAAGAACTGGGATGGTAAATATATCGGGCCTACCACGGTGCGACAGGGTATTTGGCATTCCATGAACGTGTTGGCAGTTAAGACCTTTATGATGGTGGGCGCAGATACGGCATATCAATATCTGCTGGACTTCGGCTTTACCACGATTGACGAAAGAGATAAGGCGGCAACAACGGCATTGGGCGGCTTGACACAGGGCGTTTCCGTTCTGGAGGAGACAGCGGCTTATGCAACCATTGCAAACGGCGGCACCTATTATGAGCCAACATTCTATACAGTGGTTTATGACCATGACGGCAATGTTTTGTTGAATAATTCCGAGCAGGATACGCACAGGGTTTTGAAGGAAACCACAGCCTTCCTGCTGACAGATATGATGCGTGATGTTATCACGAAGGGTACCGGTACGCAGGCGGCAATCAGCGGTATGAATGTTGCAGGTAAGACAGGTACCACAAACAATACTATCGACTTGACCTTCTATGGCTACACACCGTACTATACCGCAGGTATTTGGATGGGCTATGATAGCCAGAAGGAAATTAAAAATGCAGGGAATGCTCATTTGAAGATTTGGAGAACCGTTATGGGCGAAATCCATTCCGAAAAGGGCTTGAAGAACAAGGAATTTGAAAAGCCTGATGGTATTCTGACGCAGACGATTTGCTCTGCTTCTGGCATGAAGCCATCCTCCCTTTGCAGCAGCGATTATTATGGCTTCGGTTCCACCAGCGACTATATTGCAAAGGATTTCAAGGGTAGCACCGGCGGCACCTGTACCATGCACAAATCCTATACGGTTTGCAGTGAAACAGGAAAGTTGGCAGGCCCCGGTTGTCCTACGATGAATGTTGTTCTGGCGGTCAACAGTGACGGCAGCATTAAGGGTAAGCCTTCCTCTGTTCCGGAGGGCAAGCTGGATATCAACATCAGCGCAACCTGCGATTCTCAGCATACGGGCGGAGAGGATTCCACCGATAACACAGATAACGGCTCAACAGAGCAAGGAAATGGGCAAGCTCCCGATGATAATCTTTGGAACAATGATAATTTCGGGATTCAATAAAAAATAAGAATATAATTTAGGAGAAGAAAAATGAGCGAACAGAATATTTTAGCAACCATTGACGGTGTAAACATCACAGATGCAGATTTGGACGCATATATTGCAAATCTGCCTCAGGAGCAGCAGGTGTATGCGGCATATCCGCAGTTTAGAGAACACGCGCTGAAGCAGCTTCTGGCATTCCATCTGTATGCAAAGATGGCTGAGGATGAAAAAATGGATGAAACAGAGGAATATAAAGCAATGATGGAACGTGCAAGAAAGGATGTGCTTGCACAGCTTGCCATCGACAGCGTTTTGAATGATATCGCAGTGACAGATGAGGAATTGCAGACCTTCTACAATGAAAACCCTCAGCATTTTGAAAAGGGTGAAACCGTACACGCAAAGCATATTCTGGTGGATTCCGAAGAAAAAGCACAGGAAATCATGGATAAAATCACAGCGGGCGATGTGTATTTTGAGGATGCGGCGAAGGAATTTTCCTCTTGCCCCTCCAATGCACAGGGCGGCGATCTTGGCGAATTTGGAAAAGGCCAGATGGTTCCCGAATTTGACCAAGCAGTGTTTGCGGCTGAGACTGGCAAGGTAATCGGTCCTGTGAAAACACAGTTCGGCTATCACTTGATTAAGGTTGAGGAGAAAAAGGATGCCTCTGTGATGCCCTTTGCAGATGTGAAGGAACAGATTCATGCAAACCTGCTGCAGCAAAAGCAGAATCGGGTGTATACTGAAAAATATAAAGAGTTGCATGACAAATATGTAAAATAAAAACACGAAAGCCCATCGGTTGACCGATGGGCTTTCCTTTTGATCGTTATTCCAATCCCTCCAACGCTTTTCGTGCGTTGCTGATTTGGTTGGATTCCGGATAATCCTTTATGATTTTGTTATAATATTTCTTTGCGTTTGCCGTGTCCTCTTCTTTTTCTGCGATCTGTCCCAGATAATAATAGATATCATCGACAAAGTTTTCGTTTGTGGTGTATTTCAAGGCAGTTTCCAAATCGGTTTTGGCTTCGGTGGTGCTATTGCTTAAAAATGCACTTTTTCCCTTCGTGTAGTAGGAATCTGCCGCCTTGGGATAAATCTCCGTTTTCACAGAATCATATTTTGCCAAATCCTCATCACTAAAACCGACGGTATCAATAGATTCAAAGGTTGTGATGCTTGTTTCATAGTCCCCGTCTGTCATTTGTGCGAGTGCCGTTTCCAAAAGCTCAAGGTTTGCCTGCTTGTTTTCCTCACTGCGCAACTGCTTGTTTTCCTTTTGCAGCTTTTCCAGCTCAGTTCGCATATTCAGCACCTCATCCGGTGTCATTTTGGTCTTTCCGGAATAATTATCAACGGCGGTTTGCAGCTCCTTGATTTTTGCATCCTTATTCTCGTTGACGGCAGGCACAACCAGAACCAAAATAACCAAGGCTGAAATGGCAAGCCCGATGAAGAACGCAATCATATTGTGCTTTTCAAATACGCTGTTGGTGTAATCCTTCCGCTTATAGCCGGGAAGGGGAGGGGTGCTGTCCGTCTTTTTGATGCTGACTGCGGCGGAGGATTTGCCTTTCTCCGATTTTTTTGCAGAGGAGAGGGCAGGGCTGCTGCCGATGAGCTGTGCATAATGCAGGGCCAAGGGGTTGCGGATATCCCGCTGCAGCACAACTTCGTTGAAGTGCTGTGCCCGTTTTAGGTTTTTATCCTCAATACAGCAAAGTGTCATCAGATTATAGGCATCAATGAAGCTTGAGTTATTATCAATGGATTTTTTCAGCTGAATGATGGCCAAGTCATCACTGCCTTGCTTTAGGTAGGTAATGGCCTGATTATACATTCGCACGGCATCATTGCATTTTTCCATTTCTCTTGCGTTTTTTTGCAAATGTGCAATATAGCCTGTGGCCGCATTCCCCTCCGGCAGAATGGAGCTGCTGATAATCCAGTGCTTGAGAGCATCGCCAATGCGTCCCATTTCGCAATAGATTAAGCCGAGAAGATTTCTTGCCTGTATGTTGTTTTTATCAAAAAGAAGGCTTTGCTCCAAGTGTGCTGCCGCACCGGAAAGGTCTTTTTCGCCGGCTAAGGTGAGCGCCTCGTTATAAAGGCGAATGGATGCATTGCGTGCCTTTCGGAACACATATACATCTACACCGCAATAGGGACAGCGACAGCCCTCAGAAAATTCAAAATTGCAGTTCGGGCATCTCATGTCATTCTCTCCTTTTCTTACTCCTGATGGGTGGGCTGCTTTTTCTCCTTCGCAATATGCTGTAGGATATCCAGAAGGTCCTGCATCTCAGATGTGTGCAGGGAGGATTCGATGTGGTCGATTTCCATAATAGGCTGATATCTGCTTAATTCTTCTTTAAAATTAAACACGGGACATTCCTCCGTTTCAAATTACTTTCCGTGTGATTATGCTTTTTGGGTAATGTGTGTACGCATGGCACCAATCATATATAAGGAGCCACAGCAGAGAATGATTCCGTCTGTTGCGGTCAAGCTATACGCCTTTTCATAGGCGGCCTCGATTTCCTTTTCCGTATAGACAGTGCCGTTAAAATCAGAAATGGAACGGGCAAAAGAAAAAACATCCAGCTTTCGCTCGCTGTGCGGCTCTGTCAGGATGACAGTTTCCGCAAAGGGAAGGATTTCCTCCGCCATTTTCTGATATTCCTTGTCTCCCAATACACCGAGAATGAGAGTAACCTTTTTCTCTCTGAAATAAAGGGAGAGTGATTTTGCAAGCTGCCGAATCCCGTCGGCATTGTGGGCACCGTCCAAAATAACGAGGGGCGCCTTGCCGCAAAGCTCCATTCTGCCTGCCCAACGGGCATTTTTCAAACCCTCACGCAAGGCTTTTTCGGAAATATGCAGGCCGCATTTTTGCAATACAATGCAAGCCTCCAAAACAGCCAGACAGTTTTCGATTTGATAGGAGCCAAGCAGGGATAATTCCAGATTGTGCAAGGATATGTTTTTATTTTTGACAGAAAAAACAGTCCCTTCCAATGTTTGCGAAGCGACGATGATTTCTGCATCATTCAAGCAATAGAATGGAGCATCCATCCGGTCTGCTACATCCTTAATGATATTATATACTATTTCCTCTTGGGAATACAACACCACAGGACAATTTTTCTTAATGATACCGGCCTTTTCCATAGCGATTTTTTCGATGGTATCTCCGAGAAAATCCGTATGGTCAATGCTGATGGACATAATGAGAGAAAGTAGTGGCGCAGGCAAAACATTTGTGGCATCAAACCTGCCGCCAAGCCCAACCTCCAAAATCAAAACATCCACCTGCTCTTCATAAAAATAATGAAAGGCAGCACCGGTGGTAATCTCAAAAAGGGTAGGCACAGGCTTGCCCTCTCTTTCCAGTTCCTCGCAAAGCCTGCGAATCAAGGAGATTTCCTTCGCAAAGGCGGCATCGGAAATTTCCTCTCCGTTGATTTGGTAGCGCTCGTTGTAGCTTTCAAGGTGCGGGGAGGTGTAGGTGCCGACATGATAGCCTGCTTCCTTTAAAACAGAAGAAAGCATGGCAACGGCAGAACCCTTCCCGTTTGTTCCTGCAACATGGATGACAGAAAGCTTTTTTTCCGGATTTCCGAGCTTATCACAAAGCAATTGTATGCGTTCCAGCCCCGGCACAGAACCAAAGCCGACCTCTTGTTCTAAATAATGGATACACTCCTGATAATTCACAGGCCCACCTCCCGAAATTTGTCTATTCTTCATTATAGCAAAGCCGCTGAATTGTGCAAGAACCTTAATAAAATTGAAAAGAAAAAATCTGTTCCTCCTGTCGAAAAAGAAAAGGTTGTGTGCCATGAAAGAAAACGGTATAATGATATGATGGAATAAAGAAAGGAGCATCATATATGGATGATAGATTAGATAAAGAGGGCGCAGATACACAATATCCGCACAGAGAAAGCCATATCACAGAGGGGCATACCAGATATCCCGTCAGAGAGGAACGCCGTCCGCTGCGTTTTTCTTCGGAGCATCGCAGTGCGGTTGAACGAAGGGATGAAACAGAAAACGACATGACTGCCTATGAACAGCGGACAGCCGCAAGAAGAAGCGAATATTTGCATAGCACCTATGAGCAGGAGCAGCACCGCCAAGACGAGCGGGAGAGGAAGGAGGCATACAAAAGAGAGATGCCCAAAAGAGAGATACCCAAAAGAGAGCCATCTCCGAGAGAAGAATATGCCTATGCGGACAAGCCTGCAAGAGCGCAGAAGGCAAGAGGAAATGCACAGGGAAAGAAAAAGCACCGCAAAAAACGTCATCTCACCCGTTTTTCCAAGGGGCTGATTCTTGCTGTGATTGCGTTAATCATTGGGATTGGCTCCTTTGCTTTTATGAGCCACATGATGAATCCGCCAGAGGAAGAGGTACAGCTGAGCGGGAAAACCGTATCGGTTACCATTCCGGAGGGGGCAAGCACAGATGCGATTGCACAGATTTTGAAGGAAAACAAGCTGATTCACAGTGTATTCGGCTTTAAGCTGACCAGTAAGCTGGAGGGCTTTGACGGTACCTATAAGCAGGGCACCTATGATATTGATACCGGCTTAACCAAGCGTCAGATTATGGAGCTTTTGCAGAGCGGTAAAATTGCAGTGAATTTGAAAATAACGATTCCCGAGGGCTATACTGTAAAGCAGATTGCGGCAAAGGTTGCGGAAACGGAGCTTTGTACGGCGGATGAATTTATTGAGGAATGTAACAAAGGAAGCTTTTCCTATGATTTCTTGAAGGATTTGCCCGATAGAGAATATAAGCTGGAGGGCTATCTCTTTCCCGACACCTATTTCCTGCAGGAAGGCATGACTGCACATGATATCATTGATGCCATGCTGGCAAGATTTGATAAAATGTATACAAAGGAATATCAGCAGGCTGTTACGGACAGTGGATACACATTGGATGAAATCGTAACCATTGCCTCTATGATTGAAAAGGAAATTAAGGTGGAATCGGAGCGTCCCACTGCGGCAGGCGTAATTTATAACCGTTTGAAAGACAATATGTCCTTGGGCATTGATGCAACTGTGCTTTATGCCGTGGGGAAAACAGGCGGAGAGCTTACAAGTGCGGATTTGGAGACAGATTCCCCTTATAATACCCGTAAAAACAAGGGCTTGCCCTTAGGCCCGATTGCAAACCCCGGCGAGTCTTCCTTTAAAGCGGCGCTGTATCCGGAGGATAACAGCTATCTCTATTATGTGGTTGAGGCAGTGGGCAAGGATAACCATGTATATTGCGAAACCTATGATGAATTTTTGGCGGCAAAAAGAGCATATAACGCCAGTGTCCAGTAAGAATTAGGAGAGAAGAAAATGAATTATGTAACCGATGATACGATGAACGCCTATCTGCGCAGCGTACAGCCGTTGTATGATGGCGTTTTGGGCGAGATTCAGAAAGAGGCAATTGCGGCAGAGGTGCCGATTGTACCGCCTGAGGTGGCACGCCTGTTGAGTGTCCTCTTGACGATGCAGAAACCGAAAAATATTTTGGAAATCGGCACAGCAGTTGCCTTTTCCGCAGGGCTGATGTGCCGTTATCTGCCCGAGGACGGCACAGTCACAACCATTGACCGCTATGAAGTGATGCTCAAGGATGCCCGTGTGAATATCGAACGAATGGGCTTGCAGGATAAAATCAAAATCTTGGAGGGGGATGCGGCAGATATTCTGCCAACATTGGAAGGCCCTTATGATGTTATTTTTATGGATGCGGCAAAGGGACAGTATCAGGCCTTTTTACCGCATTGCCTGCGTCTTTTGTCCGTCGGGGGATTGCTGATTGTAGATGATGTGCTGCAGGGCGGTACGATTGCGCAAACCCGTTTCAGTGTGCCGCGCAGACAGCGTACCATTCATAAGCGCTTGCGTAATTTCCTTTGGGAGATTACCCACCATGACGCCCTGGAAACCTCTATCATTCCCATTGGGG
Source organism: uncultured Anaerotignum sp. (assembly GCF_934277605.1). Taxonomy (GTDB): domain Bacteria; phylum Bacillota; class Clostridia; order Lachnospirales; family Anaerotignaceae; genus Anaerotignum_A. Next base: position 28,145 of record NZ_CAKQVD010000003.1, read on the forward strand.
ATGGAGTGGCACTGTGCTACAAAAAGAAGGAAATCAGCCTTGAAGCAAAAACAGAAGGAGAAACCGATGATGCAGAATAAAAAGAAAATGGAATTGCTGGCCCCTGCCGGCGATTTGGAAAAATTGAAAATTGCCGTATTATACGGCGCAGATGCCGTTTATATCGGCGGAGAGGCGTATGGCCTGCGTGCCAAGGCAAAGAATTTTGATATGGATACCATGGCGGAGGGTGTAAAATTCGCTCATGCGCATGGTGTAAAGGTTTATGTGACAGCCAACATTTTTGCACATAACCCCGATTTTGAGGGGATGGCGGAATATTTCCAAGCAGTTGAGAAAATCGGCGTGGATGCACTGATTATTTCTGATTTGGGTGTATTTTCCGTTGCAAAGGAAGCAGTTCCGAATATGGAAATTCACGTTTCCACGCAGGCAAATAATACGAACTACAAATCCGCACAAATGTGGCATCGGTTGGGCGCACAGCGTGTTGTGGTCGCAAGAGAGCTTTCCATGAAGGAAATCCGTGAAATTCGGGACAGTATTCCCGCAGATATGGAAATTGAAGCCTTCGTGCATGGCGCCATGTGCATTTCCTATTCCGGCAGATGCCTCTTGAGCAATTATCTTGCGGGCAGAGATGCCAATAAGGGTGCCTGCGCACATCCCTGCCGCTGGAAATATCATTTGGTGGAGGAGACCAGACCGGGCGAATATATGCCGATTGAGGAAAACGAAAGAGGAACCTATATTTATAATTCCAAAGACCTTTGTATGATTGAGCATATCCCCGATGTTGAGAGGGCAGGCATTTATAGCTTGAAAATTGAGGGACGCATGAAAACACCGTTTTATGTCGGCACGGTTGTGAAGGCATACAGACAGGCGATTGATGATTATTTTACAGATCCTAAGCTTTATGAGGAGCGCCTGCCGTATTATTTGGCAGAGGTTTCCAAGGCAAGCCACAGAGATTACACCACAGCCTTTTATTATGGCAAGCCGGACGGCAATCAGCAGGTGTATACCAATAATTCCTATATCCGTGAATATGATTTTATCGGCATGGTGCAGGAGGATTGGGATGAGGAAACAGGCTTTGCATTGGTTGAGCAGAGAAACAAATTTTCTGTCGGAGAGGAAATTGAGGTTATGCCTGCGAAGGACGATTCCTATGCCATGAAGGTAACGGAAATCCGCAACCAAAACGGCGAAGCCGTTGTATCCGCACCACACCCGCAGGAGCTGCTGCAGGTGAAATTTGAGAAGCCTGTGAAGAAATTTGATATGCTGCGCAAGGTTCCTTCGGATGCAAAATAATTTGTTCGGATGCAAAATAACTCTTGATTTTTTTTCAAAAAAAAGCTACCATAATAGAGTATTCTAAAGGAAAGAACGGTAAAACTTATGGAACTTACACAATGTATCAATTACTTATTAACAACTTCACAGCATACAGTTTTTCAATATTTGAGCGGTAAGCTTTCCGAATATGATTTAACCCCTTCACAATATGGGGTGTTAAGCTGTTTGTGGCAAAGGGATTTTGCAACACCAAAGCAAATTTCCGAAATTTTATGCTTGGAAACCTCGACGATTTCCGGTGTTCTGGATCGTATGCAGAAAAAAGGACTGATTGACCGAGTAATCAATCGGGAGGACAGGAGAGAGGTTCGTGTTGTGCCGACAGAAAAGGGAAAGCAACTGCAAGAGCCGATTACGGAAATTATTGATAAGGTAAATGAAGAGGTTTTGAAGTGTTTTACAGAGGAAGAAGTAACCGCCTTAAAAAATGCACTGCGTTTGATTGCAGATGGCAGCCACTTTAAATAAAAGAGAAGCAAAGCAGTTCTGAGAAATCGGGGCTGCTTTTTTTGTGTGAAAAAGGATATGTAGCAGGGCAATGCCCTGTTTATTGCTGAAAGGCGGCACGCAGCTTTTTGAGCGCCTTTTTTTCGATCCGGGAGATGTAGGAGCGGGAAAGACCGAGCCGAGCGGCAATCTCCTGCTGCGTCAGCTCATCCTGTCCCCATAATCCGTAACGATAGATGATAACAAATTGCTCTCGCCTGCTCAGCCGCTTTTGCACCGCTTGCAGCATTTTTTTGGATTCTACGGCAAGATGAAGCTGCTCCGCAAAATCGGGAGTTTCGCTGTTGATGATATCCAGGATTACAATTTCATTTCCATCCCTGTCTGTGCCAATCGGCTCATAAAGGGAAATATCATTTTGAAATTTTTTGGAAAACCGCAGAGACATCAAAATTTCGTTTTCAATACACCGAGAGGCATACGTCGCAAGACGTATGCTTTTTTCGTTGTCATAAGAAAGAATTGCCTTAATCAGACCGACAATGCCAATGGAGATCAGCTCCTCCGGCTCTCGATGTGTGCTGGTGTATTTTTTTGCAATGTGGGCAACCAGCCGCAGATTATGCAAAATGAGTGTTTGCTTGGCGGTTTCCCTTTCGGCATCTGTTCCGTCCCGAAAGGAGAGCAGAAGCCGCTTTTCCTCCTCCTTGGAAAGAGGCTGCGGGAAGGAGCCGCCTGAAGAAAAGGCACATAACAGGGGTATCAATAAAAGAGAAAGCACAGGCACACCTCCGAATAAAAGGGGATACTTTATACTATGGCGAAGTGCTGTTGTCTGTGCGTGTCTGAATGGAAGTTTTCCTGTCCAATTTTTAAAGCAGGGGGCGAAAGTTGCGGTCAAAAGAGAAAAAAACAAGCATGGAATCATGTATGCTTTTGGAAAGGAGGAATTTTTTATGGAATTAAAATTTAAACGGAAAAATAAAACACTGATTATATTGATAGCGGGAGAAATTGATCATCATACGGCGAAGGAGCTACGCTGTAAAACGGAGAGTGCCTTAGAGCAGATGGGCGGAAAAAACATTGTCTTTGGCTTTGCGGAGGTTTCCTTTATGGATAGCTCAGGCATTGGCGTGATGATTGGCAGATATAAGCAAATTCAGGCACTCGGCGGAAGGATTGCCATTGCCTGTCCAAATGAAAAAATAGAGGAAATCCTTTGCCTTTCCGGCTTATCTCGTTTGTTGCCGTCCTTCCTATCCATAGAAGCGGCGGTAGCCTATACAGAGGGGAGGGAATCGGATGCGGTTTGAAAATGAAGCAAGGGTATTTTTTCGTGCAAAATCAGAAAACGAAGGCTTTGCCCGCTTATTTGCGGCAGGCTTTTTGACACAGCTTGACCCAACCATTTCGGAGCTGACGGATGTCAAAACGGCTGTTTCGGAGGCGGTTACCAATGCGATTATCCATGGCTATGAGGAAAAGGAGGGCTTGGTTGAGCTTTTCTGTGCCTATGCAGGCCGAAAAATCTACATAGAGGTTGCGGATAAGGGCAGGGGAATTGAAAATATTGCAAGGGCAAGAGAGCCGCTGTATACCTCAAAGCCTGAGCTGGAGCGTTCCGGTATGGGCTTTACGATTATGGAGACCTTCATGGAGGGTGTTCGGATCGAAAGCCGCATAGGAGAAGGCACACGCATTTTCATGGAAAAAACACTGGCAAAGGAGTGATTCCGTGGAGCAGACTTACGAATGGATTCGTCGGGCGCAGGCAGGAGATGCTGCCGCAAAGGACAGACTGCTGCAGGAAAATTCCGGCTTGATTTGGAGCGTGGTGGGACGCTTTCGGGGACGAGGAGAACAGGAGGACTTATACCAGATTGGCGCCATCGGGCTTTTGAAGTGTATTGATAAATTTGATTTCAGCTATGATGTGAAATTTTCCACCTATGCCGTCCCCATGATTTTAGGGGAAATCAAACGATTTCTGCGGGATGACGGAACGGTAAAGGTCAGCCGAGGGCTAAAGGAGCTTTCTTGGAGAGCAAAAAGGGCACAGGAGACTGCATTGCAGGAGGAAAACCGAGAATTAAGCTTACAGGAGCTTGCACAACGGCTTGGCGTGGAGACAGAGGAATTGCTTTTGGCATTGGAATCTGCGAAGGAGGTGGAAAGCCTATATGCCTCGGCAGACGGCGCAGACGGCGCACTGCAAATCATTGATCGGCTTGCAGATACCACAGAAAACGAAAAAATGATGGAGCGGCTTTCCTTGATGGAGGCATTGGCGAAGCTGGATGCCAAGCAGCGGCAAATCATCACGATGCGCTATTTTCAAGACCGCACACAGGCGGATGTGGCAAGGTGCATTGGCATTTCGCAGGTGCAGGTGTCCCGCATTGAAAAACGGGTGCTGTCTGAATTGCGGGAATGCTTACAGGAAGGGGATGAAAAATGAAATGAAAAAGGGTGGGTAAGCAGAGAAACGGGTTCTCATGCAGCCCACCGCTTTTTAGTGTAATTTTTTGCCGCATTTGGGGCAATAGGCATATTCCGGAGTCAGCAGATAGCCACAGCCGGAGCAATGCACCTCCTGTGCCTGCCCCATGCCGACAATGGTTAAATCCTCCTCCCGTAAGGTCACAGCTTCGCCGTGTTCAATGGCCTTCCCCAATTCCCGATCAATGGAATAAACCGTGTGGCAACAGTTGGAAACAGCATAATATTCCTTTCCCCATTTGAAAAGAGGAATGAAAAAGAAGCTGAAGCAGGTATAGGTCATAAAAACGGAAATACTGCTGTACCGTCCGCATTTTTTGCAAATCATGGTTTGCCGAAACTGTTCAAATTCCTTTTTCCCTTGAAAGATACCACCAATAAAAAACATAAAAACACATCCAATCGAAAAGATTTATTTTACAACTCTTGGCTAACATGATAAAATGATTTCAGATAAAATGCAACTATTTTTAAAGGAGGGGAGAATATGAAAATTTCTCGCTTGGTTGTAAGTGCAGTCTCTTTGGCTGTTTCCGCAGCATTGCTGACTCTGAGCATCATTGATTTGATTCGCAGTGATGAATATTGATTTTTGCATAAGAATTGAAAAGCAGGAGAAACTGTGAGCAGTGATTCCGAAAACATGAATTTGGCGAGAGAAACGCAGCATTTGCAAGATTTTCTTTCGCCAAAACTTTTATTTGTGTATTTTTTCGGGAAATCAGCAAATTTTTCCGTTTTTCTGTTGTGTAAAATATAATTTGTGCTATACTATAAGTAATAGGACATTTCAAATAATGCGATGCGAAAAATGTCCCACGCAAGAAAATACATTTTGTTAGGAGGAATATTTTATGGCTAAGGTTGGTATCAATGGTTTCGGCAGAATCGGTCGTCTATTTTTCCGTGCTGCACTGGAACGTGGCGATGTGGATGATATTGTTGCAGTAAATGATCCTTTTATTGATGTAGATTACATGATTTATATGTTGAAATATGACTCTGCACATGGGCGTTTCAACGGTTCTTTGGAGGATAAAAACGGCAAGCTGGTTGTAAACGGGCATGAGGTAACTGTTTTTAATGAAATGGATCCCAAGAACATTCCTTGGAAGGATGCAGGCGTAGAATATGTGCTGGAATCCACAGGTCTGTTTACCACAATGGAAAAGGCAGCACAGCATTTTGAAGGCGGCGCAAAAAAGGTTGTCATTTCCGCTCCCTCTGCGGATGCACCGATGTTTGTTATGGGTGTGAACCATGAAACCTATACAAAGGATATGAATATCGTTTCCAATGCCTCCTGTACCACAAACTGTCTGGCACCCTTGGCAAAGGTAATCAATGATAATTTCGGCATTGTGGAAGGCTTGATGACAACCGTTCATTCCATCACAGCCACCCAGAAAACCGTAGACGGCCCTTCCAGAAAGGATTGGAGAGGCGGGCGTGCTGCGGCAACAAACATCATCCCCTCCAGCACAGGCGCTGCGAAGGCGGTTGGCAAGGTAATTCCCGCATTGGCAGGCAAGCTGACAGGGATGTCCTTCCGTGTGCCTACGGTTGATGTTTCTGTTGTTGATTTGACCTGCCGCTTGGAAAAATCCGCAACCTATGAGGAAATCAAGGATGCGGTTAAGAGGGCGTGCGCAAATGAAATGAAGGGCATTATGGACTATACGGAGGATGATGTGGTTTCCACAGACTTCCTGACAGATCCGCATACCTCTATCTTTGATGCAAAGGCAGGGATTGCCTTGAATGACCATTTTGTAAAGCTGGTTTGCTGGTATGATAATGAATGGGGATATTCCAATAAGGTTCTGGATTTGATTCATCACATGGAAAAGGTGGATCGTCAGTAAAGCAATCCCGAAAATTTTAAAGCCTCGGATGAAAAATCCGAGGTTTTTTGCGTATAAAAACGCAAAAGAATGTCAATCGGAAAACAGGACAAAAAATGTCCCACTTTTTTGTATACAATCACAAAAGGGACATTAAACGTCCCACAAAAATAGATAAGTTGTCTAAATCATATCCCCTTCCTATCTTGTTTTCCTGTATAGACTTCTGAAAAATAAAAAAATACAAAATTCTGAGTTTTTTTTGAGCCTAATGTGGTAAAATGAACAGGTAAAAGTTACTGGTCATTCCTATTTTTATATATGAGAGGGGAAGAATCTAATGGCAATTAAAGTTGGCATCAATGGTTTTGGTCGTATCGGCAGAGTTGTATTCAGAGTTCTGATGCAGCGTCAGGATGAATTTGAGCTTTGCGGTATCAACCTGAGAAATGCAGAACTGGACTATATGGCATATCAGTTGAAATATGACTCTATCTTTGGTCGTTTTGACGGCGAAATCGAAATTGGCGAAAACTGCCTGATTGTAAACGGTCAGAAAATCCGCATCTTCAGCGAAAGCGATGCCTCTCTGATTGAATGGGCTGAATGTGGCGCAGAATATATCATCGAATCCACAGGTGCATTCAACACAATGGAAAAGGCATCTCTGCATAAAATCGGCGGTGCAAAGAAGGTTATCCTGACAGCACCCTCCAAGGATGAGGTTACACCCACCTTCGTTGTTGGCGTAAACCATCAGACATACACAAAGGATATGGATATCGTTTCCAACGCATCCTGCACAACAAACTGCTTGGCACCACTGGTTAAAATCGTAAATGACGCATTTGGTATCGAACAGGGCTTGATGAGCACCATTCACTCCGCAACTGCAAAACAGAAGGCTGTTGACGCACGTGCAGGCCGTGACTGGAGAACAGGCCGTTCCGTATTCAACAACATCATTCCTTCCACAACAGGTGCGGCAAAGGCTGTGGGCCGTGTTATTCCCGAACTGAAGGGCAAAATGACAGGTATGTCCTTCCGTGTTCCCACAAACGATGTATCCGTAGTAGACCTGACAGCAAGACTGAAAACACCCGCTACATACGAACAGATTTGTGAAAAGATAAAAGAAGCATCCGAAACATACATGAAGGGTATCGTAAAATATACAGAGGATGAAGTTGTTTCCTCCGATATGCTGGGCGAATCCAATACCTGTATCTTCGATGCAAAAGCAGGTATCATTCTGGATGATAACTTCGTTAAGCTGATTGCTTGGTATGATAACGAATGGGGCTACTCCAATAAGGTTGTTGACCTGATTGCACACATGTACGAAGTAGACCACAGATAATTTCAGACAATAAAAAACCTTGGCTCTGTGAAATGAGTCAAGGTTTTTTTGTTTTGGAAATAAATTAGGGAGTATCCGCCATGCGATACCCAACGCCAACCTCTGTAAAAATATATTCGGGGGAGGCGGGGTTTTTCTCCAGCTTTCTGCGGATATTTGCCATGTTGACACGCAAGATCTGGTTATCCTTTACAGCATAAGGCCCCCAAAGCTCTGTGATAATGTAATCGTATGTAAGCACACGGCCGGCACTTTTTGCCAAAAGAGAAACGATTTTAAATTCAATCTGCGTCAGATGAACGTCCTTTCCGTCAACGGTAATTCTCCGCTTATCAAAATCAATCGTCAATCCCTTTGTGGAAAAAATGCTGTTGCTTTGGCTGCTGTTGTTTTTGGCACTATGCCGCAGGGCAGTACGGATACGAGCCAACAGCTCGGATGTGCCGAAGGGCTTGGAAATATAGTCATCCGCACCCAAATCCAACGCCTCAACCTTATCGGATTCTTCCCCTCTGGCAGAAACCACAATAACGGGAGTGGAGGACCATTCTCTGATTTTTTTCAGAATTTCAATGCCATCCATATCGGGCAGCCCCAAATCCAACAAAATGAGGTCGGGACAGTGAGAGGGAATCATAGAAAGGGCCTGACTGGCTGTTTTTGCCAGCAATGGAGCATAGGTGTTTGCTTTCAATGTTGTTGCAATGAAGTTGCTGATCGCATCCTCATCTTCAATGATCATTACCTTGATTTTATTAGGCATAGTCAGAATCTCCTTTCATTGGCAGAACAAAGGTAAAGCTTGCGCCGCCGTTCAAATTGTTTTTTGCAAAGATTTTGCCATCATGGGCAAGAATGATGGATTTACAAATGGAAAGGCCAATGCCGATTCCTCTTGTAGAATCGCCGGAGCCCTGTTGGGATTTTCCGTCAAAGATATCCGGAATGCAGGAGGGATCAATTCCCTTGCCATGATCGGAAATGGTAAAGACGGCACCGCTTTTTTTCTTGGATACCCGCAGCCCAATGGGGGCGGTACTGCCGGAATGGCGAATGGCATTTTCCATCAGATTGATGAGCACCTGCTCAATCAGCGTTGCATCCATCGGCACAATGAGCACTTCATGGGGAACCTCGACATCCACAACAGAGTCGGGGAAGCGCTTGCGGATTCTGCCGACAGCCTCGCCGACAACCTCCTCTATCATTTCATTCTGCTTTTTCAAATTTGTGGTTCCGCCTGTGATTTTTGTGACGGAAAGCAGATTTTCAACCATGTGAATCAACCATTCTGCATCATGCTGAATATCGGTCAGCATTTTTTTGGAATCTGTGGAATCAATTTTTGTTCCGTTTTCCAAAAGCGTTGTTGCAGAACCAATGATACCCGTTAAGGGTGTGCGCAGGTCATGCGAAACCGCACGCAGAAGGTTACTGCGCATTTTTTCCTTTTCTGTTTCCAGAAGAACCTCCTGCGCTTTTTTTCTTGCCTGCTGTCTTTGCAGAGCCAAAATGGTCTGCGAAATCATAACATTGATAAAGCTGAAGGTATCATCCAGCAGGAGCTTGCTTTCGTCAAAAATCAGCCCGACAACACCATAAATCTTATCCCCTGCGCTGATTGGAAAGTAGGTGCCCTTGCAGTTTTGCGTGCCGGATTCCACCTCCGCACCGGCAGGGCACATGGTATCATAGGCCTTTTGTGCAACCTGCTTTTCCAAAAAGCTATACAGCAAGCGCTCATCCTTTTCGTTGATTGTGCGTATGGTCTGATGTTTCGGCTGCAAGGGGGGGCCTGCATACAGGATCACGCTGCATTGATTCGTTTCGGAAAAATATTCTGCAGCCATATCAACAATTGTTTCCACATCTCCGGCAGAAAGAATTGCCTTACTCATTTCTGTCAGAATTTCCGCACGCTTCTTGCCTGCGGCAGAGAACAGGGCAGCCATCTTAACCTTTGCTGTCACAAAGCTTGTCAAAATAGCCATCAGCAGCATCATGGAAAAGGTTACGGGGTAGCCTGTGATGGAAAAGTTCAGAGCGAAATAGGGGAAGGTGAAGAAAAAGTTTACACCGATAACCCCGCCGATAGAGGCAATGACACCCCAAAAATATCCGCTGGTCAGGTAAGCAATAAAGGCGACGGCCAGCATATATACCCCGAAAATGTTATCATCCAATACAGCAGCACCGTTTAGGCATAAAGCAACACAGGTAGCTATCAAGTAGACGACACCTGTTCGGATAAAATCCCGAAATAATACAGAAGGATTGAACGTATTCAATATTCTTTTGAGTCTTTTTTTCATATTAGTTCTCCAATCCGTTTTTGTTAGTGTTTCTTCCTATTATACAACACTTTTCATGGAAAAGAAATGGAGAAGTTCTCTTTCATGGGAAAATATGGTTTGGCAGTCGAAAAAAGAGGAAAAGAGGGGTTTGTGCATTGCAAAGGGGAAATGACTTTGTTATAATAGAAAAAGTATAGCTAAATTTTAGATAAAGGAGAACCATGCAAATGAAAAAACCTTTTGTTACATTAGAACAGGCAAAAAAAATAATCGAAAAATATCCGACACCCTTTCATATTTATGATGAAAAGGGGATTCGTGAAAATGCAAGAAAGGTAAATGCCGCATTTTCTTGGAATAAAGGCTTTAGAGAATATTTTGCGGTAAAGGCAACGCCGACACCCGGCATCCTGCAAATCCTGAAGGAAGAGGGCTGTGGTGCGGATTGCTCCTCCTATACGGAGCTGATGTTGGCTGAGGCAGTTGGGCAGACAGGGCATGATATCATGTTTTCCTCCAACGTAACGCCTGCGGAGGACTTTATTAAGGCGGCGGAATTGGGTGCAATCATCAACTTCGATGATATCACACATATTCCTTTTTATGAAAGGCTGGCGAAGATTCCCGAAACCGTTTCCTGCCGTTATAATCCCGGTGGTGTGTTCCAAGTAAGCAACAGCATTATGGATAACCCGGGGGATGCAAAATACGGCATGACAAAGGCGCAGATGAAGGAAGCCTTTCAAATGCTGAAGGAAAAGGGTGCAAAGCACTTTGGGATTCATTCCTTTTTGGCAAGCAACACAACCTCCAATGACTACTATCCGATGCTGGCAAAGGTTATCTTTGAATTGGCGGTAGAGCTGAAAAAAGAATTGGATATTCATATTGCGTTTATCAATCTTTCCGGCGGGGTTGGTGTTCCCTATGAGCCTGATGATTTTGCGTGCGATATTATGGCCATCGGTGAGGGCGTAAGAAAGGTCTATGAAGAAATTTTGACACCCGAAGGCATGGATGATGTTGCAATTTATACAGAAATGGGACGTTATATGCTTGCACCCTATGGTGCATTGCTTGCAACGGCTATCCATGAAAAGCATACCCATAAGGAATATATCGGCTTGGATGCGTGTGCGGCAAACCTGATGCGTCCCGCAATGTATGGCTCCTATCATCATATCACTGTGTTGGGCAAGGAAAATGCTCCCTGCGACCATAAATATGATGTGACAGGCGGCTTATGTGAAAACAATGATAAATTTGCGATTGACCGTATGCTCCCGAAAATTGATATCGGCGATATTATTTATATCCACGATACAGGCGCACATGGTCATGCAATGGGATATAACTATAACGGCAAGCTGCGTTCCGCAGAACTGCTGCTGAAGGAGGACGGCAGTGTGGAGATGATTCGCAGAGCGGAAACCCCTGCGGATTATTTTGCAACACTTGATTTTACAGGCTTATTGAAGGCATAAAAAAGCCCTCCCAATCGGATTTTTGAAGGGAAAAGAGGGAGAAATGTGACAGCACAAAAGAAAAAGGTTATTGGATATAGCCTTTTTACCATATTTTTATGGGCATCGGCCTATCCGCTGACAAAAATTGCACAGACACATTATACGGTTGTCCCTTTGGCATTTCTCCGCAGCTTTATCGCAGGGGTTTTTATGCTTGTTATTGGAAAAATACAGGGTATGTCTATGCCACAGAAAAAGCATATCCCATTATTTTTGTTTTCCGGTGCATTGGGCTATGTGATCTATACAGTGGCAATGAATATCGGCCTGCAAACCCTGCCATCTGCCACCTGCAGCCTTTTGGTTGCAACCTCTCCGATTATGACAGCCATGATTGCCGCAAGGGTGTATCAGGAAAAAATCGGGTTGGTCAGTTGGATTTCCATTTTTGTCGCCTTTCTGGGTGTTGTGATTCTTCTGCTTTGGAACAGCCACGGCACATTTTCCATAGATGCGGCAATGCTTTGGATGCTCCTTTCGGCTGCATCCTGGGCAGGCTATAACATTATGACAAGAAAGCTGGTTGCTCTGGGCTATACTTCCATGCAAATCACTTGCTTTAGCATGCTTGGGGCGGCATTTTGGCTTTGCCTTTCGGCAGGAGAGGGCTTTCGGGAAATGGCAACGGGCGAATGGCGGCTTTTTTGGGTGCTGCTCTATCTTGCCATTATTTCCAATGCGATTGGCTGTATCCTTTGGGGAAAGGCAATGACTTATGCGGAAAAAACAAGCGAGGTTGCGAATTTTATGTTTCTTTCGCCGCTGCTTTCTGCTACAATGAGCTTTCTTTTGCTGCATGAGGTGCCGGGAATCGGAACCTTTGTCGGCGGTGCAATTATCATTTGCGGCTTGCTGCTCTTTAATCTGAAGGGACAGAAAAAATAGACATATAAAAAGGATAAATCCGAATCATGCGGATTTATCCCTTTTTTGTTTGTATGATTTGCTTTTATTAGTATGCTCTGCCCCAGTAAACCATGTGCTTTGCAGGCTTGCCACAGCATACGCAGACATCGGAAATCTGCTCCTGTTCAAAAGGAATACATCTGCTGGTTGCAGCTGTTTTTTCTTTGATTTCATCTTCACAGGCTTGGTCGCCGCACCACATAGCCTTGATAAAGCCGGGAGTTTCGTTGATGGTTTTTTCAAATTCATCCATTGTCTTTGCAATGTAGGTTCTGGATTCACGGTGTTCGGTTGCTTTTTTCAGCATATTTTCGTGAATTTCATCCAGAAGGGCAGGAACCCTTGTTTCCAGCTCATCCAGAGAAACAAAAATCTTTTCGCCTGTATCTCGTCTTGCCAGAACGCACTGATTCTGTTCAATATCCTTAGGGCCGATTTCCAGACGAACGGGAATCCCCTTCATTTCATATTCGGAGAATTTCCAGCCTGCGGATTTATCGGAATCATCCAATTTCACACGGCAAACCTTTGCCAGTCTGTTTTTCAGCTCGGCAGCCTTTTCCAAAACGCCTTCCTTTTTCTGTGCGATAGGAACAATCATAACCTGTGTGGGTGCAATGCGAGGAGGCAGAACCAAGCCGCTGTTGTCCCCATGCACCATGATGATTGCACCAATCATACGGGTTGTCATGCCCCAGCTTGTCTGATGCACATACTGAAGCTTATTCTCCTTATCCGTATATTGAATACCAAAGGCATGTGCAAAGCCATCGCCAAAGTTATGGCTTGTGCCGGACTGCAGCGCCTTCCCATCATGCATCAAAGATTCAATGGTAAAGGTGTGTGCTGCACCTGCGAAGCGTTCCTTTGCTGTCTTTTCGCCCTTCACAACGGGAATGGCAAGCACATCACGGCAGAAATCCGCATATACATTCAGCATTTGAATGGTTCTTTCCTGCGCCTCCTCTGCGGTTGCGTGTGCAGTATGGCCCTCCTGCCACAAAAATTCCATGGTTCTCAGGAAGGGGCGTGTTGTTTTTTCCCAACGAACAACGGAGCACCACTGGTTATACAGCTTAGGCAAATCTCTGTAGGACTGAACAATGTTTGCGTAATGCTCACAGAACAGAGTTTCGGAGGTGGGGCGCACACAAATGCGTTCCTCCAGCTTCTTTTCGCCGCCGTGGGTAACCCATGCAACCTCGGGCGCAAAGCCTTCTACATGGTCCTTTTCCTTCTGCAGCAGGCTTTCGGGAATGAACATGGGCATATATACATTTTCCACGCCTGTTTCTTTGAAACGGTCATCCAGTTGTCTTTGCAGCAGCTCCCAGATAGCGTAGCCGTAGGGGCGGATAATCATGCAGCCCTTCAAGCTGGAATATGCGGTTAAGTCCGCTTTTTTAACAACGTCAGTATACCACTGGGGAAAATCCACTTCCATATCGGTAATGGATTCTACAAATTTCTTTTCTTTTGCCATTTTGTTTCCTCCTTAAAACTTTTTGCACAGAGAAGCCTTGTGAAATAAAAAAAGCCTTCATCCCCATAAAAAGGGACCAAGGTCATTCGGCGGTGCCACCCTCATTGATGATAATTCATCCTCTCGAAAGCCGTTAACGCCGAGCTACGCCGCATTTTCCCTACGGAACTCAAGGGGTAGGTTCAAAAAGGGTTGCCAAGGCTCGCATCAACCGCCTATTTTCTGGGGGCAAGGGTACTTTTTTACTATTCCCTGTCATTGTTTTTCATCTTTATAATGATACCCCGAAAAAGTGGGCTGTGTCAAGGCGAAAGAGGTAATTTCATCAGAAATTCTTTTCAATTTTGCACTGAAGGCTTATCAGAGTGCGGCTTGGCGAAGGAGGGGGGATTTTGGCTGTATTTTCGGTGCAAAAGGCAGAGAATCCCGACTTTACTTGAAAGAGCATTTTCACTGTGGTATGATACTTTGAAAAGGACAACAGGGAAAGGATAGAAGAAAATGAAAAAAATTTTGATTGTTGTAGATATGCAGAATGATTTTATTGACGGCTCTCTCGGCACACCCGAGGCAGAGGCGATTGTAGATAACGTAGTTGCGAAAATCAACACCTATACTAAAGATTGTGTTTATGCAACCAGAGATACCCATCAGGATGATTATTTGCAGACACAGGAGGGCGAAAATCTTCCCATCGTGCATTGCATTGAAGGCACACACGGCTGGCAGCTGAATGAAAAGGTGCAGAATGCCTTGGGCAGTGCTGTTGTGATGAATAAACAATCCTTCGGCTCTTGGGAGCTGGCGGATATGATGGTGATGGAATTTGCGGGACTGCCCGCACAGGAATGTGAAATTGAATTGGTTGGGCTTTGCAGTGATATTTGTGTGGTTTCCAATGCGCTTGTGCTGAAGGCGAGAATGCCGGAGGTAAAAATCAGCGTAGATGCTTCCTGCTGTGCAGGGGTTACTCCCGAAAGCCATGCAGCCGCTTTGCAAACAATGCGGATGTGTCAGATTCATGTATTGTAAAAAAATTTTTGAATAAGAACTTTTTTCTAAGGACGTGATGCTATGAAGGACGAAAGATTGGAAAAGCTGGCAGATGTGCTGGTAAATTATTCTACAAAGGTCAAAAAAGGAGATCGTGTTGCCATTTCTGCCGAGGATGCGGCTCTGCCGTTTATTAAAGCAGTCGCAAGGGCGGCGGTAAAGGCAGGGGCTTTGGTGGAATATTATATTGATGTGCCGGATGTGGATGCGGAGCTTTTGAAAAACGGGACGGAGGAGCAATATGCAAGAGAAAATATCCGCTTCGGTGCCTGTGCCAAAAGCGATGTTTGGATCAGTGCATGGGGCAGTGAAAACACAAAAACCATGCAGTCGATTGAGGCAGAGCGTTTGAAGCAAAAGCGTTTGGCGAATAAGGACAACCGCAAGATTTATTCCGAACGCATGGGAACGGGCGAGCTGCGTTGGTGCGGCACACAATTCCCGACCAATGGGGATGCCCAGAATGCAGGCATGAGCCTGGAGGAATATGAGGATTTCGTTTACACCGCAGGCTATCTTTATGAAAAGGATCCCGTTGCAAAATGGAAGGAAATGGCTGCTTGGCAGGAAAAATGGGTGGAATATCTGGATGGAAAGAAGGAGCTGCATATTCTTTCCAAGGATACCGATATTCGTGTGAGGATAGCAGGCAGAAAATGGATTAACTGCTGTGGCGACGCAAACTTCCCCGATGGCGAAATTTTTACCTCTCCTGTTGAGAATGGCATTGATGGGTATATTACATTTTCCTATCCCTCCATTATGAATGGGAATGAATTTTATGAGGTGCGGCTGACGGTTCGAGAGGGACGCATTGTGGATGTTTCCTGCAAAAATACGGAAATGCTTGATACCCTGCTTTCCTATATTGATACCGATGCAGGCTCTCGTTATTTCGGAGAGGTTGCCATTGGTACAAATTATGGGATTCGGCGTCACACGAAAAACATTCTGTTTGATGAAAAAATCGGCGGCTCGATGCACATGGCAGTCGGCGAAGCCTTTCAGGAGGCGGGCGGAAAAAACGAATCCGCAATCCATTGGGATATGATTAACGATATGACAAAAGAGGGCAAAATTTATGCCGACGGCGAGCTTTTTTATGAAAATGGGAGGTTCAAGCAGGAGGTCTTAAAAAATTCCTAAAAATCAAAAAATGCCGTTAAAAAATGAAAAAGATACGCATTTTAAGGTGTTTTCCTTCAAAAAAATCGGAAAAATCAAGGTTTCTTGCCAAAAAGCATTGACAGGTTTATTACTTTTTTATATACTGGATGTAATAGATTTGTAACAATTACGAAGGAAGATGGTTTGGAGGAGAATCCAATGGTTTTAAATAAAGTAATGAAACAGCTTTGTGTAACGGCGGCACTTGTCGTTATGGGTACGGTAACAGCGTTTGCCGCAACAACGGGACAAGCCTCCGGCACAAATGTAAATGTGCGTGCAGCTGCAAGCACAAGTGCAAATGCGTTGGGTAAAATCAATAAGGGCACAGAATATACTGTTTTAGATAAGGCAGATAATTGGTTTAAGATTTCTTATAACGGTACAACAGGCTATGTATCCGCAGATTATTTTTCCGTTATCAAGGCAGACGGCAGGGTTACCGCCCCCGGTGTCAACCTGAGAGAAAAGGCAACCACAGCCTCCTCCTCCTTGAAGAAGTTTGTAAAAGGCGATAAAATCGTTATTACCGGTCAGAATGACAGTTGGTATCGTGTTTCCTATAATGGCGGTTCTGCTTATGTCAGCAAGGATTATGTATCCGGCAATCTGCTGCAGTATGTTGCAAGGATTAGCAACGAAGCGGCGGCAGCAACCACAAACAAAACAGCAGCAGCCACAAAAGCAGAAGATACTTATGGTGTGGTTACGGCAGATGCAGGCTTGAAACTGCGTAAGGAAGCCTCCGCAACGGCAGAGATTTTGACAGTGCTTCCCACCGGTACCATTGTTGATGTGGAGCTTGCCGGAAAGGATTGGGTTAGCGTTGTGACAGATGCAGGCCAGAAGGGTTATGTATCCGCAGATTTTCTGACAGTGAAAACAGGCGATAAGCCCGATAACATCGTAAGCACTGCAACAAATACAACATCCACAGCATCCACAAAGGGTGCATCCGTTGCTGCATACGGGAAGCAGTTCATCGGTACTCCTTATGTTTGGGGCGGCACAAATCTGAAAACAGGCGTTGATTGCTCCGGCTTTGTGTATGCCGTTTATAAAAACTTCGGTGTGACCTTGAATCGTTCTTCCGCATCCATGGCAAGCAATGGCACAACAGTTTCCAAGAGTGATTTGCAGGCAGGCGATTTGGTATTCTTTAATTCCGGCGGAAACAGCAGCATCAGCCACGTTGGTATCTATTGTGGCGATGGCACCTATGTTCATTCCACAGACGGAAAAGGAAACGGCGTTACTGTAACAAACCTGAACAGCGGTTACAGCGCAAATACATATGTAACAGCAAAACGTATTCTGTAATTAAAATAAGAGACGGTAAAGAAAAGTAGGCTTCACTTTTCTTTACCGTTTTTTTGTTGCCGTTTAGCCTTGCCAGCTGCGGAAGCGTCTTTCCAATAAAGCAATCGCCCGATACATCAATGCGGAAAGAATTGCCAGAATGACAACGGAAAGCAATACAACCCGCATGGCAAAGGTTTGCGAGGAATAAACAATCAAAAAGCCTAAGCCCTTTTGTGCGACCAGAAATTCCCCGACAATCACACCGACAAAGGAAAGCCCTACATTGATTTTCAGGGCATTCAAAATGCAGGGGATATTCGCCGGAAGGACAACCTTTGTCAAAACCTGTGCTTTATTGCCGCCGAAAATCTGAATCAGCTTGATTTGTGACTCATCCACCTGCAAAAAACCGTTTAATACAGAAAGAATTGTCACAACAACAGAGGTCAGCAGGGCAACGATGATGATGGAGGATTGGTTATTTCCGAACCAGACGATAATGATTGGTGCTAATGCTGTTTTCGGCAAAGAATTCAGTATCACGAGATAAGGCTCTGCCACATCGGAAATAAAGGGATTCCACCAGAGTAAAATCGCTGTCAGCGTGCCAAGAATGGTACCTAAGAGAAAGCCGACCACTGTTTCCCATAGGGTTGTGCCGATATGCAAAAACAAAGAGCCGTCCTGCACCATTTTTATGGCTGTGGTAAACAGCTCAGTCGGTCTGCTGAACAGAAACGAATCAATCCAGCTGCAAGCGGCGGCTATCTCCCAGATGATAAAGAATAAAACGAGCAGCAACACCTGCAATATACCGACAGCGTTTTTCCGCCTTTGTGTGCGATGGAGAAATTCTGCCTGCTCCTTGGAAATGGCTGTGGTCTCTTTTTTACGAAACATGAACATCCAACTCCTTCCAGATGGCATTGAAATAATCTTTAAACTCGGGGGCCTCTCTTGCCTGCATGGGTGTGTGATTTTCTATGGAAAAGCGGATAGGGAAAACTGCTTTCACTCTTGCAGGCCGCTTGGAAAGAACGATGACACGGTCGGAAAGGCTGATTGCCTCAGAAATATCGTGCGTCACAAGAATGGCTGTCTTTCCTTCCTCTCGAATGATGGTGCCGATTTCATCCGAAACGGAAAGCCTTGTCTGATAGTCCAAGGCAGAAAATGGTTCATCCAAAAGCAAAATATCTGGGCGAACCGCAAGGGTGCGAATCAGTGCCGCTCTTTGCCGCATTCCGCCCGAAAGCTGATAGGGCAGGGAATTTTTAAATTCGCCTAAGCCGTATTTTTGCAGCATTGCATCGACATAAGCAATATTTTCCGGTGTCAGCTTTTTTTGAATTTCCAAGCCCAAAAGTGCGTTGGAACGGATACTGCGCCAATGCAGAAGATAATCCTTTTGCAGCATATAGCCAATCGTGCCGTTGACCTTGATTTTCCCTTCCGATGCAGAAAGCTGTCCTGCCAGCATGGAGAGAATGGTGGATTTGCCGCAGCCGCTTGGCCCGACAATAGATATAAATTCGCCCGCTTGGACGCTTAGGTTTAAATGGGAAACGGCGGAGGTTTCTCCGCTGATGCTGTGATAGCGGAGGCTGACATCCGCAAGGGAAACAACGGGGTTCATGGAAACGACCTCCCTTGTCATTTTGATACTTTCAATATATTACAAAAGGGACAAATGGTGCTTATCCAAGGGGAAAGAAACTGTGGTCAAAAATGAAATTTTATGGTAGTATGTTTACAAATTCTGATTTGAGAGGAGAGGGAAAAATGAATTGGAAAACAACAGCCTTGGTTGTGATTGATATGGAAAGTGCATTTATCAGCAAGGAATCGCCCTTGTGCATTCAGCAGGCGGCGGCAAGTGTGCCTGCTTGCAGCAGGGTAATCCGAAAAGCAAGAGAGCGGGGAACCCCAGTCTTTTTCGTCAATCGGGTTTATCGCAAAAACGGCAGTGATGTGGAGTTTACACGCTATGAAAGCTGGCGGAACGGCAAGCGTTACCTTGCACCCAACAGTCAAGGTGCATTATCCACCGAAATGCCTGCGGAATTTCTGCTGCAGGAAGGGGACTACACGATTATAAAGCCCAGATTTTCTGCATTTTTCCAGACGGAGCTGGATTTGATTCTCAGACGCTTGGGTGTGAAAACAGTCATTTTGACGGGAACCACCACCCCCAACTGTATTCGCACCTCCTGCTATGACGGCCTTTCCTTGGATTATAACATTCTCATCATTGAGGATTGCTGCTCCTCTAACACAGAGGAAATTCAGCGTGTGAATATGGAGGATATGGCAAGAGTCGGTGCGATCATTACCACCTCGGATAGCTTCTGCAAGGATACATTTCAAGTGAAGGATGTTGCGGGAGAAATCCAAAAATGCGTGCAGGCGGATGAAACTGCCCCCGAATAAGCAAAAGCCCTTCGATGACAGAATACACTGTGTTCGAGGGGCTTTTATGATAGGCGAAAAATCAGCCTTCCTCCGTCCTTTGCTCTGCCTGCTCATTCAGACGGGCTTGCCGTAAGCGTTCATTTTCCGTTCTGAGAGCAGAAAGCTCCTGCTCCATTCGCTCTATTTGTGATTTCCAACGTGCGTTGACAGTGGCGATTTCGTCACTTCTTTGCTCAAGCAGAACAGAAAATTCCTCCATCTGCTTTTTATGAGAGGCTTGCAAGGCAGTATATGCCTTGGAATACTCCGTTTCCACCTGCTCTGCTGCCTTGGGCGGCTCAGGCAGAGGGGAGGGGGCGAAAACCGCCGGCAAAAAGCCATGCTGTCCGTTGCCATAACATTCTGCGGCATTGAGGTCCTTTTCGGTTGCACCAAGCAGCTCTCCCTTTATGCAGTAGGCAGGGAATTTTTCCATATAGCGTTCCACTGCACCGAAGGAGGTTCCGCCATTTTCGGAAACACAACGCATTGGCTGTCCATTGGCGGTCCACATGAGAATTAGTCTTCCGTTTTCCTGATAAGCAAGACAGTTTTCACAATTCGCATCCTCCCAAAGAATACGAGGGGTGCTGATGGCGGCGGTGTGCTTATATTGATAGACCACCTGTGTGCGGAACAGATTACGCACAATATAAAGAATATGGATTTTTTCGTTATCATTGATGACAGAAAGGTCGCTACAGGGTGCAGGTGTTTGCACCAAGGGTGTCACGCTCCCGATGGTATAGGGCGAGAGGAGCATTTCTCTGGCACTGAGTATGTTTCTGCCGGTGCGATAATAGAGAATGATATGCGAATCACTCAGCCTGCGCGCAAGGAAGGGTGTCTGCTTCATTGGCATAAAGCGGTCAATCTGATAGGGCTTTTCCCATTGCCCGTTGCGAAAAACGCTGTATACCAAAGAATCAATGCCCGTTGCCTCTGTCGGCAAATGATAAATGATATGAAACGCCTCCTGCGTTGGCAGAAGGAAAAACCTTGTGCGCTCGGTGGGGGAGGTGCCGTTTCGCATGGGACGATGCTCCCAGTTGGTAAAATCGGCTGAGGATGCAAGATAAAGCTGTCCTTCTCCGCCGGAATAAAGCAGATAAAGCATGGCTTGATATTGACAAACAGAAAAAACAGGAGAGGCCTTCTCCGCGATTTTCTGCGGCACTGTCCAGCCATCGTGAGAAAAGCTGCGGCAGAAAATATTGCCATGCTCATAATAAAAGAGATAGAAATAGCCGTCCTTTGTTTTCAGATATTTCACATACGGATTTTGCATGGAAACGCTCCCTATGAGTTTTTCATAATATTCTATGCACAAAAAGGGGAGGGGCGTACCGGAAAAGAGTTGCTTTCATCGACAAAATATGCTATGTTTATAATAGAAAGAGCAGAAAGGGGGCATTTTATGGATACTTTTGCAGCACTTTATCACTCCGGCACCATGCAGGTATATGCAATTATTTTTGTAATGCTTTTGATTTATGTTGCAATCTGCTGTCTGGAATGGAGGCTTTCCAAAAAAGAGGAATGGTGGAAGGGAATGATTCTGCCGATCGTTTTTCTGTTGCTCGGAAGTGGAGGGCATCTCTTTGGCTTTATCCTATTGGCAATTTATGGGATACAGCGATCTAAGCTGGAAAAAATGAAAAAAGAAACACAAACTGAAGAATAAGAAAAAGGGTGGAATCCGATTTGGAAACCACCCTTTTTATGAAGGTATCGAAAAAGCGGATACCTTTATTTTTTTGCTTTGGACTCACAGTAAATACAGCGATATTCGCCTTTTTCCCTGTTTGTCAGCTTGAAGATATGCGGAATTTCCTGCTCCACAGATGTAATGCAGCGAGGATTTTTGCACTGAATGATGTTTGTCAATCGTTCGGGAAGCTGAGGATGTACTTTTTTTACGCAAACACCATCCTTAACGATATTGATGGTTACGTTGGGATCAACATAGCCCAGTGCATCCAAATCCAATTCCAGCTCTGTATCAATTTTAATGATATCCTTTTTCCCCATTTTCTGACTGGGGGCATTTTTAATCAAAGCAATTGTCGCATCCACATGGTCTAAGTCCAGAAATTGATATAACTCCATGCACTTGCCTGCGGTAATATGGTCAATGACCACACCGTTATTCACTGCGGTTACCTTCATCATTTACGCCACCTCCAGTAATTTCAGAATCAAAGCCATACGAATATATTTGCCGTTCAAAACCTGCTTGAAATAGCAGGCTCTGGAATCATCATCCACCGCAACGGAAATCTCATTGACACGGGGCAGGGGGTGCATAATGCAAAGGTCTTTTTTTGCCGTCTCCAGCTTATCCATATTCAGAATATAGCTATCCTTCAAACGAATATAGTCTGCCTCATTGAAGAAACGCTCCTGCTGTACTCTCGTCATATACAGAATATCCAAAGAGGACATGGCCTGATCCAGACTGGTGGTTTCCTCATAGGGAATCCCTGCATGGTCCAATTCCTGAATGATATATTCGGGTACCTTCAATTCATCGGGAGAAATCAAGATAAATTTTACACCTTTATAACGGCTCATAGCATGAATCAAAGAATGAACGGTTCTGCCGAATTTCAAGTCTCCGCACATCCCAATCGTCAGATTTTCAAATGTGCCTTTTTCCCTCTGAATTGTCAGAAGGTCAGCCAAGGTCTGTGTGGGGTGGTTGTGTCCGCCGTCCCCCGCATTGATGATGGGAACGGGAGAGCGCATGGAGGCAATCATGGGTGCGCCTTCCTTGGGATGACGCATAGCAATGATATCTGCATAACAGCCAACGGCACGCACCGTATCGGAAACGCTTTCGCCCTTTGCCGCAGAGCTGTTGTTTGCACCGGAAAAGCCGATGACGCTGCCGCCAAGCTCCAGCATAGCCGCCTCAAAGCTCAAGCGGGTGCGGGTGGAAGGCTCAAAAAACAATGTAGCCAGTTTTTTGCGATGACATTTTTCTGCGTATTTATCAGGGTTTGCAATGATATCATTGGCGGTGGCAATCAAGCCGTCAATTTCCTCTACCGTCAAATCAACAATATCTATGAGGCTTCTCATAAATTACATCTCCCTCCAGCTTTCATCATTGGGATTGCTGCGGAATTTCATCAAACGTGCAATATCGGATTCTTTAATATAGCCTTCCTTTGCGGCAACCTCTGCCACAGCATCAAAATTGGAAAGGCTCACATTTTTTACATTTGCTTCAGCAAGTCTGTCCAGACCTTTTTGCAGACCATAGGTAAAAATGCTTACAACGCCGAGAACCTCAGCGCCTGCCTCACGCAAAACATTGACAACCTCAATGCAGCTGCCGGCGGTGGAAATCAAATCCTCCACAACAACAACCTTCTGTCCTTTTTCCAATCTGCCTTCAATCTGGTTGTTTCTGCCATGATCCTTTGCGCCGGAGCGAACATAGCCCATGGGCAAATCCAAAAGGTGTGCAGTGATGGCAGCGTGTGCAATGCCTGCGGTAGAGGTACCCATCAGCACCTGTGCATCGGGATATTCCTTTTTGATGGTTTCAGCCAGTGCATTTTCCACATGATTTCTAACCTCTACAGAGGTCAGAGTCAATCTGTTATCGCAGTAAATCGGGCTTTTAATGCCGCTTGCCCATGTGAAAGGCTCTTCGGGACGCAGGAAAACCGCACCGATGGAAAGCAGGTCCTTTGCAATCTGTTCTTTGATATTCATTATGCTTCTCCTCCTAAAAATTCTTGAATACATCTGTGATATGCCTGAACGGGGTCAGCCGCCTGTGTGATAGGTCTGCCAACCACGATATAATCGGAGCCAAGCTCTCTTGCCTTTGCGGGTGTTGTCACACGCACCTGATCGCCCACCTCGCCATCGGCAAAACGCACACCGGGGGTTACAGTCAGGAAGGCATCGCCGCAGACGGATTTTACCTTGCCTGCCTCCAGGGGAGAGCAAACAACGCCATCCAGACCGGCATCCTTCGCATTTTTTGCATAGTGCATAACCACCTCATCCAGAGGGTGTGCAATCAGCAAATCCTTCTGCATCCGCTCCTCACTGGTAGAGGTCAGCTGGGTTACGGCAATCAAAAGAGGACGAGTGCCATCGGGCCTTGTCAAGCCCTCCAGAGCAGCCTCCATCATTGCACTTGTGCCTGCTGCGTGCAGGTTACAGATGTCTACATCCAAGGCAGAGAGAACCGCCATGGCTTTTTTTACGGTATTGGGAATATCATGCAGCTTTAAGTCCAAGAAAATTTTATGGCCTCTTGCCTTGATTTCCTTCACAATCGCAGGGCCTTCTGCATAAAACAGCTCCATGCCGACCTTCAAAAAGGGCTTTCTGTCTTCATTTTTGAATTTATCTAAAAATGTCATCAGGTCTGCCTTGCTGTTAAAATCGCAGGCAATGATTACATCCTTACTCATTTACGGGCACCTCCAATGATGTCGTTTAAATCCTTAATGTTGTATTTTTCCATAACCCGAGGCAAATCCTCAATAATTTTTTTGCAGATAAAGGGATCAACCAAATTGGCTGCACCGATTTCCACGGCAGTTGCACCGGCAAGCATCATTTCAATGACATCCTCCGCAGAGGAAACGCCGCCCATGCCAATCACGGGAATATTGACTGCCTCAGCCACCTGATAAACCATGCGAACAGCAACGGGGAAGATGGCACTGCCGGAAAAGCCGCCCATTTTATTTGCAATGACGGGCTTTTTGGTTTTCAAATCAATGCGCATACCCATCATTGTGTTGATGAGCGCAATCCCGTCTGCACCTGCCTCCTCGCAAGCCTTTGCGATGGAAACAATATCGGTCACATTGGGTGTCAGCTTGATATAGACAGGCTTTGTGGTGACTGCCTTCACTGCCTTGGTAACGGCTGCCGCTGCGGCAGGATCTGTGCCAAAGCTCATGCCGCCGTGATGCACATTCGGGCAGGATACATTGACCTCCAAAATGCCAACCTGCTCCTCTTTATCCAGAAGGGCACAGGTGTAGGCATATTCCTCGATGGAAAAGCCGCTGACATTTGCAATCACAGGCTTATGAAAGCATTTTTTCAGCTTAGGCAGCTCCTCGGAAATAACCCTTTCCACACCGGGATTTTGCAGGCCGACAGAGTTAAGCATGCCGGCAGGACATTCTGCAATTCTGGGGGTGGGGTTCCCGAAGCGAGCCTCCTTCGTTGTACCCTTAAAGGAGAAGGTTCCGAGAATATTGATATCATAAAGCTCTGCAAATTCATAGCCGTAGCCAAAGGTACCGCTGGCAGGAATGACAGGGTTATCCAGCGTGATGCCGCTGAGCGTCACTTTTGTGTTTACCATATAATTTCCTCCTTTACCAGTACGGGACCATCCTTGCAGATGCGCTTGTTGCCGTATTTTGTCTTACAGGAGCAACCCATGCAGGCACCAAAGCCACAGCCCATGCGTTCCTCAAAGCTGAGCTGACCGCTTGTTTCGGTAACAGCGGAAAGGGCTTTCAGCATTGGCTCGGGGCCACAGGTATAGAAATAGGTGTAATCGGGAATGGCTTTTACCACATCCGTGACAAAGCCCTTTGTGCCGACAGAGCCGTCTGCTGTGGCAATATGCACCTCTGCACCCAGCTTTTCAAATTCCTCGGCGTAAAAAATTTCCGATTTTGTGTTAAACCCAAGAATAACGATTGGCTTTTTCCCCTCTGCAAGCAGATTCTTCGCCAAGCGATACATCGGGGGAACACCCACACCGCCGCCAATCAGAAGGGGCTTGTCTCCGCTCTTGGAGGTATCATAGCCATTGCCCAAGCCTGTCAGCACATCTAATTTGTGCGGTGCCTTCATTTTGCTCATAGCCTCTGTGCCTTTGCCGACAACCTTATAAAGAATGGTCAGCGTATTTTCGTCATAATCGCAGACGGAAATCGGGCGGCGCAGAAAAAAGCCTTTTAATTGGATATTCACAAATTGACCTGCGGCGGTAATGGCAGAGGTATCCCCTGCCAAAACCATTTTGCATACGCTGTCGGTCAGCTTTTCATTGCTTTGGATTGTAAAAATAGATTGTTTCAAGAGGGAACCTCCTTATGCATCAATGGTAGAAATACCCAATGTTGTTTCTTCCAAAACATCCAGCAGAACTCTCACAGTATCCAGTGCAGTGAAAACGGTTACGTTGTTTTCAACTGCGCACTGGCGAATTTCCTGTCCGTCACTGTTGCTTGCTGCGGAATGAATATCTCTTGTGTTGATAACATAGCTTACATAGCCCTGACGGATGGAATCGAAAATTTCCTCACTGCCGTCGGACAGCTTCTTTCTTGTTCTGGTACGAATGCCATGCTTTTTGAGGAAATCGGCAGTACCCTTTGTAGCTTCGATATTGAAGCCCAGCTCGTAGAAACGGCGAATGAGGGGCAGTGCTTCTTCCTTATCCTTATCCGCAATGGTAGCCAAAACCGTACCGTAGTTCTGGATATTCATGCCGGATGCCTGCAAAGCCTTATACAATGCTCTGTTCAGCTTATTATCATAGCCGATGGCTTCCCCTGTGGATTTCATTTCGGGGGAGAGGTAGGTATCCATGCCATGCAGCTTGGAGAAGGAGAAGGCGGGAACCTTTACATACCATCTCTGCTTTTCATCGGGATACAGACCGAAGATACCCTGTTCCTTCAGTGTTTTGCCAAGGATCACCAGTGTTGCGATATCCGCCAGAGAATAGCCTGTTGCTTTGGAAAGGAAGGGAACCGTTCTGGAGGAACGAGGGTTTACCTCGATAACATATACGTTATCCTCCTTATCTACGATAAACTGGATATTGAACAGACCGATGATGCCGATACCCAGACCAAGCTTCTTTGTATATTCCAGAATTTTGCCCTTAGCCTTGTTGGATACGGAGAAGGTGGGGTATACGGAGATAGAGTCACCGGAGTGAACCCCTGTACGTTCTACATGCTCCATAATGCCGGGTACAAATACATCATAGCCGTCGCAAACAGCGTCTACCTCCAATTCCTTACCCTGAATATATTTATCAACCAAAACGGGCTGGTCCTCATTGATGGCAACGGCTGTTTTCAGATAGGTTCTCAGCTGATTTTCATCTGCAACAATCTGCATTGCACGTCCACCCAGAACATAGGAGGGGCGAACCAGAACGGGATAGCCGATTTCTGCCGCAGCCTTTACGCCTGCCTCGATATTTGTGACAGCCTGTCCCTTGGGCTGAGGGATGCCAAGCTGAGTCATGATATGCTCAAAGGAGTCTCTGTTTTCTGCCTTTTCGATTGCCGCAACATCTGTACCGATGATGGTTACGCCGCGTTTCATCAGAGGCTCTGCAAGGTTGATGGCTGTCTGCCCGCCCAAAGAGGCGATCACGCCCAAGGGCTGTTCCAGCTCAACCACGTTCATAACATCCTCAACCGTCAATGGCTCGAAGTAAAGCTTATCGCTTGTTGTGTAATCAGTGGAAACGGTTTCGGGGTTGTTGTTGATGATGATGGATTCATAGCCGAATTCCTTGATGGTTGTTACAGCGTGTACGGTGGAATAGTCAAATTCCACGCCCTGACCGATACGGATGGGGCCGGAGCCAAGCACGATAATCTTCTTCTTGTCGCTGATACGAGAATCGTTGTCCTTTTCGTAGGTGGAGTAGAAGTAGGGGATATAGCCGCCGCAACCGCTGGTTTCAATCATTTTATAAACGGGGAAAAGGTTCATTTCTTTTCTCAGCTTGTATACATCAACCTCATTCTGCTTCCACAGCTTTGCAATATACTGATCGGAGAAGCCCATTTTCTTTGCCGCTGTCAGAATTTCCTTGTTGCCGACATTTTCCGCCAGAGTGGTTTCGTAATCGACAATCTTCTTGAAGGATTCCAGAAAATATTCCGTAATCATGGTTGCCTTGAAGATTTCATGCAGAGAAACGCCGTTGCGAATCAGCTGTGCGATGGCATAAATGCGGTCATCGGGGCTTGTTGCAATATAGCTCAGCATATCCTCGTTGGACATGGTGTCGAATTTCGGCATATACAGATGGCAAACACCGATTTCCAAGGAGCGAATGGATTTCAGCAAACATTCCTCAAGTGTACGTCCGATGCCCATAACCTCGCCGGTTGCCTTCATCTGTGTGGAAAGTGTATTTGCGGCAGTTGCGAATTTATCGAAGGGGAAACGAGGCATTTTTGCTACGATATAATCCAATGCGGGTTCGTAGTTTGCGGTTGTTTCGCCCAGCTTGATTTCATCCAATGTCATGCCGACAGCAATTTTTGCAGTTACTCTTGCGATAGGGTAGCCGCTTGCCTTGGAAGCCAGTGCAGAGGAACGGGAAACACGGGGGTTTACCTCGATTAAATAATATTCGGAGGAGTTGGGGTTCAGTGCAAACTGTACGTTGCAGCCACCTTCAATTTTCAGCTCCTTGATGATTTTCAGTGCGGAATCACGCAGCATGGTAAAATCATGGTCATTCAGTGTAAGGATGGGTGCAACAACGATGGAGTCACCGGTGTGGACACCTACGGGATCGATGTTTTCCATGCCGCAGATGGTAATTGCATGGTCTGTACCGTCACGCATAACCTCAAATTCGATTTCCTTATAGCCCTTTACACTCTTTTCAACCAATACCTGATGTACGGGAGAAAGCTTCAGTGCATGCTTCATAATTTCAGCCAGTTCGGCCTCATCATTGGCAAAGCCGCCGCCTGTGCCGCCCAGTGTGAAGGCGGGACGCAGAACAACGGGATAGCCGATTTCCTTTGCCGCTGTGATAGCCTCCTCCACAGAGTAAGTAATCTGAGAGGGGATAACAGGTTCGCCGATGGATTGGCACATTTCCTTAAACAGCTCACGGTCCTCCGCACGTTCAATACTATCAATGGGAGTACCCAAAAGCTCAACCTGACATTCCTTCAAAATGCCTTTTTTCTCAAGCTGCATTGCCAAATTCAGCCCTGTCTGTCCGCCGATACCGGGAACGATGGCATCCGGTCTTTCGTAACGCAGGATTTTTGCAACATATTCCAATGTCAGAGGTTCCATATAAACCTTATCCGCAATGGTGGTATCTGTCATAATGGTTGCGGGGTTGGAGTTTACCAACACAACCTCGTAGCCTTCTTCCTTCAAAGCCAGACACGCCTGTGTGCCGGCATAGTCAAACTCTGCTGCTTGACCGATTACAATGGGGCCGGAGCCGATAATCAGAATCTTCTTTAAGTCTTTTCTCTTTGACATAATTTTTGTTCCTCCTCATTCTTGTTTTAACCTATTTATATATATGAAAAATAATTGCTTCCTGTTTTTATTTTACAATGCTTTTTCCTTCCAAGCAATATTCCCTTGATACATTGTGAGCTTGCACACACCAAAAACCTTTTCCTGTGCAAAGGGAGTGGCTCTGCCCATACTGAAAAAGTTTTCGGGGCAAATGGTGTATTCCTTCTCCAAATCATAAACCGTTAAGCTGGCAGGCTGTCCCTCCTCTAAGGGTGTGCCGACACAAAAACGGTTTCTCGGATTGGTGTGCATCAGCTCTATGAGCTTTTCTAAGGAAAGCACCCCTGTTTTAACCAGCTTGGTATACAAAATCGGGAAGGCGGTTTCCAAGCCGACCACGCCCATCATGCTTTTTTCCAAGCCTCTGCTTTTTTCCTCGGCGGAATGGGGCGCATGGTCTGTTGCAATCATATCAATCGTGCCGTCCAGAATACCGGCAATCAGGGCTTTTCTGTCCTCTTCACTGCGGATAGGAGGGTTCATTTTAAAACGCCCGTCCTCCTGCAGCATAGAATCATTCATTGTCAAATAATGCGGTGCGGTTTCGCAGGTCACATCCAAGCCCTCCGCCTTTGCCTTGCGAATCAGCTCCACGCTTTCCTTGGTGGAAATGTGGCAAACATGATATTTCACACCGGTTTCCTTTACCAGCTTTAAATCTCGTGCAATCTGCTTCCATTCGCTTTCGGAGCAAATGCCTCTATGCCCATGTGCCTTTGCATATTCGCCTTTATGAATATAGCCGCCGTTGAGCAGGGAATTATCCTCGCAGTGTGCAGCAACAATTTTGTTGTAAGTGCTGATTTTTTTCATTGCTTCACGCATGATTTCATCATTTTGCACACCTCGTCCATCATCAGAAAAGGCGCAAACATCGTTTACGATTTCATCATAAGCCGCCAATTTCTCGCCCTTTTCGCCTACTGTGATGGTGCCGTAGGGGACAACCTCAATGCAGGCAGTCTCACGGATGGCTTTGAGCTGCACCTCCAGATTTTCCTTGCAATCGGGAACCGGATTCAAGTTCGGCATGGAGCAAACTGCCGTATAGCCGCCGTGTGCCGCTGCCAGTGTGCCGGTTTTGATGGTCTCTTTATAAAAAAAGCCCGGCTCTCTCAGATGCACATGAACATCAATAAAACCGGGGAAAACAAAACAACCGTTTAAATCATAAACGGGACACTCAGCCTGTGGTGTACGGGTGGAAATTTCGTTAATCATACCGTTGGCGATACATACATTGGATTTCATGAATTTGCCATGAATAAATACAGTTGCATTCGTAAGAATATAGTCCACTGTGTTCTCTCCTTTCGTTCGCTAACTATGTCCTAAACTTATTTTTATCTAAATCTTCAATACTATATCACAAAGGGAAATCGGTGTCAAGATATAGTTTTTTATAATTTTTTTACTACTATAAAAAGTGTTTCTGGATTTTGTTGACACTGTAATTTCCTTGTGTTAGACTAAATTTGTAAATTTGTGAGGTTTTTTGCAACTGACGGAACAAGTGGGCAACCATAGGGGAGCAAAAAGCCGTGAATATAAGCAGTGCAGAACTGCTTTTTGTCGACCGTCTGGGCAGTCCTGTTTCTGTAATACGGAAAGTACTACGGAATCGGACTGCCTTTTTCTGTCTGTTCCGAAGGGACGGCGGCAAAGGAAGAAGGATAGTTTTCATTTTTTGAGGAGGTAACCCATGAAGAAAATTGGTATCGTTATGGGCAGTGACAGCGATCTGCCCGTAGTGGAAAAAGCGATGGCAACTCTGGAAAAATTCGGTGTTCCCTTTGAGGCACACGTTTATTCTGCACACAGAACGCCTGTGGAAGCAAGCGAATTTGCAAAGGGTGCAAGAGCAAACGGTTTTGGCGCCATCATTGCGGCAGCGGGAAAGGCAGCACATTTGGCCGGGGCCATGGCAGCGAATACAACACTTCCTGTAATCGGTATCCCCATCAAATCCTCTACATTGGATGGCTTGGATGCTCTGCTTTCCACAGTGCAGATGCCGGGGGGACTTCCTGTTGCAACCGTAGCCATTGACGGTGCGGAAAATGCAGCCCTTTTGGCAATTCAGATTTTGGCTGTGGAGGATGCGGCTCTGGCAGAAAAGCTGGATGCGGCAAGAAAAGAGGCAGCCGAAAAGGTTTTGGCAAAAAATAAGGCCCTGGAAGAAAAATACGCAAAATAAAAAATCACTTTTCATATAAAAAAGGACAAAGCGAAAGCGCAGAGAGGAGAAAAAGAATGAAAAGCCATAGTGAAAGCTATAAAGCAGCAGGTGTAGATATTACAGCAGGGTATAAAGCGGTTGAACTGATGAAGGAGCATATCGCAAAAACCATGTCCGCAGGGGTTATGGGTGATATCGGCGGCTTCGGCGGTCTGTTTGAATTGAATATGACAGGCATCACAAAGCCTGTATTGGTCAGCGGTACAGACGGCGTTGGCACAAAGCTGAAGCTGGCATTTCTGATGGATAAGCATGATACCGTTGGGATTGACTGTGTGGCTATGTGTGTAAATGATATCATCTGCGTTGGTGCAAAGCCCTTGTTCTTCTTGGACTATATCGCAGTGGGCAAAAACTTCCCCGAAAAAGTGGCAGCAATCGTTAGCGGCGTGGCAGAGGGCTGTGTGCAGTCCGGTGCGGCACTGATTGGCGGCGAAACAGCAGAAATGCCCGGCTTCTATCCCGAGGATGAATATGATTTGGCAGGCTTCTCCGTAGGTGTTGTCGATAAGGATAAAATCCTGAATAACAAAACCATCAAAGAGGGCGATGTGATTTTGGCTCTGCCCTCCAGCGGCGTACATTCCAACGGCTTCTCTTTGGTTCGTCGTGTGCTGGATGTAGAAAACACAGATATCAAAACACCCTTGGAGCGTCTGGGCGGCAAATCCATCGGCGAGGCACTTTTGGCTCCCACAAAAATCTATGTAAAGCCTATGCTTGCTCTGTTTGAAGAAGTGAAGGTTAAGGCGGTTTCCCATATCACAGGCGGCGGCTTCTATGAAAATATCCCTCGTTCCATTCCGAAGGGCTTTGGTGCAAGAATCAATAAAGCGAGCCTGAAAACACCCCCTATCTTTGATTTGATTATGGAAACAGGCAATATCCCCGAAAGAGATATGTATAACACCTTCAACATGGGGGTTGGCATGAGTGTGGTTGTAGCAAAAGAGGATGCCGAAAAGGCAATCGAAATTTTGAAGGCAAACGGCGAGGACGCTTATATCATGGGCGAAATCATTACATCCGAGGAAGGTGTTGTCATTGTCTAAGAAAACAAGACTGGCTGTATTTGTTTCCGGCGGCGGCACAAATCTGCAGGCATTGATTGATGCAGAAAAAAGAGGGGAGATTCCCAGCGGCGAAATCGCACTGGTGTTGGCGAGCAATGATACGGCCTATGCGCTGACCAGAGCGGCAGAAAACAACATTCCCTCTGTTGTGGTTAAGCGTAAGGAATTTGAAACACAGCTTGCATACGAAGAAGCGGTTAAGGCAATTCTTGCGGAAAACAGTATTGATATGATTGTTTTGGCAGGCTTTATGTCTATCCTCAGCGAAAATTTTACCGCTGCATATCCCAAACGTATCGTGAATGTGCATCCCTCCTTGATTCCCTCCTTCTGCGGCAAGGGCTTCTATGGTCTGCATGTGCATGAGGCGGCATTGGAATACGGCGTAAAGGTAACAGGTGCAACAGTGCATTATGTAAATGAAATCCCTGACGGCGGCGAAATTATTTTGCAGAAGGCCGTTGAAATTCAAGAGGGAGATACCCCTGAGGTACTGCAAAAGAGAGTGATGGAGCAGGCGGAGTGGGTTCTCCTGCCCAAAGCGGTTGAAATGGTGGCAGCAAGGCTGCAGAAAGGACTGTAAGAGCATGAATGTATATAAAAAGGACACCATGAAGGATTTGGTAAAGGATAACAGCTATGTCGGCAGAGGCATTGTGATCGGCAAAACAGAGGACGGCACAAAGGCGGCTGTTGCATATTTCATCATGGGGCGCAGCGAAAACAGCCGAAACCGTATCTTTAAAGAAGAGGGCGAGGATGTAATGATTTATCCCTTTGATGAATCCAAGGTGGAGGACCCTTCCTTGATTATCTATGCCCCCATCCGCAAGCTGCAGGATAAGCTGATTGTTACAAACGGCGACCAGACAGACACCATTCGTGATTTTGTTGTGCAGGGCAAATCCTTTGAGGATGCACTGGAAACCAGAGAATTTGAACCCGATTCTCCCAACTGGACACCCAGAATCAGTGGTATGCTGAGCTTTGCGGAAAATGATTTTACATATAAAATGAGCATTTTGAAAAGTGCGGATGAAGCCGGAACAGCCTGCAACAGATTTACCTATTCCTATAAGGCAATCGCAGGTGTAGGCCACTTCCTGCACACCTATATGGGCGACGGCAATCCTCTGCCCACCTTTACAGGCGAGCCGGAGCGTGCAAGCATTCCCAATGATATTGATGCATGGACAAAGGAAATCTGGGAAAATCTGAATGAGCAGAATAAGATTTCCATTTATGTACGCTTCACAGACCTGAAAACAGGCGCAGTTGAAAACAGAATGATTAACAAGAACGCATAAGCATTGTTGTCGGAACGGTTCCTTAAGGGAAGAAAGGAGTTTTACCAAATGAAAGAGTTTGAATTAAAATATGGCTGCAATCCAAACCAGAAGCCTGCAAAAATCTTTATGGAGGATGGCAGTGATTTGCCCATCGAAATTCTTTGTGGCAGGCCGGGCTATATCAATTTTTTGGATGCGTTTAACAGTTGGCAGTTGGTAAAGGAAATCAAAGAGGCATTGGGTATACCTGCGGCAACCTCCTTTAAGCACGTTAGCCCCACCTCTGCGGCAGTCGGCACACCAATGAGTGATGCGCTGAAAAAGGCTTGCTTTGTGGATGATATCGAAGATTTGGATGCTTCCCCGCTTGCACTGGCTTACGCAAGAGCCAGAGGGACAGACAGAATGTCCTCCTTCGGCGACTGGATTGCGCTGAGCGATGTTTGTGATGCAACAACCGCAAGGCTGATTAAAAGAGAGGTTTCCGACGGCATTATTGCGCCCGGCTACACAGAGGAAGCACTGGAAATTCTGAAAACAAAGAAAAAAGGCAACTATAATATCGTTAAAATCGATCCTAATTATGTGCCTGCCGTGCAGGAAAAGAAGCAGGTGTTCGGCATTACCTTTGAACAGGGCAGAAATAACTTTGCCATCAATAAAGCTCTTTTGGAAAATGTGGTAACCGAAAACAAGAATCTGCCCGAGGAGGCAAAGCGTGACCTGATTATCGCATTGATTACACTGAAATATACACAGTCCAACTCCGTATGCTTTGCAAAGGACGGACAGGCCATCGGTGTTGGCGCAGGGCAGCAGTCCAGAATCCATTGCACCAGATTGGCAGGCAATAAAGCAGATATCTGGCACCTCAGACAGCATGAAAAGGTATTAAATCTGCCTTTCCTGCCTACTGTCGGCCGCCCCGATAGAGATAACACCATTGATATTTATATCTCCGATGATTACGAGGATGTTTTGGCTGAAGGTACATGGCAGACATTGTTCTCCGAAAAGCCCGAACCTCTGACAAAGGAGGAAAAGAAGGCATATCTTTCCACAATCAAGGGTGTAGCGCTTGGCTCTGATGCCTTCTTCCCCTTCGGCGACAATATTGAACGTGCGGCAAAGAGCGGCGTAAGCTATATCGCAGAGCCCGGCGGCTCCATTCGGGATGATAATGTGATTGAAACCTGCAATAAATTCGGCATGGCAATGGCATTCACAGGCATGAGATTGTTCCATCACTAATCGGGAAAGGAGCGGATAGAATGAAAATTATGGTAGTCGGTGGCGGCGGCAGAGAGCATGCCATCATTAAAAAAATCAAAGAAAACCCCGCAGTGACAGAGCTGTATGCACTGCCCGGCAACGGCGGCATTGCCAAGGATGCCGTTTGCGTGGATATTGCCGCAAAGGATGTTGACGGCGTGGTTCAATTTGCAAAGGAAAAGGCAATTGATTTTGCTGTGGTTGCACCGGATGATCCTCTGGTGCTTGGCATGGTGGATGCACTGAATGCAATCGGTATTCCTTGCTTTGGCCCCGATAAAAAGGCGGCAATTCTGGAGGGCAGCAAGGTGTTCTCCAAAAATCTGATGAAAAAATACGGTATTCCTACGGCAGCGTATGAAGTGTTTGATGATATGGAAAAGGCATTGGCTTATCTTGAAACCGCACCTCTGCCGACAGTTGTGAAGGCGGATGGCTTGGCATTGGGCAAAGGCGTTATCATTGCGGAAACAAAGGAGCAGGCACAGGATGCCGTACGCTCTATGATGGCAGATAAGGTGTTCGGCGCAAGCGGCGACCATATCGTTATTGAAGAATTTATGACAGGCCCTGAGGTTTCCGTTCTTGCCTTCACAGATGGCAAAACAATGGTTCCCATGGTTTCCGCAATGGACCATAAGAGAGCCTTGGATGGAGATAAGGGGCTGAACACCGGCGGCATGGGTACCATTGCACCCAACCCCTTCTATACTGATGCTGTGGCAAAGGAATGTATGGAAAAGATTTTTGTGCCTACCATGGAGGCAATGAATCAGGAGGGACGCACCTTTAAGGGCTGCCTGTTCTTCGGTCTGATGATTACACCTGCCGGCCCCAAGGTAATTGAATATAACTGCCGCTTCGGCGATCCCGAAACACAGGTGGTTCTGCCCCTGCTGGAAAGCGATTTGCTGACCATCATGCAGGCAGTAGCGGCAGAAAGGCTGGCTGATGTTGAAGTAAAATTCAGCGATAAGGCGGCTTGCTGTGTCATCATGGCATCCGCAGGCTATCCGCAGAGCTATGAAAAGGGCTTCCCCATCACATTGCCCGAAAAGGATCAGTTGATTTTTGTTGCAGGCGCAAAGGCGGCAGATGGCAAGCTTTTGACAAACGGCGGTCGTGTGTTGGGCGTAACGGAAATTGCGGATACATTGCCCGAGGCAATCGCAAAAGCCTATGACGCTGTGAAAACAGTGAAATTCGACAATGCCTTCTTTAGAAACGATATTGGTAAGAAAGCGCTTGCAGCGGAGGTATAAATAGCATGGTTTATAGAATTTATGTAGAAAAAAAACAGGGCTTAACTGCAGAGGCAGATGCTCTGAAAAATGATATCGTCAATCTGTTGGGTATTCATGGCTTGACAGGTCTGCGTCTGCTGAATCGTTATGATGCAGAGCAGTTGGATAAGGATTTGTTTGATTACTGCACAAGGGCTGTTTTCTCTGAACCCCAGCTGGATGATTTGAGAGAAGAAATCCCCACAGATGGTGCGGCTGTGTTTGCAGTGGAATATCTGCCCGGTCAGTTTGACCAGAGAGCAAATTCTGCGGCAGAATGTATTCAGATTATTTCCAAGCAGGAAAGACCATTGATTAAAACCGCAAAGGTTTATGTTCTGTATGGCAATCTGAGCAAGGAGGATGTTGAGGAAATCAAGAAATACCTCATCAACCCTGTGGAATCCAGAGAGGCATCCTTGGATGCGTTTGAAACACTGGATGTAAAATATGAAATTCCCACAGAGGTTGCAACCGTGGAGGGCTTCTGTGAAATGGATGAAGCGGCATTAGCGGCTTATATCAAGAATATGGGTCTGGCAATGGATTTGGATGATATCAAGGTTTGTCAGAATTATTTCCTGAGCGAGCAGAGAGATCCCACAATTACAGAAATCAAAATGATTGATACCTATTGGTCCGATCACTGCCGTCATACCACCTTCCTCACAACCATTGACAGCATCAAATTTGAGGATGAAACCTTGCAGGCTGCATATCAGGAATATCTTGTAACCAGAGAGGCAATCGGCAGAACAAAGCCCATCAATTTGATGGATATGGGTACGATTGTGGCAAAATTCCTCAAAAAAGAGGGCAAGCTTGATAAGCTGGATGAATCCGAGGAAATCAATGCCTGCACCGTTAAAATTGATGTAGACGTAGAAGGCAAAACAGAAAAATGGCTCCTGCTGTTTAAAAATGAAACCCATAATCATCCTACGGAAATTGAACCCTTTGGCGGTGCGGCAACCTGTGTGGGCGGTGCCATTCGTGACCCTCTGAGCGGACGCTCCTATGTATATGCCGCAATGCGTGTAACCGGTGCAGGCAACCCCCTGACACCCGTTTCCGAAACACTGCGCGGCAAGCTGCCCCAGAGAAAAATCGTGACAACTGCGGCAGCAGGCTATAGCTCCTATGGCAACCAGATTGGTCTGGCAACCGGACAGGTGGATGAGCTGTACCATGACGGCTATGTTGCAAAGAGAATGGAAATCGGTGCGGTAATTGCGGCTGCGCCTGCGGAAAATGTACGCAGAGAACGCCCCGTTGACAGCGATATCGTTATCCTTTTGGGCGGCAAAACAGGGCGTGACGGCTGTGGCGGTGCAACAGGCTCCTCCAAGTCTCACACACTGGAATCCTTGGAAAGCTGCGGTGCAGAGGTACAGAAGGGCAATGCTCCCGAAGAAAGAAAGCTGCAAAGATTGTTCCGCAACCCCGAAGCCTCTAAGCTGATTAAGCGTTGTAACGACTTCGGCGCAGGCGGCGTTTCCGTTGCTATCGGCGAATTGGCGGATGGTCTGGAAATTGATTTGAACGCGGTTCCCAAAAAATATGATGGCTTGGATGGTACAGAGCTTGCGATTTCCGAATCTCAGGAAAGAATGGCTGTTGTTGTTGCGGCAGAGGATGTTGCACGCTTCAAAGAGCTTGCTTATGCAGAAAATCTGGAAGCAACCGTTGTTGCAAGGGTAACAGAAAAGCCTTATCTCGTTATGAACTGGAATGGCAAGCAGATTGTAAATATCTCCCGTGCATTCTTGGATTCCAACGGTGCAGAAAAGCATATCGACATTATGCCCGACGCTCCTAAGCCTTTTGCAAAGGAAATCCCTGCGGATTTCAAAAAGGGCTATCTGGATTTGGCACAGGACTTGAACGTATGCTCTAAGAGAGGCCTTTCCGAAAGATTTGACTCCACCATCGGCGCAGGCACAGTTTTGATGCCCTTCGGCGGTAAAAATCAGAAAACACCCATTCAGGCTATGGTAAATAAGGTATCCGTTGAAAAGAAGGATACCACCACCTGCTCTCTGATGGCATGGGGCTATAACCCCTTCATTGCGGAAAACAGCCCTTATCACAGTGCATATCTGGCAGTTGTGGAATCTGTTGCAAAGCTGGTGGCAACAGGTGCAAAATTTGAGGATGTTTATCTTTCCTTCCAGGAATATTTTGAAAAGCCCATGAAGGACGGCAAGCGTTGGGGCAAGCCTCTGGCAGCACTGTTGGGTGCATTCATGGCACAGAAGGGCTTGGAAATTGCGGCAATCGGCGGCAAGGACTCCATGAGCGGTACCTTTGAGCATATCGATGTACCACCCACATTGGTTTCCTTTGCAGTAACAACAGATAGCATTAAAAACATCATTTCTCCCGAATTTAAGGGCGAAGGACATCAGGTTGTTCTGTTGAAGCCCGAATATGATAAAGAAGGTCTGCCCACCACAGATAGCCTGAAAAAGCTGTTTGATGTGGTAACCGGCTTGATGAGAGAGGGCAAGGTTGCCGCAGCCTATACACCCACCTATGGCGGCGTAGCTGAGGCAATTTTGAAAATGACAATGGGTAATGATATCGGCTTTACCTATGCAGAGGGGGTAAGCAAGGCGGATATCTTCGGCTATCACTACGGTGCATTTGTTCTGGAGCTGACAGGCGATGCAGAGGTTGGCACACTGCTTGGTACCACAGGCGGCAAGGCAATCGTCTGCGGCAGCGAAAGCATTGCCCTTGAGGAAATCTTTGCAGCTTATGAAAATAAACTGGAGGAAATCTATCCCATGCACACAGCGGCAGAGGAAAAGAAGGAAATTCCTACATTCACAACAAAGGCAGAGGGTATTTCCTATCACGCAAAAACAGCAGTTGCAAAGCCTCGTGTGCTGATTCCCGTATTCCCCGGTACAAACTGCGAATTTGATTCCGCAAAGGCAGTGGAGCGTGCAGGTGCAGAGGCAAATATCTTTGTCATCAACAACCTTTCCGCAGCAGGCATTGCAGATTCCATTGACCGCTTTGCAAAGGAAGTGAAGCAGGCACAGACCATCTTCATTCCCGGCGGCTTCTCCGGCGGCGATGAACCCGATGGCTCCGGTAAGTTCATCACAGCATTCTTCCGTAACCCCGAAATCAAGGAGGCTGTCACAGCACACCTGAAGGAGAAGGATGGCTTGATGATTGGTATTTGTAACGGCTTCCAGGCATTGATTAAGCTTGGCTTGGTGCCTTACGGCGAAATCATTGATACAGATGAAACCTGCCCGACATTGTCCTATAACACAATCAGCAGACACCAGTCTAAGATTGTTCGTGTGAGAGTGGCAACAGAAAAATCTCCTTGGCTGACAAATGTAAAAGCAGGGGATATCTTCAGCGTACCCATCTCCCACGGCGAAGGTCGTATTCTGGCTGCAGATCAGCTGGTGCAGGATTTGGCAGCAAAGGGTCAGATTTTGACACAGTATGTAGACGAAAACGGTCTGCCTACCGATGATATCCAGTTCAATCCCAACGGCTCTACCCATGCGATTGAAGGTCTGATTTCTCCCGATGGTCGTGTTCTGGGTAAAATGGGGCATGCAGAGCGTATTGGCGATGGTCTGTATCAGAATGTAACGGGCAATTACGATATGAAGCTGTTTAAATCTATGGTAGAATATTTCAAATAATTGCTGCTTTATTGAAGATAGTATAACAACGAGAGTGCCGGTATATCCGGCACTTTTGTTAGAAGAAAGGAACAAAAAAATGATTCGTTTTGAGTGTGATTATGCAGAGGGAATGCACCCTCGTATTTTGGAAAGATTAGTGGAAACCAATATGGAGCAGACTGTTGGCTATGGCGAGGATGCGCATTGCAAGCGTGCGGTGGAGCTGATTCGGCAGGCGTGCGGCAGGGAGGATGCGGATGTGCATTTTCTCGTTGGCGGCACACAGACCAATCTGACGGTAATCGGAAGTATTTTGCGTTCCTATCAGGGCGTTTTCTGTGCAAACACAGGGCATTTGAATGTGCATGAAACAGGTGCGATTGAAGCCACAGGCCATAAGGTCATCGTATTGCCGACCACAGAGGATGGTAAGCTGACTGCGGAGGAAATTCAAAAGGCATATACGGCACATTGGAATGATGCAACCCATGAGCATATGGTACAGCCGGGCATGGTTTATATTTCTCAGTCCACCGAGGATGGCACCACCTACACCAAAGCGGAGCTGGAGGAAATCAGTGCAACTTGCCGCAAATGTGAATTGCCGCTGTTTGTGGATGGGGCGAGATTGGGCTATGCTTTGGCGGCAGAGGATTGCGATTATACTTTGCAGGATATTGCAATGCTTGCAGATGTGTTTTATATCGGCGGCACAAAGGTCGGTGCTATGATGGGCGAAGCGGTTGTAATCGTAAATCCTGCCTTGAAAAAGGATTTTCGCTATATCATTAAAAATCGTGGTGCTATGCTTGCAAAGGGCAGACTTTTGGGGATTCAGTTTGAAACACTCTTTGAGGATGGCTTGTATTTCCAAGTGGCAAAGCACGCAGATGATTTGGCAATGCAGATTCGCAAGGCGTTTGAGCAGAAGGGCATAAAAATGCTGTTTGATTCCAAAACAAATCAGCAGTTCCCGATTCTGCCAAACAAAATGATGGAAAAGCTGGCTGAAAAATATGCGTTCTCCTTCTGGTGCGAGGTTGGAGCAGAGCATACGGCGGTTCGATTCTGCACAAGCTGGGCAACGAAGGAAGAAAACGTGGCTGAACTGCTTGAAGATATTAAAAAGCTTTGATTTTTTGGGGACGCTGTCCCCAAGCCCCTGCCAAAGGAATAATTCCTTTGGAAACCTATACCTTTCGGATATTTATATAAAAACAAAAATCCCGATTGTACGATAAAATGATATAGTCCCCTTAGAGTAGACACTCGAAATAGCAAAAATTTCGAGACTACAATAAGGGGACTATTATTATGC
>NZ_CAKQVD010000004.1 GCF_934277605.1 uncultured Anaerotignum sp.
GTGTTGGATTTGGTTCGGACGGCATTGGATTAAAGGCGGTATGATATGAATATTAAAATTGAGAAAACTCCATTAAAGCAGGGGCAGGTGCGTGTGATTTCCTCTAAATCCGACGGGCATCGCTCTTTGATTGCGGCGGCATTGGCGCAGGAGGAAAGCGTTTTGTTTGTGGATGGCTGGTCTGAGGATATGGAGGCAACGGCACGCTGTCTGCAAAGCCTTGGCGCAGATGTGGAACGTGAGCCATCGGGGATTTATGTGATGCCGATTGCGGATGGCGGACAGATCGGCGAATGTGTGCTGGATTGCGGCGAGAGCGGCTCTACACTGCGGTTTTTGCTGCCGATTGCGGCGGCATTGGGCAAGCGCTGCCGTTTTGAAGGCAAGGGCAGACTGCCTGAGCGTCCGATTGCCGTTTTGCTGGAGGAGATGGCGAAGCATGGCTGCTCCTATGACAGCGACCATTTGCCGCTGACACTGGAGGGACAGCTGACAAGCGGTGTTTATACCCTGCCGGGAAATGTCAGCTCGCAGTTTATCACAGGGCTTTTGCTTGCCCTGCCCCTATTGGAGGGGAACAGTGAGATTCGGCTGACAAGCCCGATGGAATCGAAGGGATACATTGATATGACGCTGAAAACCTTGGGGGCCTTCGGGATTCGGACAGAGGAAACGGAAAACGGCTGGCGGATTTTTGGCGGACAGCAATACAACGGCCCTCGGATGCGTTATGCGGAGGGCGACTGGAGCAATGCGGCATTTTGGCTTGTGGCAGGTGCCATCGGCGGCAGCATTGGCTGTCAGGGCTTGGATATGGAATCTCCCCAAGGGGATCGGGCGATTGCCGCTCTTTTGGAGGAATTTGGTGCAAAAACCAAGGTGGCAGGCAATCAGATTACCGTTACCCATCAGGAAATGAAGGGGATTCGCATTGATGCGGCACAGATTCCCGATTTGGTTCCCATTCTTTGCGTGGCGGCGGCTGCGGCAGAGGGGAAAACCGAGATTTACAACGCAGGCAGACTGCGGATGAAGGAAAGTGACCGCTTGGCTGTGATGGCGGAATGCTTGCGGAAAATCGGTGTTGCGGTGGAGGAAAAGCCCGACAGCATTATCATTACGGGCGGCTGCACACCACCGCAGGAGGAAATTTTGATTGATTCCCACAATGACCACCGCATTGTGATGGCGATGGCGATTGCGGCTGTCAGCCTTGGTGTTGAGCTGACGATTCTGGGGGCGGAGGCGGTCAATAAATCTTATCCGTCCTTCTTCCTTGAATTGACAAAGCTGGGAGGTGTGACGAATGTCCTCTGATTTTGGGAAAAAAGTGAAAATTACGATTTTCGGGCAATCCCATTCCGAAGCCATTGGTGTTGTGATGGATGGCTTGCCTGTGGGGGAGGAAATTGATTTGGAGGCGGTGCGGAAATTCATGCAGCGTCGTGCCCCCGGCAGAAATGCCTACTCCACGCCCCGCAAGGAGGCGGATTTGCCCCGTGTGGTATCGGGCTTATTTGAAGGAAAAACCTGCGGCGCACCGATTTGTGCCATCATTGAAAACACAAATACACGCTCGAAGGATTATGATAAATTGAAGGATTTGCCCAGACCTGCCCATGCGGATTTTACGGCTTGGGTGAAGTATAAGGGGGCGAATGACCACCGTGGCGGCGGACATTTTTCCGGCAGGCTGACGGCACCGCTTTGCTTTGCGGGTGCGGTTTGTATGCAGATTTTGGAAAGAAGGGGCATCCACATCGGCGCACACATTCTTTCGATTCATGGTGTGCAGGACACGCCCTTTGATGCAGTGACAGTGGATGTGCAGACCTTGCAGGCGGTGACGGAAAAGGCCTTTCCCGTTCAGCAGGACGAGGCAGGCGAAAAAATGCAGGCGGCCATTGCGGCGGCGAGAGAAAACGAGGATTCTGTCGGCGGTGTGATTGAATGTGCCGTGGTGGGACTGCCCGTTGGTGTGGGAGAGCCGATGTTTGACGGCTTGGAAAGCAGACTGGCGGCGGCGGTTTTTGCCATTCCTGCCGTAAAGGGTGTGGAATTTGGCGAGGGCTTTGGCGTGGCAGAGCTGCTTGGCTCCGAGAACAATGACAGCTTTACCTATCGGGCGGATGGCACGGTGCGGACAAGGACAAACCGACACGGCGGCTCCTTGGGGGGCATTTCGAGCGGGATGCCATTGGTGCTGCGGGCGGCCTTTAAGCCGACACCCTCCATTGCACAGGCGCAGGATACCATCAGCTTAAGCAAAAGAGAAAATGACACGCTTTCCATTGTGGGCAGACACGATCCCTGCATTGTGCCACGGGCGGTGCCTTGCGTTGAGGCGGCAACGGCGGTTGCACTTTTGGATTTGATTTGCCGCATGGATTGAGAAGAAAGGTGGAGAAAGAGCATGGACTTGAATGCAGTCAGAGAACGAATCAATGCGATTGATGACCAGATTGTAGATTTATTTGTGGAACGCATGAAGGCCGCCGCAGATGTAGCCAGTGCAAAGGCGGAAAAAAATCTGCCTGTTTTGGATTTACGCAGAGAGCAGGCGGTTTTGGAAAAGGTGATGGAGCGCAGCGGCGAGGAATTTGAGATTTACACCAATAAGCTGTATCAGAC
The DNA here is from genome assembly GCF_934277605.1 of uncultured Anaerotignum sp. Lineage (GTDB taxonomy): Bacteria > Bacillota > Clostridia > Lachnospirales > Anaerotignaceae > Anaerotignum_A. Next base: position 2,632 of record NZ_CAKQVD010000004.1, read on the forward strand.
CATTTTCGATATCAGCAAAAGCTATCAGGCGGGGCTTTTGACGAAGGAAACTGCGCTTTCCGAGGAGATTTTGAAGCATATTTCAAAGCAGGAGCTTTGTGTGGAATTTCCGAGAAAGGCAGTTGTGGCGTGTCAGGGCGTGGAGGGCTCCTATGCGGCAAGAGCGTGTGACAGATTGTTTTCCTTCCCCAGCAAGATGTATTTCAATAATTTTGAAAGCGTGTTCAATGCTGTGGAATCGGGCTTATGCAGATATGGCGTGCTGCCGATTGAGAACAGCTCCGCCGGCTCTGTGACAGAGGTTTATGATTTGATGGTGCGGCATAAATTTTACATCGTAAAGAGCATTAAGCTGCACATCAGCCATGCACTTTTGGCAAAGCCCGGTGTGAAGAAGGAGGATATTAAGGAGGTTATTTCTCATACGCAGGCATTGCAGCAATGCAGTAACTTCCTGAAGGCAAACCCCCATATCAAGGTGACGATTTTTGAAAACACCGCAACGGCGGCAAAATATGTTGCGGAGAGCGACAGAACGGATATTGCGGCGCTTTCCTCTACGGATTGCGCAAAGCTGTATGGTCTGCACGTTTTGCAGGATGGGATGCAGAACAATGAAAACAACTATACCAGATTTATCTGCATTGCGAAGGACATGGAAATTTATGCAGGCTCTAACCGAATCAGCCTGATGCTTTCCCTTGACCACAGGCCCGGCTCTCTGCATGAGATGATTGGGAAATTTGCCTGCCGCGGCATTAACCTGTGCAAGCTGGAAAGCCGCCCGATTCCGGGGAAGGATTTTGAGTTCCGTTTTTATTTCGACTTGGACGGCTCTGTTTTTTCGCCTGAGACAATGACGGTGCTGAAGGACATTGAGCAGTCGGCAGAAAGTCTGTCCTTTTTAGGCTGCTATTCAGAGGTGTGAGAATATGAAAATTTTGGTAATCAACGGCCCGAATATCAATATGCTTGGGATTCGGGAAAAAAATATTTACGGTGCCGAGACATACGAGGATTTGCAGATGCTTTTGAAAAAAACCTTTGCGGAAAAGGGTGTGGAGGGCGAGATTTTTCAATCCAACCATGAGGGAGATTTGGTGGACCGCATCCAGCAGGCGTATTTTGACGGCACAGACGGGATTGTGATTAACCCTGCGGCTTATACGCACACAAGTGTTGCTATTTTGGACGCATTGAAGGCTGTCAGCCTGCCTGCCGTGGAGGTGCATATCTCCGATGTGAAGGAGAGAGAGGATTTCCGCCAAATTTCCTATGCGGGAAGGGCTTGCGTGAAAACCATCATGGGAAGGGGCCTCAAGGGCTATGTGGACGCCATTTCCTTTTTGGTAGAGCGAAAGGCGTAAGCGGAAGGCATACAAAAGAAAAAACGAATGAGAAAAAAGGAGGACAGCCATGATTTCCGAAAAGATGTCTAAGCTATTGGAAAGAAGCGCTGCCATGAGCAGTATGTATACTGAAAGCGCACGTTTGAAAGAAAAATACGGCGCAGAAAATGTGTATGATTTTGGGATGGGCAACCCGAATTTGCCCGCACCCGACAGCATCCGAGAGACGAGCATCCGCATTTTGCGGGAAACGGACCCTTGGTATCTGCACCATTATATGCCGAACAATGGCTTTCCGGAGGCAAGAAAAAAGATTGCGGAGAGCCTGAACCGCCGCTTTGGCGAGCATTTTGAGGCGCAGAATATTATGATGTGTACGGGGGCGGCAGGGGGAATCAACTGTCTGCTGAAGGTTTTGATGGATCCCGGACAGGAGATTTTGACCTTTGCCCCTTATTTTGGGGAATATGACAGATATGCAGACAATGTGAACTGCACATTGACGGCGGTGCCGCCAAACCCGCCCGACTTTCAGCCCAACCCTGCGGCACTGGAGCGATGTGTGACGGAGAAAACAAGGGCGGTGCTGATTGATAACCCGAACAACCCGACGGGTGTGGTGTATAACGAGGAGACAATTCGTGCGATTGCCGCTGTTTTGGAGAAAAAGGAGCGGGAATACGGACACGCCATTTATCTGATTTCGGATGAGCCATATCGGGAATTGGTGTATGACGGGGCAAAGGTGCCTTGGATTCCGAATTATTACAAAAACACGATTGTTGCGTATTCCTTTTCAAAATCCCTTTCCCTGCCGGGAGACCGTATCGGCTATCTGGCACTGCGCAGTGAGGTGGAGGATTTTGAGAGCATTGTTGCGGCGGTTGCGGTTGCGACACGCATTACAGGCTTTATCAATGCCCCCGGCTTGCAGCAGTTGGTTTGCGCAGAGTGCTGTGAGGAAACGGTGGATATCGGTTTTTATGACAGGAACAGAAAGCGGCTGTATGAGGCCTTGACGGCATACGGATATGAAATGCCGAAGCCTGAGGGGGCGTTTTATCTGTTTATGAAAACACCGACGGAAAATGATTTGGAGTATGTGGAAAAAATCAAGGAGCATCGCATTTTGCTGACAGCAGGCAGTGGCTTTGGCTGTCCCGGCTATGTGCGTATTTCTTATTGCGTTGCGCCGGAGACGATTGAGGGTGCTTTGCCCGGCTTTCGTGCCATGCTGGCGGAGGAGGGCAAAAAATAACAGAAGAAGGAAAGAATCCGAAGTTGCTTTGGGTTCTTTTTTTTGTGCGCTGAAACAGGAGAAAAAAGCGCTGTGGTGGAGAATGGGGGATTTTGTGCTTTGGGGGAGAGTGGAGGGGAAATCCTCGGTTCTATGCGGAAAAGGCTTGAAAAAACAGGCTTTTTTTTCTTGAAAAATTCAACAAAAATGGGTTATGAGGGGTTGTTTTTTTGTGCCGCCTATATTACAATGTGGTTAATAGTGGAGTGAAGTGGGTTTTTGTGGCGGAAAAATGCCGAAAAAATGAAATGGTGGCGGAAGGTGGTGACAGCGAAATGTTCTTAGGGCAATATCAACACTCGATTGATGCAAAGGGGCGTCTGATTGTTCCCGCAAAATTCAGAGAAGGACTGGGAGAGCGTTTCGTTGTGACAAAGGGCTTGGATAACTGCCTGTTTGCTTATCCGCAGGAGGAATGGAAGATTTTTGAGGAAAAACTGAAGCAGCTCCCCTTGACAAATCCCGGCGCTCGTAAGTTTGTGCGTTTTTTCTTCGCAGGAGCGGTGGAATGTGAATTGGATAATCAGGGACGTATCATGGTTCCCACGCATTTGCGGGAATATGCGGGCTTGAAGAAGGATATTGTTTCCATCGGTGTGAATAACCGCATTGAAATTTGGAATAAGGATAATTGGAACGATTATAGCGACGAAGAGGATTATATCAGCAATGAGCTTGCCTTTGAGATGGAGAACTTGGGGATTTGAATAAATTTGCGAAGTGAATTTATGAATACTGCATTCAAAGAGCGATAAGCATTTGCAGAAAAAGAATCGGCACAAAAGCAGACGGAAGAAGGACAAGCGGAAAGGAAGTCGGGCATGAACTTTCATCATGTTTCTGTACTTTTACAGGAGTGTATTGACAATTTGAATATCAAGCCTGACGGCATTTATGTGGATGGCACCATGGGCGGCGGCGGTCATTCCTTGGAGATTGCAAAGCGGCTGAAAAGCGGGCGTTTGATTTGCATTGACCAAGATCCCAATGCGCATGAGGCGGCAGGGAAACGATTGGCGGAATACAAGGACAGGATTACCTTTGTCAGAGATAATTTCGGGAATATCAAAAGCATTTTGGACAGCTTGGGGATAGAAAAAATCGACGGTATGCTGTTGGATATCGGGGTTTCCTCTCATCAGCTGGATGAGGCGGAGCGGGGCTTTTCCTATCAGCAGGATGCACCCCTGGATATGCGGATGAATCCCGATAAGCCCTTCAGTGCATACGAGGTTGTGAATGAATATGACGAGGACGAGCTGGACAGAGTGATTTTTACCTATGGCGAGGAACGCTGGGCAAGAAGAATTGCGCAGTTTATCGTGAAGGAAAGAGAAGCAAAGCCCATTGAAACAACGGGCGAATTGGTGGAGATTATCAAGAAGGCTGTGCCGAAGGGAGCAAGAAAGGATGGGCCCCATCCTGCAAAGCGTACCTTCCAAGCCATTCGCATTGAGGTGAACGGCGAGCTGGATGTGTTGCAGCAGGCAATTGATGATGTTGCCGCAAGGCTTTCTGTCGGCGGCAGACTTTGTATTATTACCTTCCATTCTTTGGAGGACAGAATTGTGAAGGAGGCGTTCCGCAAGCAAGAGAATCCTTGCATTTGCCCGCCGCAGTTTCCTGTGTGCGTTTGCGGAAAGAAGCCGCTTGGCAGGGTAATCACAAGAAAGCCTATTTTGCCGAGCAGGGAGGAATTAGAAGTCAATCCCCGTTCCAGAAGCGCAAAGCTGCGTGTGCTGGAGGGAGTTGCACAGGATTAAAGCACTGAGGGAGGAGGGAAGAAAATGGCAGCAAGAGAAGAACGAAATAAGAAATATCGCAGAGGCGGTTCTTATTATACCTACGGCAACGTGGCGTATGAATTGCAGCCGGATTATACCCCCCACCATGTGAGAGAGGAAGAGGAGGAACGGCGCAAGGAGGCCGCCCGCACCGCAAAGGCGGAGGAGAGAGAGAACAGGATTTCCTTTGTGAAAATGGTTTCGGTTGCATTTGTGCTTTTTATCGGCTGCATTGCTTTTATGGGGATGCACGTTATGGTGGATCAGGCGGAGGTTTCTCTGCGCAGACAAAAAAGCAATTTGGAGGACCTGAAATCCGCCAATGCCATTTTGGAGGCGGAGATGACAGAGCAGCTGGATATGGAATACATCAAAACAGAGGCAACAGAGCGGCTTGGCATGAGTGAGCCGCAGCCGTATCAGGTGGTATATATCAATGTGCCGAAGCAGAGCTATACCGTACAGCATGATGCGGAGGACAGCACCGCGGATACCTCTTTGGTGGACAAGGTCTTGAATTTCTTTAAAAAGGATTGATGACAGATGAGAAGAAAATCCGGAGGAATAAAAGCGAATCAAAGGTTTGCTTTTATTCTTTTTGTGTTTATGGCAATTTTGACACTGCTGTTCGGCAGGGTTTTATATTGGAAGCTGGTGCATGGCGCAGAATTTGAAATGGCGGCAAAAAATCAGCAGATTAACCGTTATGATTTGGTCAATGCGGCAAACCGTGGCAGTATTCTGGACAGAAATGAGCAGGTGCTTGCGGTCTCGACGGCGGTGTATAACGTGGTGCTGGACCCCTTGCAGTTGGCAGAGGAGGACGATGCCAAGGCAACCAAAAAGACCTTTGATACGCTGTGCAAATATTTCCCTGACTTGAATTATGCGGATTTGGAATATCATATCACCAAAAATGCGGAAACAAACAAAATCAACACCCCGACACACTGGAAATATCTTGTGAAGGGTGTGGAGAGAAGCGTGAAGGAGGAGCTGGAGGCGAAAAAGCTGCTGGGGGTTTATTTTGAGCAGACGAGCAAGCGTTCCTATCCCTTGAAAAGCCTTGCCTGCCATTTGATTGGCTTTAACAACACTTGGGGGCTTGAGGGCTATTATAACGATGCAATGACCGGCACACCCGGACGCTCCTTTATTTTGTATCAGGGGGCGGACAAGGTTACCTATCAGGATTATGAGGCGCAGGACGGCAACACCATTGTGACCACCTTGGACTACACCATTCAGCAATATGCGGAGCAGGCGGTCAAGGAAAGTGCGGAGGCTTGGCCCTCGGAAAATGTTGCCACCATTGTGATGAACCCGAACACAGGGGAGATTTATGCCATGGCTGCTGCAAACAGCTTTGATTTGAATGACCCCGATGAGCCGACTGCCATGGAGACGGATGAAAGCTTCAAGGAAACATGGGATGCCATGACGGATGAGGAAAAAAGTGATTATTTGAATACAACCTGGAAGAATTTTTGCATTAGCGATACCTACGAGCCCGGCTCGATTTATAAGCCCTTGGTGGTTGCGGCGGCATTGGAGGAGGGCGTGATTACCGAAAGCTCGACCTTTAACTGCAGCGGCAAAATCAAGGTGGGAGACAGAGAGCTTAATTGTCATCTGCACAGCGGGCATGGCACCATTTCCGTTGAGGAAATCATGGCACAATCGTGTAACCCCGGCATGGTTCAGATTGCACAAAAGCTGGGTGCGGAAAAATTCTATAAGTATCAGAGAGAATTTGGCTTCGGGCAGAAAACAGGCATTGACCTGCCGGGCGAGGCAGAGGGGATTTTGCACGCAAAATCGGCACTGCGCCCTGTGGAATTGGCAACCAGCTCCTTCGGGCAGACCTTTAACTGCACCTCTATCCAGATGGCAACCGCCTTTTCTGCTTTGATTAACGGCGGAAACCTTGTGAAGCCCTATCTGGTTTCGCAGATTGTGGATGGTGAAGGCTCTGTGGTGAAGGAGCAGTCAACAGAGGTGGTGCGAAAGGTGATTTCCCGAAAAACCTCTGATTATATCCGCACTGCGCTGAAGGCAACGGTTGACCATGGTACAGGGAAGAAGATTGCCATTCCCGGCTATTCCATCGGCTGTAAAACAGGTACGGCGGAGCAGGGCAAGCGTGACAAGAAAAACTGGACATTGACGCACATGGCTTATTTCCCTGCGGAAAACCCGCAATATCTGGTGTTCAGCATTATCCATAAGCCTGAGGGCTATACAGACGGCGTGCAGACCACTGCAACCATGACAAAGCAGATTATGGAAAACATCATTAAATATAAAAATCTGGAGCCGACAGAGGCAACGGAGGAAACGGCAACACTGAACGGCGGCAAGGAAATGGTAACCATGCCCGATTATACGGAAAGCAGCACCTACCATGTTACGATGGACCTGGAGGGCAGAGGCTTGACCTATAAGGTAATCGGGACAGGCAATACGGTTACGAACCAAGTGCCGAAGGCAGGCACAAAGGTTGCGGTTGGCAGTGAGGTTATTTTGTATGTGACGAAGGCCGAGGGCGACAGCGGCACAACGAAGGTGCCGAATGTGATGGGCAAATCCTATACCGAGGCGGTGAAGCTTCTTTCGGATGCAGGCTTTGAGGTTGTTTTCCAAGGAGAAACGGAAAACAGCACCGTGACGGCACAGGAGCCGAAGCATGGCGTTTCTGTGGAGGAAGGCAGTGAGGTTAGCATTACACTGAAGAAAAAGACCACGGAGGAAGCGACGGAGGAGAAGAAGAAAACAACACAATAGCAGAAGAAGCATAGACACCCTGTCTTTTCTATACAATAAAATGGTAGAGGGAAAAGACAGGGGTGTTTTATATGGAGAAACCGACGATAAAGGCGAAAAAGCGACTGCTGCTCTTTCTTTTTTGCTCCATGTTCGGCTATTTGCTCTTGACGGGGCGGCTGATTTTTATTGAGCTTTTTCGGGCGGAGGAATTGCAGGAGATGGCGTATGAGCAGCAAACCCGTGACCGCCTGATTACCGCAAGGAGAGGCGCTATTTTGGACCGAAACGGAGAGGGGATTGCCTTGACGGAGACGGTCAATGCTGTCAGCGTGATTCCTGTTCAGGTGAAGGAGAAGGAGAAAACAGCACAATTTTTGGCAGAAATGCTGGATTTGGAATATGATACGGTTTTGGAGAAAATCAAGCAGAGGGTTGCCTTGGTGCGCATCAAAACGAAGGTGGATACCGAAACGGCGGCTGCCATCCGCAAGGCGAATTATGCAGGCGTGGAGGTGGACGAGGATGTGCGGCGGGTTTATCCCTATGCTGACATGGCGGCGCAGGTGGTCGGCTTTGTTGGAAAGGATAACCAAGGCATTATCGGCTTGGAGGCGAAATATGACAGGCTGCTGGAGGGAAAGCAGGGGAAGATTTTGACCTTGACCGATTCCAGAGGGAATGAGGTGGACAGCGAGCAGGAGCGGATTCCACCTGTGGATGGGAAGAATCTGATGACGAGCATAGATGTTGTGCTGCAGCAATATGCAGAGCAGACGCTTGCGAAGGCAGTGGAGACGAAGGGGGCAAAGCGTGGCGTTTTGATTATTTTGAATCCGCAAAATGGGGAGATCTATGCCATGGCGAATATACCCTCCTTTGATTTGAATGAGCCGTTTACCATTCGGGATGAGAGCCTGGCGGCGGAATGGGACAGCTTTTCCGAAAAGGAACGGAATGAGCATTTGAACCGAATGTGGCGAAATACCGCCATCAATGATACATACGAGCCGGGCAGTACGTTTAAGATTGTTACCTCCTCGGCAGGCTTGGAGGAGGGGGCAGTGACACCCGAAAGCCGCTTTTTTTGCAGAGGCTTTCACATTGCGGGCGACAGACAGATTAAATGCTGGCGTTACCCACGCACCCATGGGGCGGAAACCTTTGTGCAGGGGGTGCAAAATTCCTGCAACCCTGTTTTCATGGAGGTGGGGGAGCGCTTGGGGGCGGAAACCTTCCTAAGCTATATGGAGAAATTCGGCTTTATGGAAAAAACGGGAATTGACTTGGCAGGGGAGGCCACAGGCATCATTCACAAGGCGGAAAACGTGGGGCCTGTGGAGCTGGCAACCATGAGCTTTGGGCAGTCCTTCCAGATTACACCGTTACAGCTCTTGCGGGCGGCATCGGCAATCGTGAACGGCGGATATTTGATTACCCCGCATTTTGCAAAGGGGCTTGCGGATGACGAGGGCAGGCTTACGGAGGAATTTTCCTATGAAGCGGGCAGGCAGGTCATTTCCAAGGAAACCTCGGAGACGATGAAAACGATTCTGGAAAGCGTGGTTGCCGAAGGAACGGGCAGCAAGGCCTATATCCCCGGATACCGCATTGGCGGAAAAACGGCAACCTCGGAAAAGCTGCCACGCAAAAGCGGAAAATATATTGCGTCCTTTCTATCCTTTGCACCGGCGGAAAATCCACAGGTCATGGCATTGGTGCTGATTGATGAGCCGCAGGGGGTTTATTACGGCGGCACGGTGGCGGGGCCTGTCATGCAGGAGCTGCTGCAAAACATACTGCCCTATTTGGGCATTGAGGCAAGCTATGACGAAAAGGAGGCGGAAGAAGCGGCAGAATTGAAAACGATTGTACCCGACCTTTTGGGCATGACCTTAAACGAAGGGAAGAATGCACTCTTTCAGGCGGGGCTTTCTGCACAGGTTGAGACAGAGGGCGAAGCCATCACGGGACAAATGCCGCCGGCAGGAGAAAGCGTAAACAAGGGGACGAAGGTTTTGCTCCGCATGGAATAGCGAAAAAGGGAAATGGCTTTTCCTTGCATTTTTCAAGAAAAATGGCAAAAATATTTGGTTGTAGGAGATAAGTGTGGTATACTAAAAAATGGCTTATTCTTGAGATTTATATGAGAGCCGAAAAAGAAAGGAGGCTGTAAGAGTGAATCTGAAACAGCTTTTAGAGGGGATTCCCTATGAGATACAGCAGGGAACGGCGGATATGGAGATTTCCGATTTCCAGTATGATTCCCGTAAGGTAGAAAAAGATGGTTTATTTGTCTGCATCACAGGATTCCAGACGGATGGACACAAATATATTCCCATGGCATTGGAAAAGGGTGCGGTTGCCCTTCTGTGTGAACACAGGGTGGAAAATGTACCCGAAGGTGTGACGGTGCTTGTGACGGAAAACAACCGCAGAGCGTTGGCACTGCTTTCCGACCATTTTTACGGACACCCCTCCGCAGAAATGGATGTCATCGGTGTGACAGGCACAAACGGCAAGACCTCGACCACCTATCTGATGAAAACCATTTTGGACAGAGTCGGCAAAAAGGTGGGGATTATCGGCACGATTGAAAACCGCATTGGAGATGAGGTGCTGAAGGCAGAAAGAACCACGCCCGAATCGAAGGAGCTGCAGGCGCTCTTTCGCCGCATGAAAACGGAGGCTGTGACGGATGTTGTGATGGAGGTTTCCTCTCATTCCTTGGATTTGCACAGAGTGGATGGGATTTCCTTTGATGTGGCAATCTTCACAAATTTGACACAGGACCATTTGGATTATCATAAAACAATGGAAAATTATAAGGCGGCAAAGGGGCTGCTCTTTGAGCGTGCGGCGAAAAGCGTAATCAACATGGATGATTCCGCAGGCGCATATATGAAGGGACGCTGTAAGGGAGAGGTGCTGACAATCGGCGTTGACACCAAGGCAGACCTTATGGCTGAGAATATTGATATTTCCGCAGACGGCACAGCGTTTGATATGCTTTGGCAGGGCAAAAGCTACCACATTCATCTGCACACACCGGGACGCTTTAGCGTATACAACGCATTGGGTGCGGCAGGGGCTTGCCTTTTGCTTGGCGTTCCCGTGGAGGAGATTGCGGCAGGCTTGACTGCAAACCCCGGTGTTTCCGGCAGATTCCAGACGGTACGCAGCAAGAGGGGCTGTCAGGCGGTGGTGGATTATGCACACACACCCGACGGCTTGGAAAATGTGCTGAATACGGCGAATGAATTTGTGAAGGGCAAGCTGATTGCGGTGTTTGGCTGCGGCGGCGACAGAGACAGAACAAAGCGTCCCATTATGGGCGAAATCGGCGGCAGATTGGCAGGCTATTGCATCATCACATCGGATAACCCCAGAACAGAGGACCCTGCAAAGATTTTGGATGATGTTGAGGTTGGGGTGAAGAAAACAAACTGCCCCTATGAAAAAATCGTGGACAGACGGGAGGCCATTCAGAAGGCGGTTGCCATGGCTGAGGCGGGCGACGTGATTCTGATTGCAGGCAAGGGACATGAAACCTATCAGATTTTCCCCGATAAAACGATTCATTTTGATGATATTGAGGAAGTACGCAAGGCGTTTGGAGAGGATTGCTTATGAAAAAAATTACGATAAGAGAAATTGTCAAGGCAACAGGCGCACAGATGATTGCCTTGGGGGATATGGAGGAAGCGCTGAACAGAGAAATTTGGCATGTGACGCAGGATTCCAGAGAGACAAAGGAGGGCGTTTTATTTGTTGCCAGAATCGGCGAGGTGCGTGATGGGCATGATTTTCTGCCCCAGTGCTTTGCAAACGGCGTGACCGCCTGCCTTTCTCAGAAGGTGGTGGCACCCACAAATAATGCGATTGTGCTTTTGGTTCCCGATACAAGCAAGGCCCTTTTGGATTTGGCGGCTTATTACAGAAGCCTGTTTGACATTCCCTTTGTTTCCATTACGGGCAGTGTGGGCAAAACAACCACAAAGGATATGATTGCATCTGTGCTTTCCCAGAAATTTGATACCCTGTGGACAGAGGGGAATTATAACAACGAGGTTGGCGTGCCGCTGACGATTTTTCGGATTGAGGACCATCATCAGGCGGCTGTGATTGAAATGGGGATGAACCATTTTGGCGAGCTGGACAGAATTGCGGCGGCTGTGCGCCCGAACATCGGCGTGATTTCCAATGTGGGCGTGGCACACATCGAATTTTTGGGCAGCAGAGAGGGTATTTTAAAGGCAAAATGCGAAATGCTTGCACATTTGCAGGCGGACGGCGTTGCCATTCTCAATGGCGACAATGATATGCTGCAAACCCTGGAGGGCAAGCTGCCGCAGAAGATTCGTTGGTTTGGCATTGAAAACAAAAGAGATTTTTATGCGGATGAGATTGAACAGGTTGGCTTGGAAAAGACAGCCTGCACGATTCATACCCCCGTTGGCAGTGTGCGTGTGAATATCCCGATTCCGGGGCTGCACATGGTGCTGAATGCACTTTCTGCGGCGGCCGTCGGCATAGAACTGGGGCTGACACCGGAGCAGGTGAAGGCGGGCATTGAATGCTTCCGTGCAACCAAGAACAGAATGAGCATTGAAACCACAAAGAACGGCATTACGATTTTGAATGACGTTTATAATTCCAACCCGGTTTCCTGCAAATCCTCTTTGGATATTTTGGCAAATGCAAAGGGCAGAAAGATTGCGGTTTTGGGCTTTATGGGCGAGCTTGGCGATTATGCGGAGCAGGGACACCGTGAGGTTGGGATTCATGCGGCGGAAAAAGGCATTGATGTGCTTTATTGCATTGGGCTTTGCTGTGATTACATGGCAGAGGCGGCAAAGCAGGCAGGCATGAAGGAGGTTTATTATCTGGAGACACAGGAGGAATTCTGGGAGAAGGGATTGCCGACATTGCAGGCAGGCGATACGGTTTTGCTGAAGGCATCCCGCAGCAGAGAATTTGAAAAAACAGTAGCAAAATTGCAAGGAGTGAACTAAAGTGGGTTCTTTGGAACAGGCAGTCTATGCCATCATCATATCTTTCGTGATAGGGGTAATTTTATGCCCCATCGTGATTCCTATGCTGCGAAAGCTGAAATTCGGGCAGAATGTGCGAGATGACGGCCCGCAGACACATTTGGCAAAGCAGGGCACGCCAACCATGGGCGGTGTTGCCTTTCTGGCGGCGTTTTTGATTACAAGCCTTTTCTTTTTGAAGGGAAACAGGGACGGCGCAGCCATTTTGCTGATGACGGTATGCTATGGGCTGATTGGCTTTTTGGATGACTATATTAAGGTGGTAAAAAAGCGTTCTTTGGGCTTGCGGGCATATCAAAAGCTGCTGCTGCAGCTGATTGTGACAGGGCTGTTTTGCTCGTATATCCTCAAAAGCGGCATTGGCACAGCAATCTATATTCCCTTTACGGACGGCAGAATGTTGGATTTGAAGCTGATTTTCATTCCCTTCCTGTTTGTAGCGGTGCTGGGAACGGTGAACGGCGTCAATTTGACAGACGGCTTGGATGGCTTGGCAGGCGGCGTGACGCTTTTGGTGGCGGTGTTCTTTATGATTGCGGCATGGGCGGCAGGCAGTACGATTGCACCTGTTTGCGCTGCGATTGTGGGCGGCCTGATGGCATTTTTGATTTTCAACTCCTATCCTGCAAAGGTGTTTATGGGGGATACCGGCTCCTTGGCCCTGGGCGGCTTTGTTGCCTCTGCGGCATTTCTTTTGAAAATGCCCGTTTTCATCGTGATTGTCGGGTTTATTTACCTGTTGGAATCCATTTCGGTTATGCTGCAGGTGGGCTGGTTTAAGATTACAAAGAGAAAATACGGGGAAGGCAGACGTCTCTTTCGGATGGCACCCTTCCATCATCATTTGGAAAAATGCGGTTGGAAAGAAACCAAGGTTGTTACGCTGTTTTATGTGGCAACGGCACTTTTGTGCTTGATTGGCTTTTTGGGCTGCAAGTATCTGTTCCTGTAAGGAATTTTGGAAAGAAGGAATCAAACGTGGAATACAATGGTAAAAAGGCCTTGGTTTGCGGCATGGCAAGAAGCGGCATTGCGGCGGCAAGACTGCTGAACAGACTGGGTGCGAAGGTTACATTGCAGGATATGAAAAAAAGAGAGGAAATTTCTGCGGATGTGCTGGCGTTGGAGGGGGAAGGCATTGTGCTTTTTACAGGTGCAAACCCCGATGAGATTGCCTGTGCGCAGGATTTGATTGTGTTAAGCCCCGGCATCCCCTGCGATTTGCCCTTTATTGCGGCGGCAGAGGCAGCAGGGATTGCGGTTATCAGTGAGGTGGAGCTGGCTTACAGCCTGACACCCTGCCCGATTACCGCAATCACAGGCACAAACGGAAAGACAACCACAACCACGCTGACGGGCGAAATTATGAAAACGGCTTACAGCAAAACAGCGGTTGTCGGAAACATTGGGGTGCCTTACAGCGAGGAGGTCGAAGGACTGACGGAGAAGGACTGGGTGGTTGCGGAAATCAGCAGCTTCCAGATGGAAAGGGCGAAGGAATTTCATCCGCACATCAGTGCAGTGCTGAACATCACACCCGACCATTTGAATCGGCATAAAACCATGGAGGTTTATATTGCCATGAAGGAAAGAGTGTTTGCAAAGCAGACCGCAGAGGATTTTTGCATTTTGAACCATGCAGATGAGGCTTGCAGAAAAATGGCGGAAAAAACTGCGACAAGGGTGTTTTTCTTCAGCTCCGCCGAAAGGCTGCAGGAGGGCATTTATCTGGATGGAGATGCCATCGAGGTGCGCTGGGGAGACATCAGAGAGACCTTGATTCATGTGGATGAATTGCAGATTTTGGGTGTGCATAATTATGAAAATGTGATGGCGGCGGCGGCAATGGCAATCTGTGCAGGCATTTCCTTGGATGCCATCCGCAAGGTGCTGAAGAACTTTGCAGGCGTTGCACACCGCATTGAATATGTTGCGACAGTGGATGGTGTGGATTATTATAACGATTCCAAGGGGACGAATGTGGATGCCTCCATCCGTGCGGTGCTTGCGATGAAAAAGCCGATTGTGCTGATTGGCGGCGGCTATGACAAGGGCGGCTCCTTTGACGAATGGACGAAGCTGTTCCCCGGCAGAGTGAAGCATTTGGTGCTGATTGGCGTGACAGCGCCGAAGGTGCGTGCATCTGCGGAGAAATTCGGCTTTACTGCCATTTCCGATTGCGAAACCTTTGCGGAGGCAGTGGATTTGTGCAGAGAAAAGGCGGAAACGGGCGATTGCGTGTTGCTTTCTCCTGCTTGTGCAAGCTGGGGGATGTTCGATAACTATGAACAGCGTGGCGATTTGTTTAAGGCGCAGGTTTTGGGATATTTGAAATAAAAACGCTTGAATGAGGTGTAAAAATGGGGAAAAACCATGGCAGACCAAAAAAGAAAACCGCAAGAAAGCGGAAGTATATGAAGCCATTGGGATATGATTTTACGGTTTTATTCATCGTGCTGACATTGGTGCTGTTTGGCGTGGTTATGATTTTCAGCTCCAGCTATTATTATACAATGACGACGGAGCGTTTTCATAACGATATGTTTTATTTCCTGAAGCGGCAGAGCCTTTGGGCAGTTTTGGGCATTGTGGCAATGATTGTTATGATGAACATACGGTATACCTTCTGGAAACGGTTTGCAAAGGCGGCCTATTGGCTTTCCAATCTGTTTTTGCTGGCGTTGCCCTTTGTCGGCACAGAGGCGGGCGGTCAGAAGCGGTGGCTGGGGATTGGCTCGCTTTCCTTTCAGCCTTCGGAGTTTACGAAGATTGCCGTGATTCTGTTTCTTTCCTCTTATGTGATTGAGCATCGGAGGGAATTGGCAAATCTAAAGGGCTTTTTGAAGGCGTGCTGTGTGCTGCTGCTGCCTGTGGCGCTGATTGCAATATCAAACTTTTCCTCGGCGCTTTTGGTTGGGCTGATGGGTGCAACGATTCTGTTTGTGGCAAGCCCTCGTGTTTGGTATTTTGGGGCGGCGGCGGCGGTTGCGGCACCGCTTTGCGGCCTTGCCGTGCTGATTCCGCAGTTCCGTTACAGATTGACACGAATCAAGACATGGCTGAACCCCTTTGCAGATCCCACAGGCACAGGCTTCCAGACGGTGCAGTCTCTTTATGCCTTGGCATCCGGCGGCTTATTCGGGCTTGGACTTGGGCAGAGTAGGCAGAAAACCTTTATCCCGGAGGCATATAACGATATTATCTTTGCGATTATTTGTGAGGAGCTTGGGATTGTCGGGGCGGCTTTGGTCATTCTGCTGTTTGCCGTGCTGATTTGGCGTGGGATTCGCATTGCCATTTCCGCAAAGGACAGCTATGGGATGCTGTTGGCAACGGGGATCACGGCGGTCATTGCATTTCAGTCCATTATCAATATCGGGGTTGTTACGAATACGATTCCCAATACGGGGCAGCCGCTGCCGTTTATCAGCTACGGTGGTACGTCCCTGCTGTTTTTGATGGCAATGGTCGGCATGCTGCTGAATATTTCCCGTTATCCGAAGGAAAAGGAGGAGGAAAGACAGAGCCATCGGCGATAGAAGCAGGGGATGCTGCAAATTCGTTGAAAAAGACGGTTTTTCTTACTTTTTTCGTTGTTTAGGGTTGACAAAACTGTTCAAATTGAATAAAATCTTGAGGTATAGAAAGAAAAACAACACTGTGAAAGACAGAGAAAAAGAGGAGTACACATCCGAACTACACAGAGAGAAGGATTCATCGGCTGAAAAATCCTTTGTATCAAAGGATGTGGAAGGTAGCTTTGGAGTTGTTTCGCTGAAGGAGATGGGAAATCTTTGGGTAGGCGAAGCCGGCAGACGCCGTTACAGGTCACAAAGAGTCCGTTTTTGAAACGGGAAATAAGGTGGTACCGCGAGCTTTCGTCCTTTGTTGAGGCGAAAGCTTTTTTTGTTTGGTTCACAGTGAAATAAAAAAACATAGGAGGAACATACGATGAAAGAGCTGGCAAAGAATTTTGACCCCTCTGTTGTAGAGGAAAGACTTTACAACAAATGGATGGAAAAGAAATATTTCCATACAGAAGTAGATAAAACAAAAGAACCCTTTTGCATTGTGATGCCGCCCCCGAATATTACAGGGCAGCTGCACATGGGACACGCACTGGATAACACCATGCAGGATATTTTGATTCGCTGGAAAAGAATGGCGGGCTACAACACACTTTGGGTGCCCGGCATTGACCATGCAAGCATTTCCACAGAGCTGAAGGTTGTGCAGAAAATGGCCGCGGAAGGGCTGACCAAGGAGGACGTTGGCCGTGAGGGCTTTTTGGAACGTGCTTGGGCTTGGAAGGAAGAATACGGCGGCATTATCCTGAATCAGCTGAGAAAGCTGGGCTGCTCTTGCGACTGGGACCGTGTGCGCTTTACCATGGATGAGGGCTGCTCCGAGGCGGTTTTGGAAACCTTCTGCCGTTTGTATGAAAAGGGCTACATCTATCGCGGGGAGAAGATTATCAACTGGTGCCCCGAATGTCAGACCACGATTTCCGATGCGGAGGTGGAACACGTTGACACCGCAGGGCATTTCTATCACATCAATTATCCCATCGTTGGTTCTGATGAAAAGCTGAGATTGGCAACCACAAGACCGGAAACCATGCTGGGCGATACGGCGGTTGCTGTGCACCCGGAGGATGAAAGATATCAGCATTTGATTGGCAAGACCTGTATCGTTCCTGTTTTGAACAAGGAGGTACCGATTGTTGCGGATGCGTATGTTGACAGAGAATTTGGTACAGGTGTTGTAAAAATCACACCTGCACATGATCCGAATGACTTTGAGGTTGGCTTGAGACATGATTTGCCCCGTATCTGCGTGATGAATGATGATGGCACCATGAATGAGCTGGCAGGCAGATTTGCAGGCATGGACAGAATGGAGGCCAGAAAGGAAATCGTAAAGCAGCTTGAGGCAGAGGGCTATCTGGTTGAAATCGAGGATATTACTCATGCGGTAGGCTGCCATGAAAGATGCCACGTTGCCATTGAGCCTATGATTAAGCTGCAGTGGTTTGTGAAGATGGATGAGCTGGCAAAGCCTGCCATCAAGGTTTATCAGGAGCAGGAGCTGAAATTTGTTCCCGAACGCTTCGGCAAGATTTATATGCACTGGCTGGACAACATCCGTGACTGGTGTATTTCCCGTCAGCTTTGGTGGGGACACAGAATCCCTGCATATTATTGTGCGGACTGCGGCCATATCACAGTGGCAAAGGCAAACCCCGGCAAATGTGAAAAATGCGGCTCCGCAAGCATTCGTCAGGATGAGGATACACTGGATACTTGGTTCAGCTCTGCGCTGTGGCCCTTCTCTACACTGGGCTGGCCCCACGAAACAGAGGAGCTGAAGCATTTTTATCCCACAAGCGTTTTGGTAACCGGCTATGATATTATTTTCTTCTGGGTTATCAGAATGGTATTCTCCGGCATGGAGCAGATGGGCAAAAAGCCGTTTAGTGATGTTTTGATTCACGGCTTGATTCGTGATGACCAAGGACGGAAATTCTCTAAATCCTTGGGGAACGGCATTGATCCCTTGGAGGTTATCGCAAATTATGGTGCTGACCCCCTGCGTTTGATGCTGATTACAGGCAATGCACCGGGGAACGATATGCGTTTTTACTGGGAGAGACTGGATAACTGCAGAAACTTCTGCAATAAGATGTGGAATGCCTCCCGTTTCGTGATGATGAATATGGAGGAGGGCGAAGAACCCAAGTTCTTAATGCTGACCTCTGCGGATAAATGGATTCTTTCCAAGGTAAACACACTGGCGAAGGAAGTGCAGGAAAACCTGAGCAAATATGACCTTGGCTTAGCGGCACAGAAGGTTTATGATTTCATCTGGGATGAATATTGCGACTGGTACATTGAAATGGTGAAGCCTCGTTTGTATAACAAGGAGGACAGCACCAGAGCGGCAGCATTGTGGACCTTGAAGCAGGTTTTGATTAACGCATTGAAGCTGATGCACCCCTTCATGCCCTTCATTACTGAGGAGCTGTTTATGCACATACAGGAGGATGAGGAAAGCATTATGACTTCTCAGTGGCCTGTGTATAAGGAGGAATGGAACTACAAGGAAAATGAGGCGGAAATTGACGCAATCAAGGAAGCGGTTAGAAATATCCGTAATATCCGTGCGGAAATGAATGTGGCACCCTCTAAGAAGGTACACGTTTATGTTGTTTCCGAAAGCGACGAGGTGCGCTATATCTTTGAACATTCCAAGGTGTTCTTCAAGACCTTGGGACACGCAAGCGAGGTTACTGTGCAGGCAGACAAGGCAGGCATTGGCGAGGATGCGGTATCCGTTGTGATTCAGGATGCAACCATCTATATGCCTTTGGCTGAGCTGGTTGATTTCGCAAAGGAAATTGAGCGTCTGGAGAAGGAAAAGGCAAAGCTGGAAAAAGAGGTTGACCGTGTGGTGAAGAAGCTGGCAAACCAAGGCTTTGTGGCAAAGGCACCTGCGCACGTGATTGAAGAAGAACGGGCAAAGGAAGAAAAATATAAAACAATGCTGGCGCAGGTTGAGGAAAGATTGGCACAGCTGAAGAAATAAGAAAAATAAAATTTGAATCCCCTTGGGAATCCCAAGGGGGTTTTTGTTGTGGCGGAAAGAGCATTAGGGCTTAGGGATAATTTCGAGCCAATAGTTGTCTGGATCGTTGATGAAATAAATCCCCATTTCGGGATTTTCAAAGCAGATGCAGCCCATTTCCTTATGCTTTGCATGCGCCGCATCAAAATCCTCTGCCTGAAACGCAAGATGAAATTCGTTTTCGCCAAGATTATACGGCTCCTTGCGTTCCTTCAGCCAAGTCAGCTCCAGTGTGAAATCGGATTTTCCGTCGCCCAGATAAACAAGCTTCCAGCTGCCGTCGGGGGCTTCCTTGCGGCGAACCTCCTTTAGACCAAGTGCGGCTTCATAGAAGGCAATGCTTTTTTCTAAATCCAACACGTTATAATTATAATGATTAAAGGTAAACATACGAATCCTCCTTAATGATGATGATGGTCGTGGTCATGTCCACAGCCGCAGTCATGGTCATGGTGGTGGTCATGCCCACAGCCGCAGGCCTCCTCGGTATCTTCGGTCAGGGATTGCCAGCCGTTTTCGCTGAATACCATGCCAACTTTATCCACAATCAAAACCTTTTGCTCCTCGGAGGTGGCTTTATCAATCGCCTCCATCAGCATATCCATAACGTCATGGACGGAATAAATCGGGGGCAGAGCGCCGGTCAGGTTCTGCATGGCAAGCTTTCTGGTCTGTGCAGGCAGGGTATCGAAATGGTTTCGTGTTTTTTCGATGAAGGCTTGGAACAGGGCTTTCTTTTCTGCGGCGGTTGCGGCAGGCAAATCCTCCGGAACATCGAAATGGAACAGCTCATCATTCAAATCGCTGAAGAAGCACTCGCGGATAAATTCCTCTGTCATCAAGACCTTTTTGGTATCTGCGGAGAAATCCGCAAAGGAGCCTACCTTTTGCAGCAGTGTATATTCCTCCTTGCCGATGGCGTTTGCTTTATCAATGACAGGCTCAACGGTTTCCTCGAGCTGTTCGATCAGAGTATCCAGATAAGCCGCTTTTTCCGTCATTGTCAGCTTATCACTGATAAAATCGCAGACGATGTGATACAAATCGGCATAGGCGGCACTGCCTTCTGTGATATCCGCAAAGGAATAGGTCAGATAGAACAGAAGAATGAGCGAGTTGATATCGTGCAGGATGCAGGAGAAATATTCCTCAATCTGCTCAAGGTCTTCAAAGACTGTCTTCAGCTCCTCATAGAAATTTGCAAGCTCCTCATCAGACAGCTTATTGGGCAGCAGCATTTGCTTTTGCCCAATCCACTGTGCAAGGGTGGGGAAATATTTGCCATAGAGGGGATTTTCCTGCGGACTGCAAAAGCCCTCAAACGCCTTGAGAGAGGCGGCGATAAATTCCTTGCTTTCGCCTGCAAAGGCGGCCTCCAGGGAGGCAAGAACCGCATCATAATATTTATCCCTTGTCATATAGAGGGGGATACATTTCAAAAGCTGTCCCATATAGGTTTTCTGATCGAGCAGGGTTTCCGCACTTTCCATGAAGGCATGGCAATCTGCGAAGAACAAAGACCATTCCACCTGCTTTTGAGAAACGCCGTCCTCTTTATATTTACGCAGAGCCACTTGGTCGCTCACCAAGGTGGAAATGACATTCCACTGGGAGAAGTAGCTGTAAATGGTTTCATAGATGGAAAGCAGACGCTTTTTCAGCTCCATGCAATCCTCCAGTGCTGCCATGCGGGATTCGGCATCGCTTTCCAGCAAATCCTCCAGACGAATGAGATATGCCTTGATTTCATCCTTGATTTCCTGCACATCGGCAGGGATTTCATAGGGGAGGGCGGTCACGCCTTTTTCTGCATCCTCCATGGCGCTCATCAGCATTAAGAGCAGAGAGCCGACTGCCTGCTGATAGATATAATCGGCAGAGAGATTTCTTATTTTTTCTTCTAATGCGATATTGGACATAAGAAGTTCTCCTTTCTCAGTTTCAAATTTTTTATATCTTTTATTATAAAGGAAAAACGGCGAAAGCACAAGCGGACAAGGGCGGCGGCATTGCGGCAAAATAAAAACAGAGAGAGCAATTCCGAAGAAAAGTCCTCCCTGCTTTTTGAAGTTTTGAGAAAAAGATTTGCTTAGGTTAATTTACTGTGATTACAGCTCCCATTTTGCGCCCATCAGCTTGATGAACTCTCTTGTGATTGCGGAATCGCCGGGCCATGCGGGTGCAGTTACCAGATTGCCATCAACAACAGCCTCGGAAGCATCCACAGCGACATATTCGCCGCCTGCCAGAGTGATATCGGGGCCGACTGCGGGATATGCGGTTGCTTTTTTGCCCTTGAGCACATTTGCGGCAGTCAAAATCTGAGGGCCGTGGCAGATTGCTGCAACGGGTTTATTTGCTGCGAAGAATTCCTGCACGATTTCGATGACTCTGGGAGTCAGTCTCAGATATTCGGGAGAGCGCCCGCCTGTGATGAACAGACCTGCGTAATCGGCAGTATTCACTGCATCAAAATCTGCTGTCAGAGCAAAGTTGTGACCTCTCTTTTCGGAGTATGTCTGCTCGCCTTCAAAATCGTGGATTGCAGTGCGGATGATGTCACCTGCTTTTTTATCGGGGCAAACAACATCTACCTGATAGCCCAACATTTCCATTGCCTGAAAGGGTACCATGGTTTCATAATCCTCTGTGAAATCGCCTGCTAACATCAATACCTTCTTTGCCATAAGAATTCCTCCTTTTTTCAAGAAAAACATGACAGTTTTTTAGAAAAAACTGTTGATTTATTGATTAAAGATGTTTCTTTTTTACAATTTCTATTATAGACCTGTTGGGACAAAATGACAAGGGGATGGGCGAAAAAAATCCATACAAAATTGATAGTATTGATTTGGTAGAATTGATGTGCTTGAATTGCAGGGGAAAAAGAGATAAAATAGAAGGATATGGAGGTGAGGGCATGAAGATAGAGGGAATTTTGTTTGATTTGGATGGGACATTATTGGATACACTGGAGGACTTGACGGACAGCGTGAATGTGACGCTGCAGGCGCATGGCTTTCCGCTGCGCAGGAAGGAGGAAATCCGCAGATTTCTGGGAAACGGCAGTGAGGCGCTGCTGCGTGCCGCCTTGCCGAAGGGAACGGAGGCTTCTGTTTTTGCGGCCTGCTTGGCGGAATATCAGGCGTATTATCAGGCGCACATGGAGGAGAAAACGGCACCCTATGCGGAGATTTTGCCCTTACTGGAGCGACTGCGGGAAAACGGCCTGCGGCTTGGCGTGGTATCGAATAAATTTGACACGGCAGTGAAGGGGCTGTGCGAAAAATATTTTGCAGGGAGAATTGATGCGGCGGCAGGGGAGAGAGAGGCCGAGGGGATTCGGCGAAAGCCGGCACCCGATATGGTGCTTACGGCGGCGAAGCGGCTGGGCGTAAGGCCGGAGAGGTGCTTATACATCGGGGATTCCGAGGTGGATATACAGACAGAGAAAAATGCGGGAATGGAATGTATCAGCGTTTGCTGGGGCTTTCGTGACGAGGCATTTTTGAAGCAGGCGGGGGCAAGCCGCTTGGTACATAGCCCAAGGGAGCTGTTACAGCTTATTTTGGAGGAAAAGGACGCATAAGAACAGCCGACAGTGAAAAGAACTGTCGGCTCAAGGTGTCGACAAAGTCGACACCTAAGTCGAAATCAGGATTTCGACTTGCTAAGACAGAGGAGTAAACAGACGAGTTCCATTAGCTTAAAAGCCTTGAAACCTTGTCAGCACTTTGCTTCGCAAAGCCGCCTACGGCGGCGGGGTATATCTTCCCCGTGCATTACTGTTTTCCTCGCCGGAAGTACTGGCACTGCATAGCAGCAGCCCTTTGGGCTGGTTTGTCAGCAAACTGCCTCGCCGACTGCGGATTCCATTTGGGAAACGGATTTGTTTCCCAAACCCTTCCGCTACCTCAAAATTACTTTGTCTACAATCTGAAGCCGACAGTGAAAAGAACTGTCGGCTGTTTTGCTTTTTAGCTGTTTGCCTGCGAGAAGGGAATGAGGGGTAAGGGTGCCCCGGCGGGGTCCAAGTCCCAAAATTCCTCCGCAGTCATATCGGATTTTTCGGATTTTTCAGAATCCCAGCTGCCGCTTTCGTTGGAATAGACACAGACATCCCCACTGCTGTTCAGGCCGGTAAAAAGGAAGCTCTCGCATTTTAGCTTGGTGCCGTCCTTGCTGAGATAAAAAATGCCTTGGCCGTTTTCTGCCGCACTCTTATAGCCGTAGTAGTAGAAATGGCCGTCGCCCATGTAGACGTAGCAATTTTCTTCATAAAAGCCTTCAAAGACGAGCTGCGGTGTACCCTTTGACAAGGTGTAGAGGGCGTTAATCGGGCCGTCACATTCGCCGACTGCCAATTCGGGAATGCCGTCGCCGTTGAAATCCTCTATCAGATAGCCCATTTCCTGCATGGCACTTTCCCCTCTATCCTGTGCAGAAGCCAAAACGCTTTTTTCGCCCGCTTTATCGGTCTTTTGGGCGAAGGGGGCGGAAACAAGGGTGCGGAAGCGTGCAATCAGAGCATCATAGGCTGCGGCTGTGGGAGCAGAGGAAATATCGCAATCCGTAAAGGCTGCATAGGGATAATCCGCAGGAGCGCCCATGCTGAAATTATCCTGGAAGGTACAGCCCTCAAAGGTAATCTGCAGGGAGCCTGTATCGCTGTGCGCCGCTTGCAGCAAAGCACCTTGATTTTTGGAAATTTCCGTATCCTTAATCAGCACCTCTGTTTTTCCCAGCAGGGAGAACATTCCGTTATTATTGTGGAATTGGCAATCCTGAAAGACCGCCTTTGCAGTATCAAGCAGATGGAAGATACCGTTGGTACATTCATAAATTTCCGTTTTGGAAACGGTAAGCCCTGCGGCATCCTCCGCCCAAATTCCATAGGTGCCACAGCCAAAGAGGGCACATTCCTCCAAGGCTACGTTTTGGGAGGCGGCAAGCCTTAAGACATGGGCATCACAATCGCCCTTTTCCATATCATGCCCCAGAACCAAGCCCTTGAGAGCTGCGTTATCGCAAAGGTCAAGCAGCATGACATCGGCAAGGCCGTTTTCTGTAATCAGACGGGCGGCACCGCTTTTTTCCGCCTCCAGAATCAGCCCTGCGGCATCACGGACGGAAAGCTCGCCATTGCGCAGGCCATCTTGGCTTACATAGCGGCTGCAAGCGGTTATTTCCTCCTCGGTCAGAGCGGAAATGTTATAGACGCCGGATTTTAGGATGATGTGGGCATCCGGAGCAATCGCCCTTACCAGCTCTGCGGTGGTGGAAACAGTGGTAACGGGGGCGGTGTTTTGTGCCTGGGAGCAGGCTGTCAGCGCACCGAACAGCAGAAGCAGCAGGCAAAGGGTGTTCCTTTTTTTCATAGCATTCTCCTCCTTTTTTCTTTTTGATATTATCCCTTGCGTTGCGGGGGAAGCAGAGCCGCCGCAGGCAAAGGGGATTTCCGATTGTTGCAAAAAGCCCGAAGGGAGTGTTATTTCTTTATTTTATTGTAGCGGATTCGTTTGTGAAAGTAAATGAGAAAAAGTCTGTAAATAAGATTCTTCTGATAGGAGGGAGTCGGAAATTGAACCGACACAATTTTTCAAAAATCTGAAACCATCAACCGAAGGGTGGTTTTCTGTATACAAAAAGCGCCTACCACATTAGATAAGCGCTCGTATTGGCTGATTCGGATTGTCTCAATCAATTCTTTCAAAAATCATGGTTGCTTGAATTTTATCGCCCCCAAGAAATCCCTTTGAACCGGATGAGGTGGTTGTAATCGTATGCAGACGATATCCCTTTGCCGCCTGTTTATTTATTTCATTTTGCAAATTTGTAAGGCTTGCAACGCCGGAACCTGTCCCAAGAAATTTTTCGGTAAGCACCACCTGCAACACAATGTACTTCTCATTGTCATTTCCCGCAGCTCTGCCTGCAAAATCATCCCATGCCATAGCTATCCCTCCTGATAAAATAAACATAAAAAACAGAGTATCTCCTTAAGGCTCATTATAAGCCTGTAAGCATAATTGTCAATCAATATCATAAAATGAATTTTGGGTTCATCCGAATATTTCCCTGCATCTTTTGTGGCAGGCCTATATCACAGAAAAGTTCATTCCAAAGAATCCCTTTGCGGAACCCCCTGAACGATTATGCGGCAGGGGAGACAAGCGGGGCTTACAGCACTGCTTTTTTCCATTTTCTAATCTTTGTTCGAAAGGTCCCAAAGGGAGCAACGGTATTAACGTGAATAAATTTATAAACCTCCCACACCGCTGTTTTTGTGGCATCATCCGCCCATTTTCTCATGTGCGGCTGAAACAATTCCTCCTCGCTCAAGGAATCAATCATTGCATAGATAGAATAAATATTTTCATTTAATCGGGATTTTAACGCTTGGAGGGACAAATGAGCATAGGTATCCGTGAACCATTGATACAATTCGCCAAGCTGATTCCACTTGAATTTATCCGATGGCGTTTTTACTTGCAGTCCCTCCCTTTCTGCCGCCTCCCATTGCAGAATTAAGGTTGTCCATCCAAGCTGATAGGCAAGGTTTTCTGCGGGGGTGCGGTCAACCGCATCAACTCTTTTATCCTTTAAGGCTTCGGGAATGTTATCAAATTCCGAAATATATTTCTCAAATGTTTTATTGATTTCAGCTTTGAGTTCTTCCTTATTTTTGTATGTTCGCAAAAAATTACCTCCGTAAATTTCGATTTTCTCAATTCTCCAAACTGGAAGTTCTTTATTTAATTATTCATATAAATAAAAATCGGAAGAATTACAGATGTCAGAGTATCATAAAAACCGTGTCCTACCATAAGTGGAATTAAGGTTTTTTCTGTTCGCAACAAATAGTAAATACATAAAATCAATGTATTGATAGCTATATTATAAATCCCTCCAAAATTATGCGGTAAGGAAGTCCAATGTATAACATAAAACAGAATAATGTTAATCACTATGGAAATCCATTTTATACGGCATATATCCAACGTCTTTTTAAATAAAAAACCTCGAAAAATAAGTTCTTCGGCAAATCCAACGCAGAAAAAACAATAAAAGGTAGTAATCAGAATATAGAAAAAATCGGGTTTCATAGAAAAAACCGAATAGTCTATTCCCATAATAAGCAGCGGGATTTGTTGTGCAATAAACATAACAACTCCTAAACCTAAGCCCTCAAAAATATTTTTGAAACAAATTCGCTTTAATCCGATAGAGGAAAGCGGCTCCTTTTCTACTTTTAGAATATAAAGGATTAAGATAATGGACGAAAGCCAATATGTTAATATTCCTAACCAAAGTCCAAAATCTTTTCCAAATATATTTACAAAGACCGCAAGAAACAACATTAGAGAAAAGCATATTATGATTTCCACAATACTTTTCTTTTTGTTTATATATTTCATTTCCTTATACTCCTTTATCGCTTCTATTGTTTTCAAATTCCAATTTATCTTTATAGAGTAGTTTATCCTCAAATCAACAGAGCAGTATCCTGCTGCAAGGGTGGCTTTCGGTATTGCATATGAGGGGGCAGAACAGCTATATGCCGATTAGAGTACAGCCAATCATAGAGTTGACATCTTTCGCACACGAAATAAATATAACCTCCGTTTTAATCCATCTTTCCTTGTTTTGCTCTGTGTTCTCAATAGCGGATACTGTACCGAGCGGCGATTTCATCACCTCCCGCTGTAAGCTGATGATACTTATGCTTTATTTTAGCATATCTGCCAATATCTTGCTACAATGAAATGCTCTGCCAACCATCAACACGGTCAGCAGAGCATGTTCTGTTTTTTCGTATGAAATTGTGTGGGAGCTTTTTCGGGAAACAGGTTTTTTGCGTTCCTGTTCCACGCAGGCCTCCTATTGCCGCTCCTGTTTTTTGATTGCCAAGGGCTTAAGGCTCTGCAGCACCCTGCCGCCGATGACAAATGCACCATAGCAGACCACGCCGAAGGCAAAGGTTTTCAAAACCCATAGCCCATAGACAGCTAAAAATTGAGTGACATTTTCATGCAGCAGTGTCAGCCAATCCTGCGTATTCCAAAACTGATATACAAATTCATTATCATGCAGAAGGTATATCATAAAGGTGGAGGCCCCCATAAAGTTGAGAAGGCGGCTGTTGGGAAGGCGTATTCTCCGAAACAGCTCAAAGATGGCTATGCCGAGCATGAGCGGAACAAGCTGGTTGTTCCGATACAAAGGGATGGCCTGCAAAAACAGCTCCTCACTGCCTGCATCATAGGCCAATATTTTTGCCGCTGTGGTAATGTAAAAGTTTCCGCACACCATAAGGTTTATCAGGATTACAATGGAGAGAGCCGCCCACAGCCTGATGGCACCAAAGGGGTTATAGCTTCTCACATATCCGCCCAAGGAATACAGGAATATACCCGTGCAGACCTTTTCCAAGCCCTTCCCGAGATTATAAATGACGCTTGTGCTCCAAGAGAATTGCAAAAGTGCAAACAGCACAATGAGAAGCATCACATATTTTTTCTGCTCCAGCCTTTTGAGAAGGTCGTTCAAATAAACCTTGGCAATCACAATGACGATAAAATAATATCCGACATACCAAGACAGTGCATTGAAGGAACTGAAGGGAATCGGCTTAATCGGAAAGCGGGTTATATGATGATAGGCATAGATGGAGGCGGCGCCGAGAATGAGGGAGGCAAACCCAAGCTGAAGCAGCAGCTTTTTTGAAATCTTGGTCAAATCAATCGTGTCTCGGTGTGCCATAAAATACCCCGAAATCAGTATAAAAATAGCGTTTCCCACCTGTCCCATCGGTGCAATGACAGCCAATATACATAATTTTTCGGAGAATGACGGATGGCAAAACCAACCGTTTTCAAGTGTCGCAAGGGAGGCTATATCCGTCAGCTGTATATTGATGCAGTGCAAAAAAATATGATAGGCAATAATCATCAGCATTGCCGTAATTCTCAATAGCTCTATGTTTGAATTTCTTTTGTCCATCGTTCCACCCATTTCTTGATAAAAGGTGTATTTTTCAAAAAATACCTATGCTATTCTACCATAAAAGCATGGCTGTTCCAACCTAAAAAAGTGCTTTCCGCTGATAAAGCTTCCGCTGCGTTTGACAAAGTGCGGTGTGCAGGGTAAAATCAGAAGAAAGTAATTTCTAAATCAAAGGAGTCGAAATGATGAATTGGAAAAAATGGATTGCCATAGGATTGATGGTGTGTGTTTTGCTCAGCGGCTGTACCGAGCAGAGAAGGGCAGCCCAACAAATGCTGGAAAACAGTCAGCAGAAGGATAGCTATGAATCCACAAGCTTTGCAATGGATACCGTGATGACGTTTCATATCATTCATCCCGATGGGGAGACACTGTTGATTGATGCGGAGCAGGAGGTTAAGCGCTTGGAAAAGCTGTTTTCTGTTACGCAGAAGGATAGCGATATTCAGAAAATCAACGATAACGCAGGCAAGGAGGCGGTTTCTGTTTCGGCGGATACCCTTGCATTGCTGCAGGCGGGAAAGCAGCTTGGGAAGGCAACACATCACACATTTGATATTGCGATTTATCCCATCGTAAAGGCGTGGGGCTTTACGGAGAGCAATTATACCGTTCCGACACAGGAAACGCTGAACGAGCTTTTGCCCTTGACCAAGGCGGAGGATATTACTATAGATACAGATGCTTCTACGGTTTATTTGGAGCAGGAGGGTATGGCGGTTGATTTGGGCGGCATTGCCAAGGGCTATGCGTCCGATAAGCTGGCAGAGCTTTTGAAGAAAAAGGGCGTGAAATCGGCATGGCTTTCCTTGGGCGGAAATGTCTGTGCCATCGGCAATAAGCCGGACGGCAGTCCTTGGAAGATTGCGGTGCAGAATCCCTCCGATGAAAATGATTATGTCGGTGTTGTTCAAATCAGTGATGCCTGCGCAGTTACCTCCGGCGGCTATCAGAGATATTTTGAGGAAAACGGCAAAAAATACCACCATATCATTGATCCCGCAACAGGCAAGCCGGCAGAAAGCGGTCTGCTTTCCGTCACCATTGTTTGCGCAGACGGCACAAAGGCGGATGCCCTTTCCACAGCGCTGTATGTGATGGGCCTGGAGGATGCCCTGGCTTATTGGCGGACGCAGAAGGATTTTGAGGCAATCCTTGTGACGGAGGCGGGAGAGGTGGTTGCAACAGAGGGCTTGCAGGACAGCTTTACCTTTGAAGGCAAGGGCAATGATTTTACCTATCGTGTGGAAAAACGATAGGAAAGGGGCGCGGCGGCACTGCCATCCGCTGAAAAAACGTGGGCTTGGCTTTGAGAATATTCTTGCATTTTAAAAATGCAGGCAGTATAATGAAGCTATAATCGAACACACAGAGGGGAGCTTGCTTAGGCAGGCTGAGAGGAAGGATACGCCTTCGACCCATAACCTGATTTGGATAATGCCAACGTAGGGATGCCTGAAAACAGAAGGAACAAACAAGGGAGTTATCAAATGATGGTAGCTTCCTTTTTTTGTTAAAAAAATCCTGTGTTTGATTGTGACAGCGAGAAGGAGGTGAAGCTTCAGTGGTAAAAATCAATGGCGAATCGCTTGCAGCTGCAGGAAAAACCGTGGCGGATTATCTGGAAACAACAGATTTTAACCCGAAACGGATTGCAGTCGAGCGAAACGGCGAGATTGTGCCGAAAGCGGCATACAACGAAACGATTTTGCAGGATGGCGATGTGGTTGAGGTTGTGAATTTTGTAGGAGGTGGCTGATTTGAGCAGGATTCCTGAAAGGGAAGACTTGCAGCGAGCATTAGCGGCACGGCATGGAGCGGCAGTGCAGGAGAAATTCAATCGGGCGACGGTTGCGGTTTGCGGCTTGGGGGGCTTAGGCTCCAATATTGCGATTGCCTTGGCAAGAGCGGGTATCGGAAGGCTGATTTTGACAGATTTTGATACAGTGGATATTACCAATTTGCACCGACAGCAATATAAGGCAACCCAGATTGGAAAATGGAAAACAGAGGCCTTGGCGGAAAACCTGCGGGAGATTGCACCCTATCTGGAATTGGAAACGCATACAACCGCAATTACCGAGGAGAATCTGGAGGAAATCCTTGCAGATGCCGATATTATCTGCGAAGCCTTTGATGATGCGGAAGCAAAGGCAATGCTGGTCAATGGCGTGCTGGAAAAATTACATACGAAATATCTCATCGCTGCGTCCGGTATGGCAGGGTTCGGCTCTGCAAACAGCATCCAAACCAGAAGGATTACAGACCGCTTTTATCTCTGCGGAGACGGAATCAGCGATGTTGCAGATGACATTGGCTTGGTGTCCTCCCGTGTGATGATATGTGGTGCGCATGAGGCACACATGGTCCTGAGAATCCTTTCCGGTCAGTTTGAACCATAAGAAAAAAGAAAGAAGGGATTTTTCATGCAGAAAGAAGATAAACTTATCATTGGCGGACATGAGTTTCAATCCAGATTTATTCTGGGCTCCGGTAAATATTCCTTAAAGCTGATTGAAGCGGCTGTGAAGGATGCCGGTGCGGAAATTATCACATTGGCTGTACGCCGTGCAAACACAAAGGAGCAGGAGAGTATTCTGGATTATATTCCCGAAAATGTTACCCTGCTGCCCAATACCTCAGGCGCAAGAACAGCGGAGGAGGCAGTACGTATTGCTAGATTGGCAAGAGAGCTGGGCTGTGGTGATTTTGTAAAGGTGGAAATCATGCGTGACAGCAAATATCTTCTGCCCGATAACTATGAAACCATCAAGGCAACGGAAATTTTGGCAAAGGAAGGCTTTGTGGTTATGCCCTATATGTACCCCGATTTGAATGTGGCACGAGATTTGGCAAATGCCGGTGCGGCAAGCATTATGCCCTTGGCCTCTCCCATCGGCTCCAACAAGGGCTTGGCAACAAAGGAATTCATTCAGATTTTGGTGGATGAAATGGATTTGCCCGTCATTGTGGATGCAGGCATTGGCAGACCTTCTCAGGCCTGCGAGGCAATGGAAATGGGCGCAGCGGCAATCATGGCGAACACAGCCTTGGCAACCGCAGGCGATTTGCCCTTGATGGCGGCAGCATTCCGTCAGGCGATTGAGGCAGGCAGAAAGGCATACCTCTCCGGCCTTGGCAGAGTGTTGACAAGAGGGGCATCCGCCTCCGATCCACTGACAGACTTCCTGCGTGATTAAGGAGGGATAGAAATGGAAAATCAATTTTTTATCGACTCTGAATTTCTTTCCGCAGAGGCACTCAAGCGTAAGCATGAGCTGGAAACAAACCCTGCCTCCAGAAAGAATCACATGGAATATATGCCCGGCATGGAAGTGATTACATCCGATATTTGCGAAACTGTGATGACGCAGATGAAGGAATATGATTACAATCAGTATACGGCAAAGGATGTGCGTGCGGCACTGGACCATGAAACCTGCTCTGTGGAGGATTTCAAGGCGTTGCTTTCCCCTGCGGCAGCACCGTTTTTGGAGGAAATGGCGCAGAAGGCAAGAAAGGAAACCAGTAAGCATTTTGGGAATACGGTTTATCTTTTCACACCCTTGTATATTGCCAACTATTGTGAGAACTACTGCGTATACTGCGGCTTTAACTGCTATAACCATATCAACCGCATGAAGCTGAATATGGAGCAGATTGAAAAGGAAATGCAGGTCATTGCAGACAGCGGCATGGAGGAAATCCTGATTCTGACAGGCGAAAGCCGTGCCATGAGTGATGTGAAATACATCGGCGAGGCGTGTAAGCTGGCAAGAAAATATTTCCGTATGGTAGGCTTGGAAATCTATCCTGTCAACACAGACGAATATCGATATTTGCATGAATGCGGTGCGGATTATGTGACGGTTTTCCAAGAAACCTATGACACCGTAAAATATGAAACCTTGCACCTGATGGGGCATAAGCGCGTTTGGCCTTATCGCTTTGATGCACAGGAAAGAGCATTGCGTGGCGGAATGAGAGGGGTTGCGTTCTCTGCTTTGCTGGGTCTGTCCGATTTCAGAAAGGATGCTTTGGCAAGCGCATTGCACGTTTATTATTTGCAGCGGAAATATCCGCATGCGGAAATGTCCTTATCCTGCCCCAGACTGCGTCCCATTATCAATAACGATAAAATCAGCCCCTTGGATGTCGGCGAAAAACAGCTTTGCCAGATTCTTTGTGCATATCGTATTTTCCTGCCCTTTGTCGGCATTACGGTATCCTCCAGAGAAAGCAAATCCTTCCGTGACGGTATCGTAAAGATTGCCGCAACGAAGGTTTCCGCAGGCGTTTCCACAGGCATTGGCGACCATGAAAGCAAATACACCGGCAAGGAGGCCGAAGGTGCAGAGGGCGATGAGCAGTTTGAAATCAATGATGAACGCAGCTTTGAAGCCATGTATGAGGATATGGAGGAGGAAGGATTGCAGCCTGTGCTGAATGATTATCTGTATGTCTGATATTTTGTGTGTCACAAACCGCAGCCTTTGTAAAGAGGATTTTTTGCAGAGAATCCAAGCCATCGCAGCCTGCAGGCCCGAGGGAATCATCCTGCGGGAGAAGGACTTGAGCGAGAAGGCGTATGAGGCATTGGCGGAAAGGGTAATGCAAATCTGCAAGCAAAACAAGGTTCCCTGCATTTTGCACAGCTATATTGATGCGGCACTTGCATTGGGAGCGGAACGTATCCATCTGCCGCTGCATATTTTGCGTGGCATGGCAGAGGAGAAAAAACAGCAATTCCGCAGCATTGGTGCATCCTGTCATTCTGTTGCAGAGGCACAGGAGGCAGAGAAGCTGGGCTGCAGCTATATCACGGCAGGACACATTTTTGTGACGGACTGCAAAAAAGGGCTTTCCCCCAGAGGATTAGACTTTTTGCAGGCGGTTGTGCAGAGTGTTTCCATTCCTGTTTATGCCATCGGCGGGATCGATGGCGAAACCGTTAAAATGGTCAGAAAAGCAGGAGCGGCAGGTGCCTGTGTGATGAGCGGGCTTATGCAGTGCGAAAATGTGGAGGAGCAAATGAAAAAATTGGAAAAATAGAAGAATGTCAATGAAAATTTCTGACAGCTTCCGAAGGGAACAGCCCGCATGGGAAGGCAGAAGGGGAGCGCCTTAGGCCTTGCAGAGATGAACAGCGATGGGAAGCCGTGTTCCGGCGTGAGAGGAGACCATGAAGTTTCGACCGAATTTTTTGAAAAGACCAAGGGATTGGTCTGCGAAAATTTTGGGAGAACGCTGTTATGGGAGCCGTTCTCCCGTTTTTTTCATTCCGTTTGCAAAAAGAAAAAATCCCAAATGAGATTGAGATTTTTTGTTTTTACAAGCATTTTTTTATTTTGCGGATTCTTTTTTGTGTACTGCGGGTGCGGCATCAAAGGTATGGTTTCGCCCCAGCATATAGGCAAGCTTGACAAGTGCCTTTTCCTCCTCGTTCAGTGTGCGCCCCAAGCGTTCCTCGATATGCAGAAACAGGGATTTGACATTTGTACGCAGTCGCTTCGGCTTTTTTGCAAGCATGGTCAACGGCTGAAAGGTGGCGGACTGTATATCGGCGGGATGGGTAATCGCAAAGATTTTTGCAGTATAGACCGCATCGTTTAAGGCATTGTGAAAGCTGTCCTCCTGTGGCAGCTCCAGTGCCTCCACCGCATTTTTTAAGCCGATGGTCTTGCCGCCCTCATGGTGCAGATATTCCGCCGCAAAGGGCTGCACATTCAGAAATTGATTCGTCATGGCATCCGCATCCAGATTGTGAAACAGAATGTTGCGGTAAAGCGATTTGATGTCATCGCCGCCCCATGTGCAGAGAACGGCAGGCGCAGTGCCGATGAAGGCAAGGAATGCCTGATACGCCTCGGGGAAGTGGGGCTGACCGGCAAGCATTTGCGGATGAATCCCCGTGATTTTTTCCACAAAGGGATGCAGACGGGGGTAAATTTGTGGCGAAATCATAAAATTGAAGGAATCCAACTGCTCAAAGCGTTCATTCAGCTTGACTGCCCCGATTTGAATAATCTCAAAGGGACATTCCGGGTTCGGCTCAACCTTTTTTCCGGATTTGAAGGGGAACGCCTGGTTAAATTCCAAATCCAAAACAATGTAATTCATAGAAAAAAACTCCTTTATAGAAAACTTCTGTTGGGAAGTATTTTGCACAAAGCATTTCTATTATCTTAACATGAAAGCAGACGGAAGAAAAGAGGAACTTCCTTCTTGTCCGATTCTAAAAGAAATGATACTATAAGGATAAGAAAGCGAAATGAAAAAGGGAGGAAGGATATGAAGCTGATATTCACAGAGGAACAGATTGCGAAGGAGCTGAACCGCATTTATCTGGAGGAGGATGAGCTCCTGATGGAGGGCGAATTTGTCACAGGAGAGGGCAAGCATTATGTCATCACAGGGGTAGCGACCATTGAGGGAGAACGCTATCACGAGTTTGAAATTGAATTTGAGCTGACACAAACGCCTGCGGAGGAAACACTGGAGGCGATTATGGAAACCGATTGGGAATGGTATGATTTCCTTTGCTAATCGAAGGGTATAAGCAGAAAGAAAGGATGTGTAAGAAATGGGAAATTTTCATTATTTTATGCCGACGGATTGCTATTTTGGCAGAGGGTGCGTGGCGGAGTATAAGACAGCCATGGCGAAGCTGGGCAAGAAGGCGATGGTTGTAACAGGAAAGACCTCTGCGAAGAAAAACGGCGCACAAAAGGACATTACGGATGCACTGGACAGCTTGGGAATTGCGTGGATTTTGTTTGATGAAATCGAGGAAAATCCTTCTGTTGAGACGGTGGAAAGGGCGGCAAAGCTTGCCATTGCGGAAAAAGTGGAATTTTTCATCGGCATTGGCGGCGGCTCCCCGATGGATTCCAGCAAGGCAATCGCAACCATGGCGGCACATCCGGAGCAGGGGACGGATGCCCTTTGGAACGCAGAAAACAAGGCATTGCCTGTGGTGGCAGTTCCCACAACGGCAGGGACAGGCTCGGAGGTAACGCAGTTTGCCATTGTGACACTGCACGCAAAAAGAACAAAATCCAGCATTGCCGCACATATTTTTGCCACAGTGGCATTTCTGGATCCGAAATATATGGATACCCTTCCCGCAGGAACAACAAACAACACCGCTGTGGATGCACTGACGCATTTGGTGGAAAGCTATCTTTCCGCAAAGGCAACCGCAGTCAGCAGAGAAATTGCAAGGCAGGGGCTTTTGCTGTTCAAGGAATGTATGCCTGCCCTCAGAGAACGGGTGTATCCTTCGCAAATCAGGGATAAGCTGATGCTGATGTCTGCCTTGGGCGGCGTGGCGATTGCGCAGACCATGACCTCCCTGCCGCATGGCATGGGCTATTATCTGACCTATGAAAAGGGCTTGCCGCATGGCATGGCAAATGGTGTGCTGACACAGGCATATCTGGAGCTGTTCCCCGTAGGCGATGAAAATGTGGCAAAGGTTCTGGAATATTTGGGGCTGGCAAGCACAGCAGAGCTTGGGACATTTTTGGATACGGTGCTTGAGCATCGAACCAGCTATACCGAGGCAGATGTGAAGGACTATACCGAGCGCTTCATGCAGCAGCCCGCAAAGCTGGCAACCTTCCCGTATCCCCTGCAGAAAGAGGATATCTATACGATGTATCAAAAGAGCTTGCTGAAATGATTTGCGTGCCGATGATGTCTGGACAGACGTTATCGGCACCTTTTTTATCTGGCTTCATATATTGAGGGAAAAAGGAGAAAAAGACTATGCCCAGAATTTATCTCAGTCCCTCTTTGCAGGAATATAATCCCTTTTATGGCGGCGGCTCGGAGGAGGAGGCCATGAATGTGATTGCGGATGCCATGGAGCCGTATCTTTCAGCCGCAGGCATAGAATATCTGCGCAACAACCCCGAAATGACATTGGGAGAGGCGATTGCCGATTCCAACAGCAGCAATGCGGATTTTCATTTAGCGATTCATTCCAATGCCGCCCCTGCCTCCTTGGCAGGCAGGAGAAGTGGCCCTGTGGTTTATTATTATGCAACAAGCCCGTATGGCAGGCAGATGGCGGAGCTGATTGCGGAGGAGATGCGGAAGATTTATCCGGAGCCGTCCAAGGTGCAGGTGCTGCCGACCACAACCCTGCGGGAGCTGCGGCGAACCAATGCGCCCTCTGCTTTGGTGGAGGTGGCATATCACGATAATCCGGAGGATGCCGCATGGATTCGGAGCCATACGGATGAAATTGCAAGGGCATTGAGCCAAGCAGCAGCCGCATATTTTGGAATAGAGAAATAAAAAAACGTGCTTGCCGTCTGCAAAATGCAGATGGTAAGCACGTTTATTGCTTACGGGAATAGCACGGATGTTATACTCTTGCAACCCCCAAGGTTACCTTTTCGCCATTGATGCTCCATTCCTTGCTCAGCTCGCCGCCCTTGCCGGCAACCACCTCTGTTGCCAAAACATCAGCCTTGATGTCGTTGGCAGCCAAGATTTCCGCAATCTTCGCATTGCCGTCATGGTAAACACGGATACGGTCGGTCACGTTGAAGCTTGCTTCCTTACGCATGGTCTGAACCTTGGAAACGATTTCACGAACAAAGCCTTCCTCCTTCAGTGCATCTGTCAGGTTGGTATCCAGAACAACGGTCAGGTTGTTGTTGGTGGAGGATACAAAGCCGCCCTTTTCTGCGGTATCCACCAGAACATCATCCATTTCCAGAACAACCTCACTGCCGTCAACAGTGAAGGAAGCCTTGCCCTCTGCCTTCAGCTGTGCCATGAAGGCGTTGCCGTCTACCTCTTTCAGATAAGCGCCGATTGCAGGCACCAGCTTGCCGTATTTCTTGCCCAGTGTTCTCAGCTGAGGCTTGAAGGTGTAGGTTGTGAATGCTTCCACATCATCTGTGAAGGAAACAGCCTTCACATTCAGCTCATCCTTGATGATATCGCAGTATTCGGCAGGGAGTGTCTGCTCTGCCTTCACATACATCATAGCCAAGGGCTGTCTGTTCTTCATTGCGCTTGCGTTTCTTGCCGCACGGCCTTCCACAACAACCTTCAGAACGAAGTCCATGTTTTCTTCCAAATCGGCATCCACCCATTCTGCATGGTATGCAGGCCAATCACACAGATGAACGGATTCGGGTGCATTTGCATCCACCTTCTTTACCAGATTGCTGTAAATTTCCTCTGTGATGAAGGGTGTGAAGGGTGCTGCCAGCTTTACCATGGTTTCCAGAACGGTATACAGTGTCATATAAGCATTGATTTTATCCTGCTCCATGCCCTCTGCCCAGAAACGCTCACGGCTTCTTCTTACATACCAGTTGGACAGGTCATCCAAGAAATCAACCATTGCACGGGCAGGCTCTGTCAGCTTATAGCCCTCCAGAGAGTCATCCACAAATTTGTTCAAGGTCTGCAGCTTGGAGAGAATCCATTTATCCATGGGTGCCAGCTTTTCATAATCCAGTGTGTACTTTGTGGGATCGAATTGGTCGATATCTGCATACAGGATGTAGAATGCGTAGGTGTTCCACAGTGTACCCATGAATTTTCTCTGCATTTCGGATACTGCTTCATCATAATAACGAGAGGGCAGCCAAGGTGCGGAGTTTGCATAGAAGTACCAACGAACCGCATCGGCACCCTGCTTATTCAGTGCATCCCAAGGGTTTACAACATTGCCCTTATGCTTGGACATCTTCTGGCCGTCCTTATCCTGCACATGTCCCAGAACGATACAGTTCTTATAGGGAGCCTGATCAAACAGCAGTGTGCTGACAGCCAGCAGGGTATAGAACCAGCCGCGAGTCTGGTCAACTGCCTCGGAGATAAAGTCTGCGGGGAAGTTTTCATCGAAGATGTCTTTGTTTTCAAACGGATAGTGCCACTGTGCGAAGGGCATGGAGCCGCTGTCGAACCAGCAGTCGATAACCTCAGGCACTCTTGTCATCAGCTTGCCGCACTGAGGGCAGGTGATGTGTACCGCATCAATGAAGGGCTTGTGCAGCTCGATGCTTTCGGGGCAATCGGGAGACATTTCCTTCAACTCTGCAATGCTGCCGATGGTGTGTCTGTGGCCGCATTCACATTCCCAGATGGGCAGGGGAGTACCCCAGTATCTTTCACGGGACAGGCCCCAGTCGATGACATTTTCCAAGAAGTTGCCGAAGCGGCCCTCCTTGATGTTATCGGGATACCAGTTGATTGTTCTGTTGTTGCGCACCAGATTATCTCTCAGTGCAGTCATTTTGATGAACCATGTGCTTCTTGCATAATACAGCAGAGGTGTGTCACATCTCCAGCAGAAGGGATAGTTATGCTCGAAGGGAAGGGCTGCAAACAAAGAGCCGTTTTCTTCCATATATTTCAGGATGACAGGATCGGCATCCTTTACGAACAGGCCTTCAAAGGGACCTGCCAGGCTGTTCAAATGACCTGTGGTGTCAACATTCTGATAGAAGGTTACATCATATTTTCTACATACACGATAGTCATCCTCACCATACGCATAAGCGGTGTGAACGATACCGGTACCGTCTGTCAGTGTAACATAATCATCGCAGGTTACGAAGTAGCCCTTGAAATCATCGCCGTTGGGCTGGAAATCAAACAGAGGCTCATATTTTACATATTCCAAATCTGCGCCCTTCATGGTTTCTGCGATTTCGTAATTATTTTCGCCCAGAACGCTGTCCAAGAGGGCCTCAGCCATGATTACATAATAATCCTGATATTTTGCCTTAACATAGGTTTCATTTGCATTGACGGAAAGGATGACGTTGGAGGGCAGTGTCCAAGGGGTTGTTGTCCATGCCAGGAAGTAGGTGTTTTCCGCATCTGCACGTTTGAATTTTGCGATAGCGGAGGTTTCCTTTACATCCTTATAGCCCTGTGCAACCTCGTGAGAGGAAAGGGCTGTGCCGCAGCGAGGGCAATAGGGAACAACCTTGTGGCCCTTATACAGCAGGCCCTTATCCCAAATCTGCTTCAATGCCCACCATTCGGATTCGATATAGTCATTATGGTATGTGACATAGGGATGATCCATATCCGCCCAGAAGCCGACACGGTCACTCATGGAGCGCCATTCCTGCTCGTATGTCCATACGCTTTCCTTACATTTTTCGATAAAAGGCTCTACGCCGTAGCCTTCGATTTGATCCTTGCCATCCAGACCAAGTGTTTTTTCAACCTCCAGCTCAACAGGCAGACCGTGGGTATCCCAGCCGGCCTTTCTCAGCACCTTGTAGCCCTTCATGGTTTTGTAGCGGGGGATTAAGTCCTTTACCGCACGGGTAATGATGTGACCGATATGGGGCTTGCCGTTTGCAGTCGGAGGGCCGTCATAGAAGGTGAAAACGGGTGCGCCCTCTCTTGCCTTGATGCTCTTGCCGAAGATGTTATTGTCCTTCCAGAATTTTTCAACCTGCACTTCTCTTTCGACGAAGTTCATGTTATTGGGTACTTTGTCGTACATTTCAATTCCTCCTTAAAATCGTAACCTTTCAAAGTGTTCTGATGTGTTCTTTTGCAGCGTATGCTTTTTTCTTTTGTATTTTTCCGATACCTCTAAAATTTTTTCTCTTTTGTATTTTTTTTGTTTTTTCTTTGGTAGGTGTATGATGGTGCGGTTTTCCCGCTTTTGCCTGTCAGTACGAAATTCGCAGATACCGTGGAGAAAGCTGGAAGATACCTTAAATCCTTCGGATTTTCGGCAGCTTTGCTTCGCAAATAAGTCGTAATGAATTTTCGGATAGGCTTGTTCATCTGAAAATTTATTTTTAACTTGCATTCTTCGCTTTTTTGTAAATAAAAAAACCCTTTCATCCCTACAGGACGAAAGAGCTCGCGGTACCACCTGAATTGACGGCACAAAAGGCCGCCCGGCTTATTGACATCACCATCATGATGCTTTCCTTTAACGCAGGCAACGGCAGAGTCTACTAAGCAAGCTGTTCGGTCTGCCACTCCGGAGTGATTTTCTGTATCTTCCTTGTCATCGGGTTCGCACCAAGCCCCGATTCTCTGCGGGCAAGCTGAGGATACATACTGTCTCCTTCACAGTGTTTTCTCGTATTTACTTGTGTATTATACAATGCGTGCAGGGGCTTGTAAAGCATTTTTTCCAAAGAAACCGAAAGTATGCTGTATTCATGGAAACTGTATACAAAAGTGCTGGATTTTCAAGGAAAAATAAGGAATTTTTGCGAGAAAAGGTGTGCTTTTTGCATACAATATGTAAATTTAGGTGTAAAGACAGTCAAAAAATTTGATTTTCAGAGAAAAACTATGTATAATTGGTAGGCAGAGCCAAGAACAGCTCTGCTTTTGTAAACATTATCTTGACAGGATAGCAAGCAAAAAGCAAGCGGATATCCTGCGATACCGAAAAGGAGATTTTAAAATGAAGGGTAGAGACTTTGCACTGCTGACAGACCTATATGAGCTGACCATGATGCAGGGCTACTATGAAACAGGCGCTTATAACAGACAGGTCGTATTCGATTTGTTTTATAGAAAGAACCCCAGCGGCAACGGCTTTGCAATTACCGCAGGGCTGCAGCAGGCGATTGAATATCTGGATGGTCTGCATTTTACAGAGGAGGATATTGCATATCTGGAAAGTCTTGGCATTTTTTCCGAGGGCTTCATTGACTACCTGAGAAGCTTCCGCTTTACCGGCGAGGTGTATGCTGTTCCCGAAGGCACAATCGTGTTCCCCCATGAGCCGCTGATGCGTGTGAAGGCACCCATCATTGAGGCACAGCTGGTGGAAACCGCACTTTTGAATATCATCAACCACCAAAGCCTGATTGCAACAAAGGCCTCCCGTGTGGTACACGCAGCACAGGGCGATCCCGTTCTGGAGTTCGGTCTGCGTCGTGCGCAGGGCCCCGATGCAGGGACGGTTGGTGCAAGGGCGGCAGTCATTGGCGGCTGTGCGGCAACCAGTAACGTGCTGACAGGCAAGCTGTATGATGTTCCCGTAAAGGGTACGCATGCGCATAGCTGGGTGATGAGCTTTCCGGATGAGCTGACAGCCTTCCGCACCTATGCAAACCTGTTCCCCGATGCGTGCATTTTGTTGGTGGATACCTATAATACACTGAAAAGCGGCGTGCCCCATGCCATTCAGGTGTTTGATGAAATGAAGGCGGCAGACACATTGCCCGAAAAGGGCTACGGCATCCGTCTGGATAGCGGCGACTTGGCTTATCTCTCCAAAAGAGCAAGACAAATGCTGGATGAGGCAGGCTATCCCAATGCGGTGATTTCCGCCTCCAGTGATTTGGATGAAAACCTGATTACAAGCCTGAAGCTGCAGGGTGCCGCCATCAGCCTGTGGGGCGTTGGCACAAAGCTGATTACCTCTGATGATTGCCCGGCCTTTGGCGGTGTGTATAAGCTGGCGGCAGAGGAAACCGAAACCGGCGAATTTGAGCCTAAAATCAAGCTTTCCAATAATGTAGAGAAGGTAACCAACCCCGGCATTAAGAAGATTATTCGTATTTATGATAAAAAGACAGGCAAGATTAAGGCCGACCTGCTTGCTTTGGAGGAGGAGGTATTCACAGAGGATTCTGATTTGTATATCTATGATACCAATGCAAAATGGAAAAGCATGCAGCTGCCTGCCGGAAGCTTTACCCTGCGTGAGCTGCTTGTTCCCATCTTTGTGGATGGTAAGCTGGTATATGAATGCCCGAAGGCAATGGAGATTCAGGCATATTGCAATCAGGAAAAGGATACACTGTGGGAGGAGCAGAAGCGTCTGAAAAACCCCGACGTTGTTCCGGTAGACCTTTCCGATAAGCTGAGTGCCATGAAGCTGAAGCTGATTGAGGCGGCAAACATGATTTAATTTCATACGAAAGCAGTGCAAACGCTGTGCGGATTTCCGTGCGGCGTTTTTTGTACAATCAAAACAGGAGACGCAGCAAAAAATGCTCTGTGTCTCCTGAATTTGCGTCTACCAAGCGTATTTATTGATATCCTCCAAGGTAATGCCGGGGTGCAGGGCAATGTTAATGCTGTTGGCAATGATGTTTGCCAAACGGTCTACAACGGCATCCACCTCCTTTGGTGTGACAAAAAGATTGCCTGTATAGGGGCCGAGGATTTCGGTAATCATTTGATATTTCTCCTCCTGCTCCAAGGCGGCTAAGGATTCATAAAAGGCAGAGCCGTTCGTTGTTTGCCGAATCATTTCGTCTAAAATGCGGTCCATGGTATCATTGACCAAGGTGGCGGCATCCACAACCGTCGGCACGCCGATGGCAATGACGGGAATGCCGAGGTGTGCCTCATCCAAGGGCATCCGTTGGTTGCCAACCCCTGCACCGGGGGAAATGCCGGTGTCGCTCATCTGGATGGCGGCATTGATGCGGTTGGAGGAGCGTGCGGCAAGGGCATCAATCGCAATCAAAAGGGAAGGGTGCAGCTTATCCACAATGCCCTTCATCATTTCGCCTGTTTCTATGCCCGTAATGCCCATCACGCCGGGGCTGACTGCGGCAACGGGGCGGACGGCTTGCTCCAGCTCTGCGGGCAGTGTGCCTTGCAGGTGGCGCGTCACAAGGATTTTGGAGACCACCTTCGGCCCAAGGGCATCGGGGGTAATGTTCCAGTTGCCCAAGCCTGCCACCAGAATACAATCCTCCCTTTTCGTCTTTGCGAGGGAACGAATTTGCTTTGCCAAAAGCCCAATCAGCCGCTCATGGCACTGTGCGTCATTTTCCTTTAGCTTTTCCGATTCAAGTGTGATATAATGTCCCATCGGCTTTCCCATCCGCTTGCTGCCCGCAGGGGAAAGAATCCGCACATGTGTGAGGGTATATTCCTCCTGCTCCTCTGTTTCCGCCTCCACGCCCTCAAGCGTCTCCGCAGATTTTTTTTGTGCCAAGGCGGCTGCCTCAATGGCAAGGTCTGTGCGGACAGAAAAGGGTTTTGGTTGGTTTTTTTCGTTTTTTTGCTTCATACGTTCACTGCCTTTCTGTTTTTTCTGATATTTTCATTATTTTTTTCGTTGTTTTGAAAAGTATTCATTGACTTATTTCGCTCCATAAGGTAAAATATATCCGTTAAGTTAACCATGGGGTACTCGAGAGAGTGTGAAAAAAGCCCTAAGCCGTGTCGGAGGGAAAAGCCCTCAAAGGTGGTTAATAGTAAGAGGAAAGAGCGATATTCCCCAAAATATCGACAGAGAAAACCACATTAAAGTATTAGGAGGAAATAACATTGGCTAATATCAAATCTGCTAAGAAAAGAATCAAAGTGATTAACAAGAAAACACTGAGAAACAAAATGATTAAATCTCAGGTAAAAACAGCTATGAAGAAGGTAATCGTTGCTGTAAATGCAGGCGATAAGGAAACAGCAGCAGCTGCACTGAAAAATGCAGTATCCGCTATCGACAGAGCATACATCAAAGGCATCTACCACAAAAACGCAGTAGCAAGAAAGAAATCTTCTCTGACAAGACTGGTAAACAGCCTGTAATTTTTTCAACAGATCTAAAGGGATATTCCAAACGGAATATCCTTTTTTTCTACCTCAAAACAGCCTGATTTCACATGGGAGAAATTCTTGCTTTCCGTCAGAAAAGGGCATATAATGAAGAACAAATAGGCTTTTGAAAAAAGAACTGCATGAGGATAGAACCGAGAGAACCGAGAGAACCGAAGGAGGAATATGGATGTTGAAGGAAAAAGCAGGACAATATTATTTTGTGCAGGATAAAAGCTGTGCAGAGGCCATCTTGCTTGCGGCGAATGAGGCATATCATCTGGGCATGACGGAGGAGGCAACCAAGCTGTTTGCGGGCTTTCGTACCGGCATGGGCATGGGCGGCACCTGCGGCGCACTTTCCGGTGCCATCGGCGTGCTGAGCAGTAAATACGGAAGCAAGGAAAATTTGAAGGAAATCTGTGCGGATTTTGTTGCCGCATTTGAAGAAAAGCTGGCACTCGGCACAACGGAATGTGCCCCCTTGGCAGCAAAATATAAAACAGAGGGCAAACGCTGTCGGGATGCGGTGGAGCTGACCGCTGAGGCGCTGGAGGAATTTATTGACAGGCTGGAGGGAAAAGCCCCCGCAGAAGGCTGCACACTGCGCCCGGAGGATATCAAGCGTGTGAAGGGCATGGGCTTTTTGCAGCACAAGGGAACGGATAGATTCAATGCCCGTGTGATTACCCGAAACGGCCGCATTACCGCAGAGGAGGCAAACACCATTGCAGAGGCGGCAAAGCGTTACGGCGATGGACACATGATGATGACAACCCGCTTGACTGTGGAGGTTTCCGGCATTGCATATCACAATATTGATGCTTTTTGTGCGTATTTGGCACAGGCAGGGCTTTCCGTCGGCGGCACAGGCAGCAAGGTGCGTCCTGTGGTTTCCTGTAAAGCAACCACCTGTCAGTATGGCTTATATGATGCCTATGCGCTCAGTGATGAAATCCATGAACGCTTTTATCTGGGCTATCGGGGTGTGGCATTGCCGCATAAGTTCAAAATCGCAACAGGCGGCTGCCCCAATAACTGCGTAAAGCCGACCTTGAACGATTTGGGTATCGTGGGGGCAAGGGTGCCGCAG
Organism: uncultured Anaerotignum sp.; assembly: GCF_934277605.1. GTDB lineage: Bacteria > Bacillota > Clostridia > Lachnospirales > Anaerotignaceae > Anaerotignum_A. The sequence goes on from NZ_CAKQVD010000004.1 coordinate 47,124, forward strand.
TATCATGCGGAGGATTGCCGCTCCTGTCAGAAATGTCAGCTGGAGGAGGCCTGTCCCATTCATGCGGCGAAAAAGGGTGCAGATGGCAAGATTGTGATTGATAAAGAGCTTTGCAACGATTGCGGACGCTGTATCGGCAAATGTCCCTTCCATTGCAATGATGAGGGCATTTCCGGCTATAAGGTATATGTCGGCGGACGTTGGGGCAAGAAGATTTCCCATGGACAAATGCTGCATAAAATCTTTACGGAAAAGCAGGAGGTTCTGGATACTGTGGAAAAGGCAATTCTGCTGTTCCGCTCCGCAGGGGAAAGCGGCGAGCGTTTTGCGGATACCATCAGCCGCATTGGCTTTGAAAAGGCAGAGGCACTGCTGCTGGGAGAGGAGCTTTTGCAGAAAAAGGCGGAAATTCTTGGATTGGATGTTGTCGGCGGCGCAAGCTGCTAAAAATAAGACTGCTTCGAGGGAGACCTCGGGGCAGTTTTTTATTTAATACAGAAACAATAGGAATTTTATCGTCATTTGATTTTTTTTATGGTAAAATAAAAGGAAGAAGGATGAAACGGAAGGGAGGCTTTCTGCGTGAATTTTGTAGATTGTATCATCAAAAAAAGAGATGGCGGCAAGCTGACGAAGGAGGAAATTGCCTTTTTCATAAAGGGCGTGACAGAGGGAACCTTGCCCGATTATCAGATTTCCGCCTTACTGATGGCGATTTTTCTCAAGGGCATGGATGCCGAGGAAACGGCACAGCTGACGATGGAAATGGCACACTCCGGCGGCATGTTTGACCTTTCTGCCTTGGCAGGCTGCAAGGTGGATAAGCACAGCACGGGCGGCGTTGCGGATACCACCACGCTGATTTTGGCGCCCCTGGTGGCATCTGTGGGTGTGCCTGTGGTAAAAATGAGCGGACGGGGACTTGGCTTCTCCGGCGGCACGATTGATAAATTGGAATCCATCCCCGGCTTTCGGGTGGATGTGTCGGAGGCGGAGGCACTGCGTTTTGCACAGGAAAGCGGCATTGTGCTGATGAGCCAGACGGATAACCTGACGCCTGCGGATCAAAAGCTGTATGCCCTCAGAGATGTGACGGGAACGGTGGACAGTATCCCCTTGATTGCGGCAAGCATTATGTCGAAAAAGATTGCGGCGGGCGCAGATGCGATTGTGCTGGATGTGAAATGCGGCAGCGGTGCTTTTATGAAGGACTTGGCAGATGCGGAAAGACTGGCAGGCATTATGGCGGCCATGGGCAGACACGTTGGCAGAAGGGTGACGGCGGTCATCAGCAGTATGGCGCAGCCCTTGGGCATGTATATCGGCAATAGCCTTGAGGTAATGGAAGCCATCGAGGTGCTGAAGGGCAATGTCGGCGGCGATTTGCTTGAGGTTTCCTTGACCTTGGGCGCAAATATGCTGCTTTTGGCAGAGCGTGTGCAGACAGAGGAGGAGGGCAAGGCACTTTTGCTGGAAAATATCAAAAACGGCAAGGGGCTTGCGAAATTCAAAGAGCTGCTGACACAGCAGGGCGGCGATGTGCGTGTCATTGCGGATTACAGTCTGCTCCCTCTGGCAGAGGAAAAATGGGAAGTAAAAGCGGCACAATCGGGGTATCTTACCCGTATGGATACTGCCATGATTGGCAGAGCCTCGCAGGAAACCGGCGCAGGACGGATGTTCAAGGGGCAGCCGTTGGATTTCGGCGCAGGGATTATTATGAAAAAACGAATCGGCGATGCGGTTGCGGCAGGCGAAGCCTTGGCGGTGGTTTACAGCGCAAGCAGGGAGCAGTGCAGCAGTGCCGCAGAATTTCTGCAAAAGGCAATCACGATAGAGGATGCGACTTTGCAGGAGAAACCGCCTTTGATTTGGAAGGTAATCAGACAGGAGGGGTAAGCATGAAACGAGCGATTATTATTGTATTGGACAGCGTTGGGATTGGCGAACTGCCGGATGCGGCGGCATTTGGAGATGTTGGCAGCAACACCTTGGTCAATATCAAGAAGGTACGCCCCCAGACGAGCCTGCCAAACCTTTGTGCATTGGGCTTAGGGGATATTCAAGGCAAGGATATTAAGCTTTTGGGCGAGGTGGCTGCGCCGAAGGGCTGCTATGGCAAAATGGCGGAACGCTCCATCGGTAAGGACACCACCACAGGACATTGGGAAATGGCAGGCATTATCACTGCAAAGCCCTTCCCGACCTTTACCGAAACAGGCTTCCCGAAGGAAGTGATGGATGCCTTTGAGGCGGCAATCGGCACAAAAACCTTGGGGAATTATGCGGAATCCGGCACCGTCATCATTCAGGATTTGGGCGTGGAGCATATGAAAACAGGCTATCCCATTGTGTATACCTCTGCGGACAGCGTGTTCCAGATTGCCGCACATGAGGACATCATTCCTGTGGAAAGGCTGTATGAAATGTGCGAAAAGGCAAGAAAAATCCTGACAGGAGACTATGGTGTGGGGCGTGTCATTGCCCGTCCCTTCATCGGCAATGCAAAGGATGGCTTCACCCGCACCAAAAACAGAAAGGACTTTTCCTTGGAGCCGACCGGCCCGACCATTTTGGATTTCACAAAGGAAAAGGGCATGGAGGTTGTGGCTGTCGGGAAAATCGAGGATATTTTCGAGCATAGAGGCATGACACGCACCGACCATACCACAAATAACCATGACGGCATTGAAAAAACCATTCAGTTCTTGAAGGAGGACTTTTCCGGACTGCTGTTCACAAATTTGGTGGATACCGATATGATTTACGGGCATAGAAACGATGTGGAGGGCTATGCGGGCGCATTGGAATATTTCGACAGCAGGCTGCCTGAAATCATGGCGCAGATGAAGGAGGAGGATGTGCTTTTCCTTACGGCTGACCATGGCTGTGATCCTACTACACCCAGCACAGACCATTCCAGAGAATATGTTCCGCTTTTGGTTTATGGCAAGCCGATTCGGGAGGGGGTTGACCTTGGTATTCGCAAGAGCTTTGCGGACTTGGGGCAGACGGTTTCCGATTATCTGGGCTTGGATGCACACTTTGAGGCAGAAAGCTTTTGGGATGAAATCAAAAAATAACGGGAAAACGGCTACCTTCGGGTAGCTTTTCCTGCTTAAGATGAAGAAAAAACAAAGGAAAAAAGGGGAAGTGAGCATGAACAACATAGAAATCAGACCTGTGACGGAGGCGGATGCGGCGGAGCTGCTTGCCATCTATGCCCCCTATGTGACGGATACCTTTATTACTTATGAATATACGGTTCCCTCGGAGGAGGAATTTCGGGAGCGTGTGCGGCACACCCTGCAAGCCTATCCCTATTTTGCGGCAGTGGAAAACGGCAGAATCATCGGCTATGCCTATGCCTCCGCCTTTCATCCCAGAAGGGCGTATCTTTGGTCGGCAGAGGCCACGGTCTATCTGGCGCAGAGGGTGCGTGGGCGTGGTGTCGGCCGGCTGCTGTATGAAGCACTGGAGGCGGCGCTCAAAAGGCAGAATATCCAAAATGTCAATGCTTGCATTGCCTATCCCAATCCCGAAAGCATTGCCTTCCATGAAAAAATGGGCTATCGGCAGGTCGGCAAATTTACCGATTGTGCCTATAAGCTTGGGCAGTGGCTTGGCATGGTTTGGATGGAAAAGGCATTGGGGCAGCATGAAAATCCGCCGCAGGCATTTATCCCTTATCCGAAGATTTTTGCGGAAAAACAGGAACAAAGCTGAGAATTTTTCGTCAGAAGAAATGAAAATCCTGCATAATAGTGGGATTTGTTGCAAGAAAATGCTTTTTGTAGTATACTTATAAGATAACTATGGGTATCGTTTTGGATAAGGAGAGCATACATGGAAGAAACAGTAATCGTAATCATGTTAAAGGATGAGAAAACCGGCTTTTTGGAAAAGGAGCTGGGGGCGTATTCTGTTCCCGAAAACGGAGAATTGCTTTTGAACATTTATGCCGAGGGCGAGAAGGTTGTGCTGCGCCTGAGCTGTGAGAAGGAATTGCAGGATTGGGAATATGATGCGGTTTATGATTATTATGATACGGAAACCGTAGGCGCCTTGGTGGATAGCATTGCCGAGGAGGATGGGCATTATAATCCGGTTTGGGTGGTAACCTTCCCCTTCTGTGAGCAGCAGGAAACGATGGAGGAAAGGCTTGCGGATATTTTGCAGGCACATCGGGAGGAATTGCTTTCTGTTTATGATGCAATCAAGGATAAAGAGGATGATTACCGTGAGGAATAAAGGAAGCTTTTGTCTGCTTTTGAGCCTTTGTCTGTTTTTGGCAGGCGGCTGCAGTATCAGCGATACAATTCCGTCCGGCTCCGATGAAAGGAACGGGAAGGACGGCACAACAGAAATTATCGTTTCCGGCGAAAAAACGGGGAAAACGGATGAAAAGCAGGAGGACGGCAAAAAGAAGGATGACGAGAAGGACGAAAAATCGGATGGCAAGAGGAACGGTCAAAAGCCCTTCTGGCAGAGTGAGGCCTCCAAGCTATATGAAAATCTGACAGCGGTAGCGGCGGCGGCACAGCAGGATTATAAAATAAACGGCGCAAGGCATGGCTGGATTAGCAAAAACGGCAAGCTTTACAGCTATTATGACGGTGGCTATGTTGCACCCTCCGCATTGGTTAGAGATGGCTATTTGGAAAGCGGCATAAATACAGACGGATTTGAGATTTTGCTTGTCAATGGGGATGATTTGGCAGCCTATAACGGCACCAATATACCCTCCGGCAGTATGAGCTTTAAGGTGTTTGCGGCAGTAAAGCAAAACGGAAAATATCTGCTTGCCAGTGCGGAAGGCAAGGCAGGGCAGATTTCGCAGGCGGATTATCAGTCGTTTTTGACAAAATATACCCAAAACCATGGCACAATCGGACGTTTGTCCTCTGCAACGGCGGAATATGGACGGATTTTGAACTATATCAGCCTGTATGAAGGACGTTTTTCGGATTATTATGTGCGTGAAATCCGTAAGGATAATAAATATGCCGTTGCGGTATTTTCCACCACGAGCAATACATCGAACATCAAGGAATATATTTTGAAGAATGATAACGGCTTTTGGGAGGTTGTTTATCCCAATGTGCAGCTGGATGCGTATCCCGTTACCTCCATCAACCGCCTGATTCCCGATTTTAACCCGGATGTTCTGCCGAAGTATAACCTTGCGGCATGGAAGGGGCTTGTGAAAGCAGAGCAGGGCGGCGCAGTTGCGGCAATGTTCGGGAAATATTACATCACAAGCAAGGCGGAAATTCAGTATCAGTGTGCAACCGCAAGCTGTGCCTATTTTCGTTTGACGGACGGCTCCCGCTATGTTGCTTATTCCAATGGGGAATATTGGACAGCGGCACCTGTTTCCTCCGATATTGCGGCGAAGAACTACTTCAAGGAGCGGACAGGCGGCGATTACAGCTTTATTATTTTGGATGATTAAAAGAAGGTGCTTTTATGACAAAGACCAATGTGATGCGTCTGCTGGAGTCGGCAGGAATCGCTTACCGTACCGCAGAATATGAATATGATGAAACGAACCTTTCGGGACTGCATGCCGCAGAGCAGGTCGGCATGGATGCGGAGCAGGTGTTTAAAACACTGGTAACGAGAGGGGATAGAACAGGGATTCTTGTGTTTTGTATCCCTGTGGATATGGAATTGGATTTGAAAAAGGCGGCAGTGGTTTCCAAAAATAAAAAGGTGGAAATGACACACATGAAGGAGCTTTTGGGGCTGACGGGTTATATCCGTGGCGGCTGTTCTCCGATTGGGATGAAGAAGAAATATCCCACCTTTATTGATGAAACCTGTATCCTCTTTGATGAAATTGCCGTCAGTGCGGGGGTGCGTGGCGAGCAGGTCATTTTGAACCCGCAGGATTTGATTCGTTATACTGAGGCGACAGAGGCGGATATCACAAAGCCGATTGACTAAAAAAACAAAAAAGAAAAACGTAAAAAAGAAAAGACAGCAATTTTAAAAGAGAACTGCTGTCTTTTTTGTTGCGTCTTTTATTTTTTGAGAATGCGGATGCTTTCACTGGGGGCGGTCTCCGTTCCGTCTACCACTGCTGTGATACGCAGATAGCAACTACTGTTGACGGAAATAGCGAAGGCCTGCGGATAGCCCCAAAGCCATTTTTCGCCGGTGTTGTTTTTGATGCGTGTATAAGGCCCATCCGGAGTGAGGGATTTGTATACATAATAATGCTCTGCGTTATAAACAGGGGACCAAGAAACATAGGCATAGCCATCGTTTTTCATGCGTACACGCAGGTTGCGTGGTGCTTCTGCCGTATAGGTGTAGCTCTGCATGGAGCGGATTGGCAGAGAAAGCTTCTGCGGCACCTGAAGCACCTGTGCGATGGGGATGGAGAAATAATGCGAATCTCCGAAGAAGGAGGTCATGCCGATGACCTCTCCCTTGCTGTTAAACAGACCGCCGCCGCTGCTGCCGGGTGCAATGACGGCAGAGGTGGAAATCACATCCCTATCAAAGCCCTCGATGACACCTGTGCTGACGGTGTTTCGTACACCGTTGGGGGAGCCGATTGCCGTAACCGCATCTCCGCTCTGATAGGAAAAGGCAGGCGTTGCGGGGGTTAAATCGGCTTTGTCTATTTTTAAAAGAGCAATATCGGCATAGGTATCCAAGCCGACAACGGTTGTTTGACCATAATAAACGGTGCCGTCCGCAAAGATAAACTGGGCGGTGGCAGCATTTTTGATAACATGATAATTGGTGGCAATCAAGCCATCCTTGGAAAGCACAATGCCGCTGCCCTGCATTTTGTTTGTCTGGATATAAACAACGGAGTCATTGTTTTCTGTCTTTTCCGGTGCCGTGTAGGCGGCAGAATGAATGGAAACCGAGGAGGTGCTTTGGTTCCAAGTGACCTCTGCACCGCTATGCTCTGCCAGAAAACGAAGCGGCACAAAGGTGCGGTCGTTTTTGATGGTGGCGGGTGCATCAATGGAAACGGTTTCGCCGTTGACGGTGGCTGTTTTTTCGTGGATACGCAGAGAAATTTGCACCGCATCCTTTTGGGCGAGGACGGTTTTTTCTGCCTCCTGCCACTGCACAGAATAGCCAAGGGCTTCTAAAATGCCGCGCATGGGAACAAGCACACGGTCATTTTCGATAAAGGGGGCCTCCGGAAACGAAACGGCCTTATCATCCAGAAAAACACGAATGGCTGCGCCTGCCGCTGTCTGCATGGAGCATAAAAAGAGAAAAAGAAAGAGGAAGGTTCCTCTTAGCAGTCGTTTCATAGTGTTTCACTTCCTTTCTTGCAGAAAGTATACCATAGAATCATGGCTTTGCGGATAAAATTTAGAAAAAATTAAGAAATCTGTGAAGGCGGGAGAAGGAATTGATTTTTTGGGTTGTTTATAGTATTCTTTTTGGACGGAGGTGAAAAGGTATGTTTGAGAGAATTACAGAGGAAAGCTTTGACGAGATTTTTCCTTTGTTGGAGCAAGCATTTCCGGAAACGGAGCTGCGCATAAAGCAGGACCAAAGAGCACTGCTGCAGGAGCCCTGCTACCGCCTTTACGGTGTACGCAGAGAGGGTGCATTTGCGGCGGTTTTTGCGACCTGGGAGATTGATGATTTTTTATATATCGAGCATTTTGCCGTGAAGGAGGAATACCGCAACGGCGGCTATGGCGGCGGTCTTTTGGATGCCCTGATAGAAGAAAAGGGACGCCCGATGGTGCTTGAGGTGGAGCTGCCGGAGGATGCACTGACCAAGCGGCGCATTGGCTTTTATCAACGGCATGGATTGGTTTTCAATGACTATCCCTATTTGCAGCCGCCCATGCGCAAGGGGCAGGGGATGCTTCCCCTGCGGCTGATGACGAAGCCTGCGGCCTTGGATGAGGAAATGTATCGGCGGTATAAAAAGCAGATACACAGCATTGTATACAAATATGAAGGTGATCGATAATGCGTGACTGCTTTGGGATTGATATTGGCGGCACAACGGTAAAAATCGGACTTTTTGCGGAAAATGGTGTAATTTTAGAGAAATGGGAACTGCCGACACGGAAAGAACGAACGCCAAACGGACTTTTTCTGGACATTCGGGACAGCATAACGGACTGTTTGCAGAAAAGAGGCATGAAAAAGGAAGAGATCCTTGGGATTGGCATGACAGCCCCCGGCCCCGTGACGCAGGATGGCATTTTGCATGGAGCGGACAATATCGGTTGGGGAGATGTGGCACTTGCCGAGGAGGCGGAGAGCAGCATTGGCATTTCCCCTGTTTGCGTTGGCAATGATGCCCGCTTGGCAGCACTGGGCGAGGTGGTCTATGGTGCGGGCAAGGGTGCAAAAAGCATTTTGATGGTAACGCTTGGCACAGGTGTCGGCGGCGGCGTGGTGCTGAATGGAAGGATTTTGCTCGGAGAAAGCGGTGTGGCAGGCGAGATTGGGCATATAACGGTCAATCCCTTTGAGACGGCACATTGCAACTGCGGCAAAAGGGGCTGCTTGGAGCAATATGCCTCTGCGACGGGGATGGTGCGTGTGGCAAGGCAGCTGTTGGCAGAGCGGAGCGAGCCTTCGCTTTTGCGGCAGAGTGAGCCGCTCACTGCAAAGGCGCTTTGGGATGCGGCAAAGGCAGGCGATGCACTTGCGCAGGAGATTACGGATAGGGTTTGCGCCTATTTGGGCATGGCACTGGCCGATGCGGTGTATTTGGTGGACCCGGAGAGAATCCTGCTGGGCGGCGGTGTTTCCTTGGCAGGCGAGCTGCTTTTGCAAAAGGTGCGAAGGGCATACCAAAGCAGAGTTTTCCCGCACAGCAGAGAAAAGGAAATCCTTTTGGCAGGGCTGGGAAAGGATGCGGGTATCTATGGTGCGGCGGCATTGCTGCTGCAGAGCCTATGATTGACCATGCGCAGAATGGACAAAAGCAGACCTGCGTTTTTGTGAAAATACGCCAAAAAGAAAAAAAGAAAAAAATTCTGTGTAAAAAAGAAGGAATAAACGGACTTTTGGAGAATTTACAATAATAACAGGAAACATCCGATACGGATTCCTGTCAACCTATGAATGATTCAAAGGCATACCACCGGAAAACTATTTAAAGGGGGAGATTGCAATGGTTAAAATTCTTGCAGGCGAAAAAGGTGAAGGCAAAACAAAAAGAATGATTGATATGGCAAATGCAGCCGGCAAAGAGGCAAAGGGCAACATTGTCTTTGTTGACGATGACAACAGCCATATGTATGATTTGCATTATAGCGTGCGTTTCGTAGAAACACCGAAGTTCATTATGGAAGATCCACAGGTATTCAGAGGTTTTGTGTGTGGTATCCTTTCTCAGAACAGCGATATTGAAACCATTTACATTGATGGACTGAACCATATTATGGACAGAATCAGCGATGCAGATTTTACAGCTTTCATTCAGGAGCTGGATAAGACATCCAAGGAAGCGGAAATGGATATGGTTATGATTATCAGCCGCAAAACAGATGCACTTCCTGCGGAGGTACAGCAGTATCTCATCTAATTTGAATTTTATCGAACATTCATAAAAACGAAAGGGACTTCGCAAGAAGTCCTTTTTTGTTGCGGAAAAAAGGGGTTTGTTTGGGAGAAAGAACAGTTGTTAGACAAAAAAGAGGAATTTGGCTTATCCTTGTGTATAATTTAAAGAACAGAACGGAATATACCTTTACTTTTGGGTTTTCTTTGTGCTAAAATGCAGATAAGACAGCGTATTTTGTATGCAAGATGGAAAAATAGAACAATTCCTTGTGTGTTTGAAATGAAATCATAGAAAAAAACAGAAAAAAGAAATCAGAAAACGAAATCAGAAAGGGAGAACAGACATGAACAAATACCAAGAGATGTATCGTGCGAAACTGAAAACTGCGGAAGAGGTTGCGATGTATGTAAAATCCGGCGATCTCTGTGCTTGTCCCACCGGTCTGGAGGAGCCTGAAAATATTTGTGCGGCGGTTGGCGAAAGAGCAAGACGCGGCGAAATTACAGGGGTGCAGCATCATGCCATTCTTTCCGTAAAGGGAAATGCGTTTATGGATCCCGCACTGAAGGGCAAATATGATTATGTATCCTGGTTTACAGGCGGTGCAGGCAGAAAAGGGATTCAGGAGGGCTACTACACCTATGTACCCAATAATTACAGCACAGTACCTCGCTACTGGAGAGAGTGCATGCCCAAGCTGGATGTATTCTATGCCGAGGTTTCTCCTATGGATAAGCATGGCTATTTCTCCTGCGGCATGGCAGGGGCTGAGGTGGTTGCACTGAGAGATAAGGCAACTATGATTTTGCTTGAGGTTAACGATAAAATGCCTCGTGTGATGGGGAATAACCTGATTCACATTTCTCAGGTTACCGCTTTGTGCGAATCCAGCCATGACCTGTTGGAGCTGCCCGAAACGGAATTGACAGAAATTGATAAGAAAATCGGCGGAATGATTGCGGACGAGGTTCCCAACGGTGCAACATTGCAGTTGGGCATCGGCGGCGTACCAAATGCGGTTGGCGTTTTGCTGCGTGACAAGCAGGACTTGGGCCTGCATACAGAAATGTTCACAGACAGCATGGTGGATTTGCTGGAATGTGGTGCGGTTACCAACATGAAAAAGCCCATCAATATCGGCAAGACCATTGCGACACTGGCTTGGGGCTCCAAGAAAATGTATGAATACATGGATGATAACCCGGCATTTGAAATGCACCCCGTTGATTATACCAATAATCCCTATGTGATCGGTCAGCATGATAACTTTATTTCCGTAAATGCCTGTGTGGAAATCGACCTGTTCGGTCAGGTTTGTGCGGAATCTCTGGGAACACGCCATTACAGCGGCTCCGGCGGTCAGGTGGACTTCGTGCGTGGTGCGAATCTTTCCAAGGGAGGCAAGGGCTTCATCGCAATGACCTCCACAGCGAAAAACGGCACAGTTTCCAAGATTAAGCCTGTGCTGACACCCGGTTCCATTGTGACAACCTCCAAGAATGAGGTGGATTTCCTGGTAACAGAAAACAACATTGTTCGCCTGAAGGGCAGAACCGCAAGCGACAGAGCGAAAATGATTATCTCTCTGGCGGCACCCGAATTCAGAGATGAGCTGCTGTTTGAAGCAAAGAAAATGAATTTGATTGTTTAAGCAAAAAATGAAGAAAGCTCACCATTTTGGTGCATCCCAAAAAGAAGCCGAAGGAAAAACCAAGGTATTCTTAAGCGGAGCCTACTTTGGTGGGCTTTTTTATTGCGTTTCGGGCTGTTTTATGGTATGTTGGAACAAAATGAGCCATGGAAAAAGGAGGTTGGAGCAGTGAGAAAAAGCTGGGATGAATATTTCATGGAGATTGCCGAAATTGTGAAAACACGCTCGACCTGTCTGCGCAGGCAGGTGGGGGCAGTGATTGTGAAGGATAACCGCATTATTACAACAGGCTATAACGGTGCGCCCTCCGGGCTAAAGCACTGCACAGAGATTGGCGGCTGTGAGCGGGAGCGGCTGCAGATTCCCTCCGGTCAGCGACATGAGCTTTGTCGGGCGCTGCATGCAGAGCAAAATGCCATCATTCAGGCGGCGAAGGTGGGCGTGAGTACGGAGGGGGCAACCATTTACATTACCCTGCAGCCCTGTGTGATTTGTGCCAAAATGCTGATTAACGCAGGTATTACACGCATTGTCCATCGGGGGCAATATCCGGATGTGCTTTCGCAGGCCATTTTGGAGGAGGCAGGCATTGAAATCGTTGTGATGGATTGATTTTTCGGGATTTTTCCCATTTGCATCAGGAAAAAAATTTGTGCTATACTATCTATATGCTTAGTTTCCCTTTTGATTGGGTATACTGATTGGATATTGGGAGTTTTTATGGAATAGCAGGATGCAGGAGGGAGAACGATGTTTCAAAAAGGTGAGTATGTCATTTACGGAAATAACGGCATTTGCTGCATCGAGGAAATTGGGGTTCCGCTTGGTACGCCGATGGGACACAGCGGAAAGGAATATTATACCCTTGCCCCTGTATTTTCCTCCGGAAAAATTTATGCCCCCTTGGATACAAAGGTATTCATGCGCCCGATTTTGACAAAGCGGCAGGCGGAGCAGCTGATTTCGCAGATTCCGCTCATTCAGGCGGAGGAAATCGAGGGGAAGGATGCCCGTGCCCTTGGGGAGAAATACAAGGATTGCTTGGACACACATCAATGTGAGGATTTGGTGCGGCTGATTAAGACGGTGTATCGGAAGGAAAAAAGCCTGGAGGAAAGCGGAAAAAGGCTGGCGAAAACAGAGCGGGAATACGGCAATTTGGCAAAGGAGCTTTTGCACAGAGAGTTTTCCGTGGCACTGGAGGTTCCCTACGAGGATGTGGAAGATTATATTACGGAAAAGGTGGCGGCATTGCAAAGGTAAGAGGAGGCATAACCCTGAATCGAGTGGATTCGGGGTTTTTTGTTTGGCTTGCGCTTTCGGATTGCTTTGGGTATAATAATGCTAAAAGAGAAACGAATGTTCTCTTTATTCTGAAGAAATTTGGTGAGAATATGATTTCCTATATCAAAGGCACATTGGAGCGGCGTGGCGAAAATGACATTATTGTGGAGGCGGGCGGCATCGGATACCGCATTTTTGTTTCCCCTGCCACACTGGCGAAGCTCCCCCAGACAGAGAACACAGTGCAGATTTTTACATATTTCAGCGTGAAGGAGGACGGCATGAGCCTTTACGGCTTTGCCGAGCGGGAGGAGCAGGAGATGTTTGAACGCTTGCTGGCGGTCAGCGGCGTGGGGCCGAAGGCGGCATTGGGCTTTCTTTCCGTGCTGACACCCACCGAGCTTGTGATGGCGATTTTATCCGAGGATGTGAAAACGCTTTCCAAGGCACCCGGCATTGGCAGAAAAACGGCACAGCGTGTGATTTTGGAATTGAAGGATAAATTTAAGACGGAGGATGCCATTTCCTTTGAGGCAGAGGGTGTTGTGGAGCATGGCGGCGGCGATGTGAAATTTGAGGCAATGGATGCCATGGCGGCACTGGGCTACAGCCGCAGTGAAGCGGCACAGGCTGTCAATGCGGTGGCGGCAGAGGGCATGACAACAGAGGATATTTTGAAGGCGGCGCTCAAGCGCATGATTACCTTCTGAGGACAGAGGACAGGTGTTTTAGTTGGAGAACAGACGAATTTTGACAACCGGCTTACGAGAAGAGGACCGTGAACTGGAGCCAAAGCTGCGCCCTGCCACGCTGGAAAGCTATATCGGGCAGGAGAGCGTAAAAGAAAATATGCGTGTGTTTATCGAGGCGGCAAAGCAGAGGAAAGAGGCACTTGACCATGTGCTGCTATACGGCCCGCCGGGCTTGGGGAAAACGACGCTTTCAAACATCATTGCAAATGAGATGGGCGTGCATATCAAGACGACCTCCGGCCCTGCGATTGAACGCCCCGGCGACATGGCGGCGGTGCTGAACAGTCTTGGCGAGGGGGATATTCTTTTTATTGATGAAATCCATCGGCTGAACCGCATGATTGAGGAAATCCTTTATCCTGCGATGGAGGATTTTGTGATTGATATTATGATTGGCAAGGGCCCGGGGGCACGCTCGGTGCGGCTGGATTTGCCACGGTTTACGCTGATTGGCGCAACCACAAGGATTGGACTTCTGACTGCCCCCTTGCGTGACAGATTCGGCGTGGTGCAGCGGTTGGAGCCATACAATGTGGAGAATTTGAAGTGCATTTTGCACCGTTCTGCGCAGGTGCTGCAGGTGGAGCTGGAGGAAAGCGGTGCGGAGGAGATTGCCCGCCGTTCCCGTGGGACACCCCGATTGGCAAACCGTATGCTTAAGCGTGTGCGGGATTTTGCGCAGGTGCGTTATGCGGGCGTGATTACGGAGGAAGTGGCAAAATTTGCCTTGGATTTACTGGATATTGATAAAATGGGGCTTGACCAGACGGATCGGAAAATGCTTTTGACGATGATTGAAAAATTCGGCGGAGGGCCCGTTGGTTTGGATACCCTTGCGGCATCCATCAATGAGGAATCCGATACGATTGAGGATGTTTATGAGCCGTATTTATTGCAGCTTGGGTATATTCAGCGCACCCCGAGAGGGCGTGTGGTGACAAGGCTTGGCTATGCTCATTTCGGCATGACACCGCCTGAGAATTGAAAGGAGAGCAAAATGAAATTAAAGATAAACGAAGTGATTGCGGATGTGAAGGATGAGCTGCTTTGCTATGAGGAGGGCGAAGCGGTGGTAGACAGATGGGAAAAGGAATTTCGGGAATGGATTGAGAAAAACAAGGGCAAGCATAAGGATATTGTTGCCGACAAGAACGGTGTTTTTCTGAAAATCAAGGACGAGGAAGAAATTTTCGAGATTGCGGATTCCTATCTGGATGCGGTTGCGGAAAAAAATATCCCGAAATACTGGGAGAAGTTTTGATATTTATACGGATTTTCTAAGATTTTCTTAAGAATTGGGTTGTGCTATTGTGTCGAAGAATGTTCTCTGCTATGCTGAAAGAAAAAGGTTATTTTTCGAGAGGGGGACAACGGCATGAGGTGTGCGGCGGATTTTCGGGCAGAGGCCAGAGCGGCGTTGAAGGGACGCTGGGGACTTGCAATCGGGATTGGTTTTCTTGCGGTGGTTTTGGGCGGCTATACAGGCATGGGACTGCCAAAGATTACATTGAGCTTTGAGGGCGGCGACCTTCAGATCGCCCTTGAGGCATTGGGGCAATCCCTGCACCTGTTAGATATGATTGCAGGAGGAACCCTTCTTGTTGGGCTTAGTGTTCTTATCATGCTTGGCTGGCTTGTGCGAATGCTGATTGGAATGATTGTTATGGTTGGCTATATGAAATTCAATATGGATTTGATTGATGGCGAGATTGGCGGCGTGGAAATGCTGTTTCGGTATTTTCGGCAATGGCGCACAATGCTTGCGGCAGGCTTATTGCAAATGCTGTATATCCTTGGCTGGACGCTGCTGTTCATCATTCCGGGGATTATTGCGGCTTATCGTTATTCCCTGACAAGCTTTATTTTGGCGGAGCATCCGGAGATGAAGGCGAAGGACGCCATTACCCGTTCCAAAGAATTGATGGAGGGGAATAAGTGGCGGCTGTTTTGCATGGAAATCAGCTTTATCGGCTGGATGATTTTATCTGTTTTTACATTCGGCATTGGGGATTTATGGCTGACACCTTACAGAGCGGCGGCACACGCAGCATTTTACAGAGAGCTGGTGCCCTTGGAAAAGGGAGAGGAACCGGAGGAAATGCAGGAAACACAGACAGAAGATGTTATTTCGGAAGAATAAAATAGAAAAAGGAAAGTCCTTCCCATGGGGGTAAGCCTGTGGGAGGGACTTT